>CAYSLA010000274.1:0-2540 GCA_964431685.1 uncultured bacterium | reverse complement strand
GAGCATCTGACTTCGGATCAGAGGGTCGGGGGTTCGAGTCCCTCCAGGCGCGCCAATCCCTATCCGTTCCTTCACTTTCAACTGTCCATTGTCAACTGTCAACTAAGATGATCACTTCCTACCACGTACACTCAACCTATTCTGACGGTCTTCAGCCTTTGCGTGCGTATCCCAATGCCGCAGTGGAGCAGGGGATACAGGAGCTGGGGTTCTCCGACCACTTCGTGCTTATGCCCAACGACGTGCGCATGGATTGGAGTATGCCCATTGAGTTCATCGGTCAGTATGTTTGCGAGGTAGAGGAGATCGCCCGCGAGTTTGAGGGGCGAGTAACAATCCGGCGTGGAATTGAGGCAGACTACTGCCCGGAGACAGCAGAAAGCCTTCGCGGAGTGCTTGAATCGGTGCGGCTGGACTATGTGATTGGCTCAGTTCACATCTCCAACGGCTTCTTCATTGACAATGTCCGTGACGTTTGGGACAACATCTCCCAGGACGAGCGCGATAGCGTTATACTTGGCTATTGGGAAGACGTACGAAGAATGGCGGAAAGCAGGATGTTCGACATTGCGGGTCATCTTGACCTGTTCAAAAAGTTCGGTCACCTGCCAAGCATTGATCTGACGTCCCACGCATTGGCCGCCCTCGACGCCATAGCTAACGCCGGAATGGCGATGGAAATGAACACGTCAGGCTGGTACAAGAATATCGGCGAGCAGTATCCATCCGAGTTCATTCTCAAAGAGGCGCGCAGACGTGATATTCCGCTGATCATAACCGCCGACGCGCACGAGCCCACTCATCTGTCCAGGGCTTACGACCGTGCGCGAGAACTGGCGCTCCGTGTCGGATTCACGGAGACGGTGTCGTTCCGATCACGGGAGATGAGCACGTGGCCGATCTGCTAGGTCCGCGCCGGAACTGACAGCGCGCAAAGCAGGCGGTCTTCCTGTGCTGCGGGACTGCAGACCTCGGATCATCGGCCGGTTCTGCTTCTGTTTCGAAGCGCGAGATCATCCAGTAACTGCGCATTCGTAAAACTAGTTCAGCGACGTATCGCCTGCATGTCGTTCAAAATGCTGGACTCTGCCGGTTTGCAGACGCTTTTCGACGTTTATGCGGGTGCGCTCTTCTTCTTCGCTAAGCTGAACAATCTCATTGTCCTGTTGTTCCGCTTCCACAGCGCTTATCATAGCTCGGGCTTCGGCGCATGCCTCGCACGTGGGGTTGTCGCAGAGAAGAGCTTCGTGGTCTATGGAGAGCAAGCCTAGAGTGGTATCAATGATCTCTCGAACGCCGATTGTCCGAATTCTGAACTGGCCAAAACCAGACTCCAGGGTGTCCGCGTTTTCTTCCATCAGCTCGTCGACCACGCCGAAGCCAGCTCGACAGCCTGATTTGCGGACCCACACAACGGAGTCTCTTCCCGACGCGTGCGTTGTTCCCACCGGTTCTGACCGATCCAGATAGGGCAACCTTGCCATCTCCTCCGCCAGGTGAACTAGAGTGTTTGCCGACTGCTCAGCTCCAGCAAGCAGAAGCTTGGCTTTGGACTTGTAGAGCCTGTGAAATGGCGAATTTCGTCCAAAAGGATGGCACTTTTCGTGTCCGCTGGTGATCTCCGATGCCATTTGTCCGATTGCCGCCACCGGATACAACGGATGCGAGCTCACGACCGAATCGTGCAGACTGCACAGGTAGTCGGATACTGAGTACGTGGGGTCCGCTGCTCTTGAGGGGTGTGTGCACTGGCAGACAAGGGTGCCAGAGGGCCGGATGGCGTACATTGCCGCATCTACAACCGAGGCCGCGCCTCCCTCCAGCGACCGGGCGAATGAGTCTGATGCGTAGAGCAGAACAGCGTCTCCGCCCTTAAGCCCCAGGCGTTGTAGTGTCAGATAGAGGTCTTGAACCTTGAGTGCCATCGGTCGTCACAAATGCAAAAGGGCACGGCGGCTGCTCACGTCTGACTGCGTAGTTGCCATCGAGAGCGCAGCGGCGCCTGGCCCCTGTATGATAATCGGTGAGTTGTTACGATTGTTTGGACGCTGCAGCCGCCCGCTTCATTATCCTTGACTTGCGGCGTGCGGCGGCGTTCTTGTGTATGATGCCGCGCTTTGCAGCCTTGTCTACTGTCTTGACAGTCTCGGTCAGCAGTGCTTGAGCGTTCTCCCCGCCATCGGCGATGGCAGCGTTGGTCTTCTTTACCAGGGTCTTGATTCGGCTCTTCGTGTCGACGTTGCGCGCTCTGAGCTCGCGAGACTTCTTGACATCCTTAACAACTGACTTGATATTCGGCAACTGGTTATCACCCCTTGTACATAACGACGGTCAAATAGGTTGTCCCAAGACAACCCTAATACTATATCACGTCGCGCCGAGTATTGCAACCTTTCGTGCAAGAGCTCAGTCTCGCTGAGTACTACGTCATGCCGGTCCTGAATCAAGTTCAGGATATCCGGCACCCATCCGGAGAAGGGATGGGTCCTGAACCAAGTTCAGTCAATCACGACCCGTACGGGCCGCACAAGGGAATGAAA
>CAYSLA010000273.1:0-2788 GCA_964431685.1 uncultured bacterium | reverse complement strand
GTGCACGCGTTGCATCACGACAGGCCGCGCTGTAATCGATTCGCTACGTCATTCGGAGTAACTGGTTGCTGAAGGAAATCCGATGGCTCGCACATAACACTCACCTGGTGACTTACACGCGTGCCCACGGGCGCGTTGATAGAGCCGTGACCACTGCCTTTGGAGGACAACGCACTATGAGTAATCTGCATCTGGAGAAGACGAGCTACGGAGAGTTCGGAGCTTGCTGGAGAATAACAAACGGCACCGTAGAAGCATTGGTGACCGCCGACCGAGGCCCAAGAGTGATCTGCTACAGGTTCGCGGGAGGAAAGAACGTGCTGGGAGAGATCGGGCTGTCGGGACCGGTAAGCACCGAGCTGGGCGACTGGTATCCAATGGGCGGACATAGACTCTGGCACGCACCTGAGGCAAAGCCGCGCAGCTACTATCCGGACAATGAACCGGTGACGATCGAGACGGTCGGCAGCAATGCGCTGCAGACCTCGCAGGCTGTGGAGAAGGCCACGGGAGTCGAAAAACAGATGCTTCTGGAGATGTCATCGTCCGGCACAAGACTCAAGATCACCCACACCCTGACCAACAGAAACCTGTGGCCGGTGGAACTGGCGCCGTGGGCGCTGACGATCATGGCGTCCGGCGGAACCGCTATATTCCCACAGGAACCTTTCAGACCACACACAGAGTACCTGCTGCCGGCAAGGCCAATGGTGCTCTGGCACTACACAGATCTGAGCGACTCACGTTGGACTTTTAGCAAGAAGTTCCTGCGGCTCTTCTGCGACGCCAAGATCGATCACCCGCAGAAGGTCGGGTTGGCCAACAAGCAGGGATGGGCAGGATATGCTGTCGACGGACAACTCTTTGTCAAAACATTCCCGCACATCGAAGGCGCGACCTACCCGGACCACGGGTGCAACTGTGAGACATTCACGTCGGGGACGTTCATGGAGGTTGAGAGCGTGGGACCGCTGGCGACCCTTGCGCCGGGCGGGAGCGCCTCACACGTTGAAGTGTGGAGTCTCTTCGACGGCGTATCTGTTACAGGAGATGATGACGATCTGGAGAAGATGTTGGCACCGCTGGTCGTGGAGGCAAAGAAGTAGCCGTAAGTGTGAGGTTGTTTCGGGGTTTTGGACTCGTCAAACCCGTTCGCTTGGTGAAGACCGAAATCCCGAAACATACGCCCGGCGGGCTTCGGGGCACACGCCCGCGAAGTATCGCATAGCAACGTTGTTTCGGGATTCTGGACTCGTCAAACCCATTAGCCTGGCACTGCCCAGAATCCCGAAACATCCACGCCACAGTCTACTCCTCGTCGTCTACCACGCTCTCGACACCGGTAACCTCCGGAATCTGGCTCTTGAGAACGCGCTCAACGCCCATCTGCAGGGTCATCGCAGCCATTGGACAGCCGTGACACGCTCCCTGCAGTTTCACTTTGACAACACCGTCAACGACATCGACAAGCTCGATATCTCCGCCGTCTGCCTGGAGGTTAGGCCTGACAGTCTGTATTACTTCGTCAACTTTCAGGTAAAGATCACTCTTTGTCTGCTCGGTCATTAGTTACCCCTTTCGGTAGTGCGCAATAGCGCGTTGGATATCGGTCTACGCAATCTCTTCAAGTTCAGGATGCAGTTCACTGTCGGACTTCATCTCAAGGCCCTGCCCAGTGGTCCTGCGCATATAGTCGTCAACTGCACTGCGGACAGCCTGCTCGGCGAGTACGCTGCAATGCATCTTGACCTTTGGCAGGCCTCCCAGCGCCTCCGCAACAGCGTCGTTGGTCAGGGCAAGGGCCTCTTCAATTGTCTTGCCCTTTATCATCTCCGTGGCCATACTGCTGCTGGCGATCGCCGCCCCGCAGCCAAAGGTCTTGAACTTGACGTCACTGATAACGTTGTCTTCGACCTTGATATACATCTTCATTATGTCGCCGCATACGGCGTTACCTACACTGCCAACCCCATCCGGGTTCTCGATTTCCCCGACGTTTCTTGGGCTGGCGAAGTGTTCCATCACTACAGTGCTGTATCCCTGTCCCATCATAGACTCCTTTGCAAACTATCCGGTCCCCACGGTTTCGACCGTGGAATCAATCTCACCCCGTATCCTGTTTACCACACAGAATGCCACGTGCTTCCTGCCGCACATCGCGCACGCCTTGTTCACGTCGTTGCTGCCCTCCACCGCGTGCAGCAGGAACTCCTCCATGCCTTCAACGAACGCCTTGCGCTTTTCCGCTGACATCCTGCGAGCCACGGAAGCGAACCATTGCGATCTGCGGACTCGTATCCTCTTGACCGTCTCTATCCCTTCGTCAGAAAGCTCAACTTCGATAACACGGCGGTCGGATTCGTTCTCCCTGCGTGTAGCCAGGTTCTTCTTCACAAGCCGGTCCACGAGTTGACTCGCCGCAGAAAGGCTAATGTCCAGCCCCTGAGCAACGTTTCGAACTGAGCACGACCCGCTGACACACACAAGCTCAAGACACGCCAGCAGCGAAGGCGTCAGTTCGGGACACGCTGCCGCGATGCCCTTCTCCTCCGATTTCTGCACAGCTTCCACAAAGAGCTCAGCCAGAATCTCGGCATATTCCGAAGAATCGTGCTTCATTCTCAACTCCACTCAAATCAGTTAAGCACCTTAACTGATAAGCTACTTCATTATACCACATCCGTGCAGCATTGCAAACCTCACTTGGAAGAAAAGTTGTAAGAGCTCAGTCTTTGTGAGAAACCACGTCATCCTACTCAGAAAATAGAGTTATCCACGGGCCCTGCGT
>CAYSLA010000272.1:0-2804 GCA_964431685.1 uncultured bacterium | reverse complement strand
GGTGAGATTCCTCCTTCTGGTCGGAATGACAGTGTGCGGGACAATCGTGCTTCTCGTGAATTGTCCGAGCTAGGCAGTTGCTAACGTGTTTGGAAAGGAGTATTGGTCATGAAAGGTGGCACGAGCGTTTATCCGAGACCCGGCAACCATCTCGCTGCGGTCGTTGTCGGAACTTTGGTTGCGATGACGGTGCTTCTGGCAGGCAGCTATCTGCTCACACGGTTCGGTGTGGGGTTGTTTGGTTCGGAAGCACAGAGGATCGCTGGAATCGAAACCATCAAGCGCGCCGGACTCAACGCATTCGCCGTGCAGTGCATTTCGCTGAGCGGTGCGGGGTCAATTTCGTCGGGGGCCGGCGAACCGGAAGCAGTGCGTGCGTGGGTGGCGTTGCCGGTGACTGTCTGGATGTGCCTGCCGTTTCTCGCCCTGATTGTCGGTGGCTACTGTGGCGGCTGCGTGAGAAGGTGCGATAGCGTGGCAGGTGCGGTGTCGCTGTGCTGTCTTCTCGCGGTGGCTTATGGGGCTGCGCTGGCCATGCTGTCCCTCGTCATATCTGCTCAGATGGACGCCGGGCTTCTGCCGGAGATCGGCGGGGTCACCGTTTCTCCGCCCATGATCGACTTTAGCCCTTCTTTCTGGAGCACGCTTGGATATGGAGTGTTGTATGGGATGATGTTTTCGTATCTCGGAGTTGCAGCCGCACTCAGGCGCACACGGCCGTCAAGCGCGCCCGGGCAGTGGTGGGTCTCCGGAAAGTCAGTAGTTATGATCTGCGCCGTGATCTCGGTCCTCTTTGGGGCAGTGTTGTCTGTGCGCATGTTGGGCGGCCAGGAAGAAAGCGGGGCCAGGGGGCTTGAGATGGTGCCTGCGGCCTGCGGTATCGCGTACACTATGGTCTACGGAGGCTCGGCGGTCGGACGTGTCACCAGCGAGATTACCGCGCTCGACCGTCAGACGCGCCCACTATACGCTCGAGCCGGACTCTACACCGGGCTGCAAAGATCAGATGATAACGCCAGGTCTGTAAAGCCGTTTGGGGCTGGCGTGTTGGCGGGTGGTATTGTTGTCGCCTTCCTGGCATCATTGTTCTCTGGGTTCTTCGCCGTGAAGTGGGGTTCGAGGGATGGGTCGCTTCCGACAGCTTGCAGGGTGCTTGTGGTTCAGATTGGCTGCCTGCTGGTTCTGGCGCTGTCGTGCAGATTAGCCATCACATCAGCCTCTTCGTTCTCGTCAACGTCGGTGTATGTCGGTATCGCGTTTGGTCCCATATCTGTTATCGGGCTTGCTGTGAGTTTCCTGTCATCCATGCTCGGGGCGAGTATTGCGACAAGTCGGGGAGCCGGAGTAGGAGCGTACGGTCAAGGGCGATGATAGTAGTTAATCGCACCAATATAGCCATAGAACACCTGCTGCGGTCGGCCGTCTCAGACTACAATCCTGATGGTCTCATCGTCGAGGTGAAATACTGCCCGCGAGGCTCCAGAAGATACTGCTCCGGAACATACTACAGGCGGTGTCGCTCTTACGAAGAAGGACGTTTCATAAGGCTGCGAATCAACGGGACGAACCGCTATCCTCTGGACATTAGCTTCAAGACATCGGAGTACATCCGTAAGAAGAAGCGCAATGGAGAGACCAGTGTTTTGCAGGTTCTGCGAAAGGTGACCGTGTCTCGGCCGGAAGATCTGCTGCTTGCGGTCTTCTTACACGAATTCAGCCACTATTTGGACCACGTGCAGGGTCTCAAAGGGGCCTACAAACAGACCAAGGCGGACAAGTTTGCCCTTGAGCACTGCGAGCGCCTGGGGATAGTCTGAGGCAGTTCCGGCCTGGATCCCGCAAAGACGTTCTGCGGATCAAGAGGAGAGCGCTATGAGTCTTCCGAAAGTAGATATTCGTGACCACAATGGCAAGCCATGCATGTTTCGGCAGCGGCAGCCAGACTTCAGCATGTGGTTGTGGCAACTCGCCATCCAGCCCGAGGACGCGCAGGCCTTTGTCCGCAGCGGCATCGACGTGTTTACTTTCTGTGGACCAAGCTGGTTCGTCTATCCGGGCTGGGTAGGGCCGGACGGCTACGACTACAGCGAGTTCGATGAGGTCATGCGAGGGTTTGTCGACGTTACACCAGAGAGCGCTCTATGCTTGCCCAGAGTGACGGTGTTTGCGCCGCCCTGGTGGGTGGAGCAGCATCCCGAAGAGTGCACGCAGTACGCGAATCCACGGCAGTGGAAGTCGGGACCGTGGTTTGGCGGAACGGCTCACGAGTCCCTTGCATCTCGGAGGTGGTTGGACGAAATGGGCGAAGCCCTTCGCCGGTTCGTTCGTCACGTGATCCAGGCACCATACGCCGACCGCATGCTGGGAATCCACGTAGCCGGGGGTATTCAGGGAGAGTGGCACTCGTGGAGTCCAATGAACATGCCGGACACCAGCGAGCCAATGCGCCAGGCGTTCATCAGGTTTGTTCGGCGGCAATACGCAAACGACGAGCAGGCGTTGGGCCGTGCGTGGGGTCGTCAGGAACGTTTGGCGTTCGACAGTGTGACTGTGCCCGGCGTGTCAGAGCGACACGAGGCATCTGTGGGGATGTTTCGCGACCCGCACGCACATCGTAGCGCCATCGACTACTCGAGGTGTCACCACGAGGTAACCGCCAACGCCATCGACCAGTTCTGTCGGATCGTCAAAGACGAAAGCGATGGGAAACTGCTGAGCTGTGTATTCTACGCCTATACTCCGGACTGCGACTGGCCAGAGGAAGGCCATCACCTGGCCGCAGCCAGAGTACTGGGCCTGGACAG
>CAYSLA010000271.1:0-2812 GCA_964431685.1 uncultured bacterium | reverse complement strand
CCCGTTCGATGCCAACCACCGCCATCACCGGGATCGATGCCAGGATGATGCGCAGCCAGATGTCACCGGGAAGCGGCGCGCTGCTGAAGAACAAGTTCATCGTCGGCAGATAGACGAAAGCCAGTTGCAGCAACACGACAATCGGAATGCCGACCCAGATATACGGATTGCTGAAGAAACCCAGCTTCCATATTGGCAAGCGCTCAGAGCGGGCTTGCAGCAGATAGAACACCTCGATGGCAACGATTGTGCAGACAGCGGCTGTCCGGGCTTCTGCGGCACTCGCGCCTCTCGACTGTTCAAACATAAAGACGGCAAAACCGGCAGCCACCATGTATAGTCCAACGTCCAGTACGCGCGTGATTAGCGCCGCAGATACAATCGGTGCGTTCGGGTTGCGCGGCGGAACATCCATAATGCCCGGCTCCCGCGGCTCAAAAGCGAGCGGCAGCGCCAGTGTAATAGCGGTTACCGTGTTGATCCAGAGGATTTGCACCGGCGTTACGGGGAGCACTTGTCCACTGATCAGGGCGACGAGAATGATCATACCTTCGCCCAGGTTTGTAGGCAGAATATATGCCAGAGTCTTGAGCAGATTGCTGAGCACGGTGCGGCCTTCCTCGACGGCGGCCACTATGCTCGCGAAGTTGTCGTCGGTGAGCACCATGTCGGAGGCGTCTTTCGCCACATCCGACCCGGATCTTCCCATTGCGACACCAATGTCAGCTCTCTTGAGCGCCGGAGCGTCATTGACTCCATCGCCGGTCATTGCTACTACCTGTCCAGCATCCCGCAGCGACTCCACCAGCCGGTACTTCTGCTCGGGAGCCACACGGGCAAACACCGAGGCATCGGAGGCCACGCGGTCAAACTCCTCGTCCGTCATCTCCGTCAGTTGCGAACCCGTAACGGACTTGGGGTCCAGTCCTCCGATACTCATATCGCGCGCAATCGCGTGTGCAGTGGATACGTGGTCGCCAGTAATCATCTTCACATCGACGCCGGCCGCTCTGCATTCGTGCACCGCGGCTATCGCCTCAGGGCGGGCTGGGTCGCTCATCGCCTGGATCCCCAGGAAGGTCATATCGTTCAGATCGGATTGATCCAGAGAAGACTTTTCCGGGGAGACACTCTTTCGAGCAAACGCCAGGACGCGGAAGCCCTGCCGGGCCAAGTCATCAGCCCTGTGCTCTATGTGTTCCACGTCGATGGGGAGGGTATCACATTCGGAAAACTGGGTTGAGCATGCTGCGAGGATGCGCTCAAGAGAGCCTTTTGCGTAGATCACCCTCGAACCGTCCGGCGACTCGTTGAGGGTTGCCATATACATGTTTGAGGACTCAAACGGGATCACGTCGACTCGTGGCTGCACACTCCTTTCGGTCTCAGCGTCGAGGCCCGCTTTGATGGCGGCCGTTATCAGTGCCACCTCCGTCGGGTCGCCGCCGGGAAGCCACCTGTCGTCTTTCTCGACGAGTTCCGATTCATTGCAGAGCAAGCCGCATCTGAGACACTCTGCGAATGCCTTGCACTCGAGTTTGGAGCGGTCGGTGTCTACAGGCGCGATCTCGTAACCGCGCGGGTCATATCCGATGCCCTCCAGCTCGTATTCCTCTGCCCCGGCATAGACCCGGCGCACGGTCATCTCATTGGCTGTCAGTGTTCCGGTCTTGTCCGAGCAAATGACCGTTACTCCGCCGAGTGTTTCCACGCTGGGAAGAGTGCGGATGATGGCGTTCCGGTTCGCCATTCTCTTGACGCCGACCGCCAGGACAATAGTGACAATCGCGGGCAGCCCTTCAGGGATCATAGCCACCGCTATAGCCACCGCCGCGCTGAATGTCTCGCTGGGGTCGTGTCCCATGGCTACCCCAAGCGCGAAGGTTAGAGCCGACATGCCAATCACTGCAGCTGAAAGCCACTTGCCGAACTTGGCTAGTTTGCGGGTTAGAGGCGTGGCAATCTCCGGAGCTGCCATTATGAGCCCGGATATCTTCCCAAGCTCAGTCCCGTCGCCTGTCGCAATTGCCACTCCCCTGCACGAGCCCGCGGTTACCAGCGTGCCCGAGTAGGCCATACACGTGCGGTCGCTGACGGGATCATCAGGTTTGACTGGATTGGGCGACTTAGAGACCGGCGCTGATTCTCCCGTGAGGATGGACTCATCCACGCGCAGGTTGCGTTCCTCCAGGATTCTGATGTCTGCCGGCACCTTGTCGCCGCCGGCCAGCACCACTATATCGCCGGGCACTATCTCTTCTGCCGGTATTCTTTGTGTCTTGCCATCCCTGAGAACAACGCTCTCTACGGTCAGCATCTTCGCCAGAGATTCGATGGCGCTCTCTGCTTTCTCCTCCTGGACAAAGCCGATAATTGCGTTTATGATGACCACAGCCAGGATGACGCCTGTGTCCACGTAGTCCTTCAGCGCGAAGGTTATGACGCACGCGCCGAGCAGGACTACCACGAGCGGGTCAGTGAATTGAGACAGGAACATAAGCAGATGGCTCTTGCGCCGTCCCTTGCTTATGACGTTGGGCCCATACTCCTCTTTTCGCTTTGCCACCTGCTCTGTGCCTAGACCAGTTTCAGGGTCGACCTCCAACCGATCAGCAACCTCTCGGGTATCAACTGAGTGCCATAGTGTTTGGTTCATTGACAGTGCCTTTCTTTAGACGACATTGTTCGTGTTAGCAATCCTTCGACCGCCACCGCGATGAACAGCAGTGCCGGCAGCAATGGTTTTCGACACCAATCCCGCTCCACAAGTTACGTCATGTTACCTGACAAGGGCCTGTTGTTGTCAATCGCG
>CAYSLA010000270.1:0-2831 GCA_964431685.1 uncultured bacterium | reverse complement strand
TACTTCGACAGAGTGTGCTCCATTTACTCCTATCAAGAATTATTCGGGCTAAAGGTAATAGCCAACACGAATTTCCCGAGACGTGCCCTATCCGAGGTGTTCCGAGCAGCGACAGACGAGATCAGGGGAGCAATCCCCACTCTGGTTGGCCTTACCCCGCCGGGGATGACCCTTCTGATCCATCCCTACATGGACAAAGACACCGGTCTGATGATGCTCTACGACCGGCCGGAGCTAATGGAAGAGCTGATGGACATGCTCTGGCAGATAGACCTCGTGTTCCTTGGTGCAGCGGCGGACTGCGGCGTAGACATCTATCGGATCGCGGTGAACGGCTATGAGTGGCTGTCTCCCAGCCTGTACGAGAGCTATATGATTCCACAAGCCCGGCAAGTAGCACAATTTGCGGAGTATCACGGTGCTCTGTCCTGGGTGCACACGTGTGGGAAACTGAGGGATATCGCGAGTTCAGAGGCATATCAGCGCATGGGTGTGGGGGTTGTCGAGAGTCTTTCCTCTCCTCCCACAGGGGATGTTGTGGATCTGGCAGAGACACGCCGCGATATCGGAGATAGCATCGTCACACGCGGCGGAATTAACTGTGAGTTATTCTACGCCGAAGATGCTGACGACTTGAGGGCACGAACAGAGTATGTGCTTGAGTCCACGTCCGGTTTCAGGCACATTATCGGTGACACAAATCCGCCGTTCCCTCCCTATCCCTGGAGGAATATAGAAGCCCTGATGGAAGTGGTGCGCTCGACACAGAGAAGCCCTGCATAGGACGCAGGAACTGAGCGTGTAGCCTAGTCCTTGATGGGCTGGTGGATCAGTCAGTCCGCTGGTCTCCGCCGTGCCAGCTCTACTGCCTCTTCCTTGAACTCATCACTGTAATTACGTCGTACCACAAAACACCTCGCTTAGATTATACTACTAACCGAGTGTCCGTTAAACGGCGTACGGTCCAAAATCCACTGAAGCCTGTCTCTGTCCCGAACTGATCATGATTTCGCGATACCAGACGGTCTGGACACCACTGGCAAATGGCCAGAAAAGTCGCTTGACTTGTTAGGCATCGGCCGGTACAATCATTTGTGTAAACCCGCGTTTTTCGGGAGTGTGCGCAAATGAAAGTACAACGCGCAAAGGACTATATGCTCTCCAAGCTGGAGAGAGGCTACTATACGTTCTCCTTGGAAGATGCTAGGAACGCCATCGGCACGGGCAGGAAGACCTGGGAAGCCATCGATAGGTTGGCCAAACAGGGTTGGCTCTTCTCGCCCAGCAGGGGTTTCTATGTCATCATAGATCCGCAGCATCAAGGCAGCGGCTTTCTACCAGTGGAATGGTTCATCGACGACTGGATGAAACATCTTGGCGGGCAGTACTACATCGGTATACTAACTGCGGCGATGATGCACGGCGCATCTCACCAAAAGCCGCAGCGAGTGCATGTAGTCCGCGACAGGGTCTTCGCGGACTTAGACAAGGGTCCTTACCACGTCTCATTCTTGTACAAGAAGAGCATTCAAGACGACTTCTGTGAGCAGAGGCAGTCTCCGGCTGGGTACTTCAGGATCAGTACTCCCGAGGTGACTGCCTACGATATTCTTCGGTATCCGAAGGCGTGCCCATCATTGGACCTTGCAGCCACGGTGCTGCAGGAGCTCGGCGAGATGATCAAGGCTGATCCTCTCGCAGCATTGGTTGATTCGGGTGCGGGGGTTGCGACTCTCCAACGCCTTGGGTGGCTTCTGGACTACGTGGGTTGGTCTGAAAAAACCGGTTCACTTGCCGAGAAACTCCGAAACAAGCAGATGGCATGGCGGCCGATGCGCGCGGATCTTCCAAAGGATGGCCCGCGTGAGTCTAAGTGGCGCGTGATCGCGAATGCTGAGATCGAGGCGGACCTGTGATTCCAACGGCATACATCTCCGAATGGCAGCAGACTGCACCGTGGTCGCAACCGGAGATGGTTGAGCAGGATCTCATCATATGCCGGGCGCTCATCGAATTATTCAGCGACGAGCACATTGCGCGGCATCTTGCTTTCCGTGGTGGTACCGCACTGTACAAGCTGCACCTGGTGCCTGCAGCCAGATATTCGGAGGACATCGATCTTGTTCAGGTCGATGTCGAGCCAATAGGTTCTACTCTGGACCAAGTGCGCGGTATTCTCGATCCGTGGCTCGGAAGACCCAGGTATGACGCGAAAGATCAGTCATTCCGATTGACATATCGGTTCACCTCCGATGCTGGAACGCCACTCAGACTGAAAGTGGAAACGAACACACGTGAGCACATTGGCGACCTGATGAGCACGCCCTTTGCTGTAAGCTCACGCTGGTTCACCGGCGCAGCGGACATCACGACGTTCTCGCTGCCTGAACTGCTGGGGACGAAGCTCAGGGCGTTATACCAGCGCAGGAAAGGCAGAGACCTCTTCGATCTGGACTATGCACTGAAGCATTCGGACGTAGACCCTGAGCAGGTGGTGGCTATGTTCGTGAGATACGTCAGCGCATCCGGGCTTCGCATCTCCACCTCGGAGTTCCTGGAAAATCTCGAGCACAAACGTGGGGACAGGCAGTTTGGTCAGGATATCGTCCCCCTGCTGCGGCCCGGCATCGACTACGACGTGAATGCGGCTGCGAAGCGAGTGGCTGACGCGCTCTTGACGCGCATAGATTCGGCGTGGAATAGACCGTAGCACAGATTATACAGGAACGTCCCTGTAAGCCGCACGAGTCGTGTGGGCGGGTCCGCGCAGCACTCGCTCCCTTGAAAATAGACCTATCAAGCTGCAACAGGCGCTTCGGATACCTCGACCA
>CAYSLA010000269.1:0-2985 GCA_964431685.1 uncultured bacterium | reverse complement strand
AGGATGACGTGGTTTCTCACATAGCCTGAGCTCTTACGTCAAAAGTTGCCCGAGTTGCCGAAGTATCATTTCTGCGAGCATTTGAGCAGATACAGGAAGAAAGGCGCTCCGAGCATCGCTGTGACCACGCCAACCGGCAGGCCGCTCGGCGGCAGTATGGCCCGCGAAACCAAGTCAGCAAACAAGGTCAGCGAACCTCCCGCGAGCGCGGACGCTGGAATGAGGACCCTGTGATCGGCGCCGAACAACTTGCGGCAGGTGTGCGGCACCACAAGCCCCACAAACCCGATTATCCCACTGACTGCGACGGCCGCGGAGGTGATAAGTGAGGCAATCACAATGATGACTATCTTGAAAGTCTCGGTCTCGATGCCCAGGCTTCTGGCGCTCTCTTCACCCATTGCGAATACGTTAAGATCGCGCGCGAAAGCGGTGAGCACCCCAACGCCGAGTATGGCAAACGGCGCGCACAGACGGACCATGGCCCAGGAATCGCCGCGGTCGAAGCTCCCGAGAAGCCAGATCACAATCTGGCTCTGTACCTGCGCAGGATTTCCCGACGCCAACGCCAGAACAAAGCTCAGAAGCGCCCAGAGAAATGAGCCGACCACCACGCCCGCAAGCAGGAAAGAATGTATCGAGACCCGTCCCGCACTTCGAGCCAGGAAGTATACCAGGGACATCGCCGCCATCGCGAACACGAACGCCACCAGCGGCACGCCATACCCCCAGGCGACGGCCTCCAAACCGAGCAACATCGCGATTCCGGCTCCAAGCGCCGCTCCGCTGGAAACGCCCACCGTGTATGGGTCTGCCAAAGGGTTGAGCAGCAGTCCCTGAAGAGCAGCGCCCGACATTGCCAGTATTGCGCCAACCAGGAGAGCACGCAGCGCCCGGGGGAATCGGATGTCCCAGACTATAGTATCCAGAAGGTCATCAGCAGGAACAGGCGCACCAACGAGATGCTGCTGAACCGTCTTCAATACCTTGCCGACAGGTATCTGAGTGTCGCCGTAGGATATGTCCAGCGCGAACGCGCACACGAGGATCGCACCCATAATCAGGCACGCCCAAGTGACCCGAAACACAATATGCTTACTTCCTGATGAAATCATATAGCCCCAAGTATAGAGCGAACACGCGTCAAAATCAACGTCGCTCCAGTGCCGTCGCTGCGTAAGACTCGAAGACGGTGGAACCATTGGCTTGGCAGGCACGTCTTTACTACGGGTTGGTAAAAGAACTTGGCAGTAAGACTTGTATTATACATCCGTTGGCTCCTGCTCTTTCTGATAGCTGTTGGCATTGCTGTCCTGATACTCAGATGGAGATTCCCCAAACGCAGGTGGGGCTTGTCAGTGTTACCAGACGCGTTGCGCAGCGTGCTGGCGGCTCTACGCGAAAAGCGTGCGATGGGTAAAGAGATCAACACTAACCGAAAGACCCTTGTTGGCAGGTCCGTGCTGCTGGCTGTGCCCGGTGAAAAGGAGGCAAAAGTGCTCTCCTGGAAGCTGGCCGCGTATGGGTGTTCAATATCTCGTGTCCGGAACGGAAGACAGGCAGTTAGCGCAGCAACGCAAGGCGTTGACGTTATCATTGCCGACTCCCTGCTGCCTGACATGTCGCTTGCCGATCTTGTTGATGCTCTTCCGGCAGGCACGCCTCTCGTGCTGCTTGACGTAACCCCCGTACAAGTCGAATCCATTCGTGGAAAGACGGCTCGAGTAGCCTATTTTTACTCAGGATACGACCCCGACGATGTCTCAACCACTACCGGACGACTACTCAGATCACTTGACACAGACCGTGTTTAGTGTATAATGTTATCCCTAAGTCGACGGTAGAAGAGTGACACCACTCAGAAGCACCCAGGAGGTCCGCTATGAACCTGCCTTTTGCTACCGAAACGATACTGGCGCGATTGCGCGGATTGCTGCACAGAACGGCACGAAGACACGTCGAGTACGCAAGACGGATTGCAAAACAGTCTCCCAAGCGACTCGTTGTCGAAGTTCCTGAATCTGAAGCTGGCCGGTTAGTTGCGCAGATGAGGAAGAGGATGCTCACCGAACGCATCGTCTTTGCCTCACTGC
Source organism: uncultured bacterium (assembly GCA_964431685.1). Classification (GTDB taxonomy): domain Bacteria; phylum Armatimonadota; class UBA5829; order UBA5829; family UBA5829; genus CAYSLA01. Next base: position 892 of record CAYSLA010000269.1, on the reverse strand, counting down.
TTGCGGTGATCGTCTCTGGATGGTGTGTAACCTCTTTCACAAACCGCAACTCGCTGATCATTGTTGACGGCAAACCCGTGGTCTGCGTGCCGACCAGTTCTGACGCAGAACAGATACTCCTCGACATCAAGAACCAGAGCGGCCTCAGCGCAGAAAAGGTACAGTTCCGCCAGGAGGTTGTGGTCGCACGCGCACCTCGCAGTGCGAGCCCGATTAGCCGGCACAAGGCGATGCGGATAGTGGAACGCAGTGTCTCGCCGGTAGTGTCGCAATGGGCGATAATTGCGGACGGCAAGCCGATAGCCGCACTCCCCAATGAGAAAATGGCCGCCCAGGTGCTGGAAATGGCTAAGCTGAGGTTTGGCAGCGCAGTCCCCAACCTCGCAGAGGAGCCGCAGATCAAAGAAGACATCAAGGTCGATATCGCGGCCGTAGATCCGTCAATCTTCTGCAAGTCGGCCGAGAAGGCCACGGAGCTGATATTCACCGAGTCGAAGGCTGCGCCAAAGGATGCGGTATACCGGGTTCGATCGGGAGACACGGCTGATGGCATCGCCCGCGGACATTCCCTGTCCATTCGAGAGCTTTGGCAACTGAATCCCGGCGTCAACCTGAACCGGCTGAACATAGGTGACACACTGAACGTAAGGGAAACTGCCCCTCCGAAGGCGCAACTGACAGTGGTCGTGCGCGATCTGTCAGAGCGGGAGGAGTCAACACCTCCCCCAACCAGGCGCGTCTCCAGCCCGCGTATGCGGAGTGGAAAGACCATAGTGCTGGACCAGGGAGCGCCAGGCCGCCGCATAGTCAGAGTGGCCACAATATACGAAAATGGAAGAAAAGTCGGCTCCGAAGTGATGGACGAAGAAGTCCTTCGGGAACCCAGCCCCAG
>CAYSLA010000268.1:0-3027 GCA_964431685.1 uncultured bacterium | reverse complement strand
CGCCTGCGGGCACGTATCCGTACGGCAGCACGCAGAACGTGACCATCAGTTGCGCAACTTCCGGCGCGACCATTCGCTACACCACCGACGGCACCGAGCCGAGCCTGACCAACGGCACGGTATACACTGCGCCCGTTGCGGTGAGCACTGCTTTGACGTTAAAGGCAAAAGCGTGGAAGACCGGTTACACTGAAAGCGGCACGGCCAGCGCTGCGTATGCGTTCCAGCGTGAGGACTCAGTCTACGACTGCGGATTCGAGCAAAGCGAGGGTTATGTGCTCGGCAGTCTGACCGGACAGGGCGGCTCACCCGCGTGGACGTTCGGCTATTTCTACCCCGGAGGTTGGGGCCAGGGCTACGAAAATGGTTCTGTCGTAACGACTGCGCAGGCTCACGCCGGAACACAGTCGGCATACGTCAACGGCTATACGACCGCCAGGATGGACCTTGGCGCGGCCTATCGACCCAAGTGGGCGGAATGGTCATTCATGACCGACTTCGCCGGCGGAGGCTACGGGGGAACTCCGGAACGGGTCGAGATGATGAGCACTCGCGGTGGTGTTGATCAGATGCTCGGCTGGTATCTCCGCATTCACAGCAATGACATGAAGCTGATGATCTCTACTTCCAGTGGAGAGGTAGACCTCGGAACCATCACCGACCAGACCTGGTATACAATCTCGCTTGATCATGGTGGTTACTCCGGATCCTACAAAGTCTATCTGAACGGTCAGCTTAAGGGCACGTATACCTCCCCGAGTGGAGGGTTCTACAGCGGACTGCAGACTCTGGTGTTCAGCTCGGCTGTGCCGAGCGGAGTGGGCTGGGACCAGGCAGGCGCGCTCTACATCGACGACATTCACCTGGGCTACTCGTCCAAGTTTGTCACGCCGACGATGAGCAGGCCGAACCCGGTGCCACTGGACAACAGCGTGGCGGTCGACGGACAGCTTACCGACTGGACAGGCGCCGAATGGGCGCCGCTTAACACGAAGTACTATGAGGGCGTCCCTGGCGCTCCGAGTGACATTCCCGAGGCTTACTACTCCCTCAAGTGGAGCGACACGACCAACAAGGTCTACTTCGCTGTCAAGGTGAGGGACACGAACCACTACTTCAATCCTGAGTATGTAGACTGGAATCTTCTGGATGATGTCGAGCTTTACATCCATACCGACGGATTCACGGGAAACTATCAGAGCTATCAGGAGCCGGCACAGCAGTATACCATTGGGTTTACGGGCGTCGGCAACGGCCTGTGGTCCGCGATCGGCTATCCTCTAGCGCTGGGGAGTACCCCGGTTCCCGCGGGAGCTGGTTTCCAGTGTGCGGGTAGTATCGATGGCGACTGGCTGTACTACGAGGCAGCCGTTACACCGTTCAAGTACTACGCCGGAATCAGGGTCGCCTCCGACCAGGTGACCACTCTTGCGGCCGGCCAGATACTGGGGCTTGATGCGGTTGTGGGTAGTGTAGACGGCAACTATGCGTTTGGTATGCTCGCTGAAAACGACATGACGGGTAAGTCCAGCAATTTCGGGAGTCTGGGTCTACATGAGCTGGCCGGCGCCCCGAGCACCGACCCGCCCATTGGCGTGAGCAACAAGACAGTCGCAACCGACAACATTGTCCTGACAAAGCTTCAGGGCAAGCCCGTCAAGGTCTGGGGCAGATTCGTTGGAGCTGTTTCCGGCGGATTTGAGATCACTGACGGCTATGGCGCAGCCAAAGTCACGATCAAAGGTTCCACCTCTGGTCTTGACACAACCAAGTACGTGATCGTAACCGGAATTCTGAATGCAGACAGAAGCATCACTGCATCAGAGATTACGATCTTGTCTAACTAGTCCGATGGGACAGAGGGAGTGGCCGCACGGCTTTGCGGCCACTCTCCATCCGGTCTTGTTTGTTGTTTCGGGATTTTGGATTTGTTCGGACCCAGGGGTTGCGGCGACTCGATCCTGAACTTGCTTCAGGACCGAAACATCGGCGAACATCGGCGTATCAGCGAATGACGCGATTTCATTCTACAATAAGGAAAATACGATGAGAAAACAGGGTTTCACACTTATTGAGTTACTTGTGGTAATAGCAATCATTGCAATCCTGGCCGCCATTCTGTTCCCTGTATTTGCACGAGCCAGAGAAACCGCGAAGAAGAGCGCGTGTCTGAGCAATATGAAGCAGCTAGCACAGGCCTGGATAATGTATAGCGATGACTATGACGGGGCTACTCCTGCGCTCTTTCTGGACTATCGCCTCGGGCTGGGAATGTATACTGACAAACACACGACCTGGATGGAGGAGATGTATCCCTACGTAAAGGCCTATCAGGTGTTTGGATGTCCGTCAGGCACCTTCATCCCAAAGACAGCGGCGGATATCAGGTCTGATCGGTGGCCAGGGATGGAGTTATTCGGCCGGTTGACCTATGGGTGGAATGCCACCGTGTTCAACTATCCGTGGTTATTTCCTGTGTTCCAGAGCGACTTGGACCGCCCAGCGGAGACAGCGTTTGTGTGTGACACGATTGGGGCCAACTTCGTGAGTCTGCCCGGGCCGCAGAGCATGTACTGGAATCAGCCGGGCGACTATGGGGAGGGTGAGGGACCGCAGTATATGGCGCGACCGCCGTCGAACAGGCACAACGGAACCGTCAACGTCGCGTTCTGTGATGGGCACGCCCGAGCCTTGCCTTATAACGAGCTCATTAGAACGGAAGACGGCAACGGCAGAAAAGTGGCAATTGTCGATGCCGACTACCGTGGTCAGTGGGTTACATCGATGGCCAAAGAACCGGTGTTTACCTATTTTATGGTTTCCTATCAGAGAAGGCATTTTTGATCGCGCGAGCGCTGCGGTCGCAGGGGCGCGATGGAAAGGTGGTGAGTGCATAGGGCATAAGCAACTGAATATCCAACTGAATACAAAACAGCATAGAGATCCAGGCTTTTGCGCCCCCACGCATTGGGGAGTGACGTATCGATCCGGATGTCATCAGACGCCAGAGCGACGTGCCTCTCTGAG
>CAYSLA010000267.1:0-3100 GCA_964431685.1 uncultured bacterium | reverse complement strand
GCTGTCGCCCAGAGTATGGCAGGCAAGAGCGTGCTCGATATTGCATGTCTCTCCAAAGCAGAGATACTGGAGATTCTCGATGTCGCCGGGAAGCTGAAGTCCGGCGCAGTTTCTGTCCAGGCCCAGCGTGGGATACTGCACGGCAAGACACTGGCCATGATATTCGAGAAGCCGAGCTTGCGTACGCGGGTTTCATTTGAGACCGGAATCTTCCAGCTTGGCGGGCACGGTATCTACCTGGCACCGTCTGACATATCGCTGGGCAAGCGGGAGAGCGTGGCGGACGTTGCACGAACGACTGGCCGGATGTGCGACATGATCATGGCTCGGGTATTCGAGCACGAGAAGGTCGCCGATCTGGCAGAGTATTCCGGCGTGCCCGTCATCAACGGCCTATCTGATCTGGAACACCCGTGCCAGGCCCTTGCGGACTTCTTGACGGTGTTGGAGCACAAAGGCAGACTGGAAGGGATCAAGCTGGCGTTCATCGGCGATGGTAATAATGTGGCTCATTCGCTGATGCTGCTCGCGGCCAAAGTCGGTGCGCATTTCGCTATCGGGTGTCCCGAAGGGTATGAACCGGATTCGGATGTGACCGCACGCACGCGCCAGTATGCCAGCGAGACGGGCTCGCGCATAGAGATTACTTCTGATCCCGCGGCGGCCGCTAGAGACGCCGACGTGGTGTATACCGACGTGTGGGCGAGTATGGGACAGGAGGCCGAGCAGGAGGAACGTGCACGGATATTCGCGCCGTACCAGGTCAACTCGGCTCTGATGCACCACGCAAAGCCCGACGCCATATTCGAGCACTGCCTGCCGGCTCATCGTGGGTCGGAGGTTAGCGATGAAGTGATCGATTCGCCTCAGAGCGTGGTCTTCGATGAGGCGGAAAACCGTCTGCACGCGCAGAAAGCGGTGATGGCGCTGATTGGTTAGGTCGGGCAGACACACGGATCTGCCCCTGCCGACAGGTTGAGGAATTGGCCGTTTGCGCGCACGAGTTTCCGGACACAAAGGAGGATTCTATGTCAAAGACAGTTGTAATGGTTTATTCGGGCGGTTTGGATACGTCCGTGTGTATTCCAATGATGCGAGAGGACTACGGCTTCGATCGCGTTGTTACCGTGACGGTGGACGTTGGGCTGCCGGAGGCTGAACTCAAGCAGGCAGAAGACAAAGCCAGGTTGCTCGGAACCGAGCACTACACCATCGACGCCAAAGATGAGTTTGCCAGCGACTACATCTTCCCGGCTGTCAAGGCCAACGGTGACTACCAGGGCTACCCGATCAGCACCTCCATTGCTCGCCCGCTGATCTCACTCAAGGCTGTTGAAGTGGCGCAGAAGGTGGGTGGCGATGCTTTTTGCCACGGTTGCACAGGAAAGGGCAACGATCAGTTCCGCATCGAGTTCGTCATGCGCACGCTGATGCCCGACACCCCGATCATCGCTCCGATGCGTGAGAGGAACCTCACGCGCACGTGGGAGATCGAATATGCTGAAAGCCGGGGCATTCCAATCGGCCAGAGCAAGACCAAGATATGGAGCATTGACGAGAACCTTTGGGGCCGCAGCATCGAGGGCGGACACCTGGAGGAACCAGACTACGCTCCCCCCGAAGAGATATTCCAGTGGACAAGGAGCCCCCAGGATGCACCGGACGAGCCTACCGAGATCACTCTCGAGTTTGAGAACGGCGTGCCTGTGGGTTTGAATGGACAGCGCATGCAGCCGGTTGAGTTGATTAAGGCAGTGCATGCTGTCGCTGGTGAGAACGGGGTTGGCCGGATTGATATCATGGAAGACCGGATCATCGGCCTGAAGGTACGCGAGAACTATGAATGTCCCGCTGCCAAAGTCATCATACCTGCCCACCAGGCACTTGAGGCTCTGGTCTGCACTGCCCAGGAGAGGGAGTTCAAGGTTTTGGTGGACCAGCAGTGGGGTAAACTTGCATATGCTGGTCTGTGGTATGACCCGTTCAAGGACGGTCTTGAGGCGTTTATTAACCAGATTCAGACAAGGGTCACCGGTACCGTCAATCTCCGGCTGTTCAAAGGCAGTTGCACTGTGATTGGCCGGGCCAGCAAGTATGCGCTGTACAACGAAGATCTCGCTTCGTTCGATTCCAAGACCTTCGATCAGAGTGAGGCCGTCGGGATGGTCAAGACTCACGGGATGCAGGCACGTATGTATCGACTAGTGCGATAGGAGACAGGGCACATGCCAAACTGGTACGAAGACAATGCTTTCAGCATAGGCAATACGCCTTTGGTGCGGATCAACAAGATCACTGCGGGGGCCAAAGCTACGGTTCTAGCCAAGATCGAGGGCCGCAATCCGGCCTATTCGGTCAAGTGTCGCATCGGGGCCGCGATGGTGTGGGACGCCGAATTGCACGGCAAGCTCAAGCCGGGTATGGAGATTGTGGAACCGACTAGCGGCAACACGGGGATCGCGCTGGCGTTTGTTGGCGCGGCCAAGGGCTACCCGGTGACGCTCACGATGCCTGAGACGATGAGCCTCGAGCGGCGCAAGGTCCTGGCCGCACTTGGTGCGACACTGGTGCTGACGGAGGGCGCGAAGGGGATGAAAGGCGCCATCGCCAAGGCTGAGGAGATTCTTGCTTCGAATCCCGATCGTTACTTCATGCCGCAACAATTCAAGAACCCGGCAAATCCAGCGATCCACGCGAAGACCACCGGCCCGGAGATCTGGCGCGACACAGACGGACAAATTGACGTGCTGGTCGCGGGAGTGGGCACCGGAGGAACCATAAGCGGCATATCGCGTTACATCAAGTGCACCGAAGGAAAGCAAATCACCAGCGTGGCAGTCGAACCGGAGGAATCGCCGGTAATCACCCAGACAGTCCGCGGCGACGAATTGAAGCCCGGCCCGCACAAGATTCAGGGCATTGGAGCTGGATTCATACCGGATACCCTCGACATATCACTTGTGGATCGCGTTGAGACAGTCAACAGTCAGACGGCGATGGAATACGGTCGCAGGCTGGCGAAAGAGGAAGGCATCCTGGCCGGCATATCCTGTGGCGCTGCGATGGCGGCGGCCGACAGGCTTGCCCGGCTGGATGAGTT
>CAYSLA010000266.1:0-3134 GCA_964431685.1 uncultured bacterium | reverse complement strand
CTCTCGTGATGCAAGAAATACACCATGGTGCGATTCTTACGTGATGCAACGCGGAAACCGCTGTCTGCTCCGACGAACGTCCGTGCCTGTGTATCTACACTCCGACCATGACCGTCGCGATACCGCACGCGGGAACATCGACCACCAGTTCGTCCCCGTCAATCCGCGCTGATGATTCGGGCAACGGCTGTTCGAGCAGGTCGGTCTCGGTGCACGTGGGCACACGGCCCAGCAGGTTGTTCAGCCTTATGCGCGCCTGAGTTGCCTTGCCTTCCACCTCGTGGCACCGAACTACGAGCGCGTCAGAGTCTTCCGCCTTCTTGAGAGCCGAAAGAACGATGTTGGGAGTGAGAACCTCTCCGAAGCTGTGGTTTGTGGGAAGCGAACCGTCGTGAAGATCCGTCCCCACCACGCTCATCGGTGAGTTGAGGCTTTCCGATGCTCTCGTCGCCGCCGCCGGGTCGCACGGGCCAGAGTGCGGAGTGAGTGTGAAACATATATCGTGCCGACCCATCTCCGGGTAGGCGTCGGGGTCGTATGTGGAGCGGATGAGAGTCGCCCGCAAAGTGTTGCCATCGACGCTGTAACCATACTTGGAGTCATTGGCCAAAGTAATGCCGCGCTCATCGTTCGAGAGGTCAACCCAGCGCAGCGCCGGGATTTCGCTTCCGTCAACTGGGCGTCTCTGACTACCGAATGGGATTTCACAAACGAACACTGGTTCATCGACGTTCACAGGCAGCGCGAGTTTGAGCATAGGCACGCCTGTCTCCGGGCATCCTATCTCTTTCCAGTCTGCGGAAACCTTGATCTCTACTTCCCGGCTGCCCGCGGACAGAGCTACTTCGAGCCTGACCCGGGATCCATTAACCATATGAAGCGTCCGATACGCCGCTCTGTTCGGCCCGGATTGGCTATGCCTCAATGAATACACCATGCCCAGCGAATCGCCATCCCTGGAGTCACGAATGTCGGACTCATCGATGCGCACACCGCCATCGACCAGCGCTGTCTGTCTGTTGATCTGGCCGACATCCCATGCTGTCATAATGTGAGGGGCTTCCTGATAGAGTTCCAGAACCCCGATGAGTTCACCTTCAGGCACCCAGTCATAGCCGGTAGCCTTGTCCACCAAGTGCTTGATGGCGCCGGAATGAGCGTCGATCTCCACTGCGAGAAACTCGTTTTCCATCTTGCACTGCTCAGAGACGCACGGTCCGCCGCACTTCACCGGTTCATCGGCAACCTGAATCCCGAATGTCCGATAGCCAAGAGCAGGGATATCTTTGGCAGGAAAGACCACATTCAGGGCAGCGTGGCCAACGTCGTTGCTGGTACCGATAACCTGAACAGGCACCCGGTTGCCTCGATCGTCCACAGCTACAAGCCGGTCGTGCGGCCAGTCGCGGCCCCATATCTTCGTCACGACCATCTCGGAACGAGAATGCGCCAGCGGGTTGAAGACCACCAGCGGCTCGACATCGCTCATCCCTGAACTCCACGTGGAGATTCTCCCCGGAACTCGCACATCCCCTGCTCCACGGCCGAAGTTGGCTGCATACGCAGGGGCGGACTGATGTGTCCGCCCTCCCAGCGCGAGAACAGTGTCTATCTGGGAGGCAATTCTCCTGAGGGCCCTCATCTTTATCGAACCCGTTATCGCCTCGATCTGCTGGAACCGAAGGCCGGCTTCCTCCATTGCGTCGTGGCCGCTGGAACCTGCCAATATGTCGTGGAACTGGTTGAAGAGCGCGTGTTCCCACGCTTCGCGAAGCTGGTCTCCGCGATACTCGAAGCCAACCAAAGCGTCAGCGATCAAGGATATGGTCTCGGCCTCGGGAATGACGGTCTCGGCAAGCCTGTTCACTTTCTTGGTCTTACTCTGGGACGTATAGCAGCCCTCGAAGACAGTGTTGAAGTCGCCGTCGTGGACGGGCAGGTCTCCGGCCACAGGCTCCACCGCATCAAAGTAGCTGTCGATTGACGAAAGCTTCACATTGGGAAAGACGGGCCACGAATCCAGTTCTCTGGCGCTGATGAGGTGTCCGATCGTCACTCCTCCGCCGTGATCACCTACCCCGTATACCCACAGGAAATCCTTGAGTCCATTCTCCTTCTCGTAGTCGATGAAGTGTCTGGTCAGGACCTCCGCATTGATCTCCGCGTTGTACCAGCCTTTGTCTCTGAAAGCGAGTATGCGGCTTCCGTCGGGTCCCTGCCACCACGTCAGCCAGGGCCCGTTCTCCGGCCTGCAGCGATAGTAGCGGCTGATGCCTGCCCAGCTCAGGATGGAGGGCACAGTCCAGGCGTGGCCGAAGGTGTCGGGCATCCAGTCGATCTTGACGCTATCATATGGCATATCCAGGTTATCGCGGAGCCACCGCTTTGAGTAGAGCGCGTGGCGGCACAGGCTCTCACCAGAGGCCATGTTCTTGTCGCCCTCCACCCACGATCCGGCCGTGACCTGCCAGAGTCCCTCGTTGATGCGACTCTTGATCATCTCATAGATCTCGGGGCAGTACTTCTGCATCATTTGGTAGATGGTAATCTGGCTTTGGCCAAACTTTAGTTCTGGGAACGACTCCATCAGCTTGTTGAGAGTGGAGAATGTATCGTGCGCCGTGGCAATGGTCTCGACCAGCGGCCAGGTCCAGTTCATGTCTATGTGCGCGTGCCCGCAACAGTGGATCGTATACTCCTTGGCCGCCTTGCCTATGGGCGACATTATTGCCTCGGCTTCGGCTACGAGCGCAGGCATCCCCTCGGGGGAGGTCAAAGGAAGCCGGTCACAAACCAGCTTCACCGCCCGTCCTATCACCCCTGTCCACTCAACCGCCTCATCCGCATGGAGCTTTGTGAACTCAATGGCAAAGCGTATTTCAGACCGGATCCGATCTGTCCAGTCGCCAGTGCCCCACTCGGGTTGAGCAAGGCTTTCAAGAATGGCATCAAGCGAGTCGTGCATGTCGAGTCTGTCCCCCTGTCAGAACAATACGATACCCTCGCTGCCAACAAAATGCAAGCACGTGCGACGATTAGACGTAAGAGCTCAGAGTATGTGAGAAACCACGTCATCCTACTACTCAGAAAATAGAGTTATCCACGGGCCCTGCGTCTATGCTGCCGAGGCCGCC
>CAYSLA010000265.1:0-3513 GCA_964431685.1 uncultured bacterium | reverse complement strand
GCGACACATCGGGTCCGGGTAAGAGCTCAGTCTTTGTGAGAAACCACGTCATCCTGAACTTGATTCAGGACCCATACCTTCTCCGGATGGGTGCCGGATCAAGTCCGGCATGACGTAGTACTCAGCGAGTCTGAGCTCTTACCGGTCCGGCTTCTTAATACTGCTTTCCATGCTGTATAATACTTGAAACTTCACTTACTGGAAGGGAATACGAGTATGGGCTGCAATGACCGATGCAATTGTTCGGGCGAACCGATCTTTGAGGATATGACAAAGAGCTTCGAGGACCGCGCTGCGGATCTGGTTTCACGGATGACACTGGATGAGAAAGTGTCGCAGATGGTCAATCTGTGTCCGGCGATCGAGCGGCTTGGTGTGCCGGAGTACGAATGGTGGAATGAGTGTCTGCACGGCGTTGCCAGAGGCGGCACGGCCACGGTGTTCCCGCAGGCAATCGGAATGGCCGCATCGTGGAATAGCGATTTGCTACACCGAGTGGGGCAGGCGGTGTCTGATGAAGCTCGGGCCAGGCATCACGAGGCCGTCAGGCAAGGAGTTCGGTCGCGATACAACGGACTGACGTTCTGGACTCCCAACATCAACATCTTCCGCGATCCTCGTTGGGGCAGAGGGCAGGAAACCTACGGCGAGGATCCGTATCTCACGGGTCGGATGGGTGTGGCGTATATTCGCGGCTTGCAGGGTGACGACCCCAGGTATTTGAAGGTCAGCGCCTGTGCCAAGCACTACGCGGTCCACAGCGGGCCGGAGAACGACAGACACTGCTTCGACGCTCGCGCAAGCAGGAAAGACATGTTCGAGACATACCTTCCCGCGTTCGAGGACTGTGTGGTTGAGGCCAAAGTCGAGTCCATTATGGGCGCGTACAATCGCACCAATGGAGAGCCGTGTTGCGCGAGCAAGACTCTGTTAACGGACATTCTTCGCGACAAGTGGGGTTTTGCCGGCCACGTCGTGTCGGACTGCGGGGCAATCGAAGATATCCACCTGCACCACAAGTTAGTGGAGACTGCCGAGGAATCAGCGGCCATGGGGGTGCGAAACGGCTGCGATTTGTGTTGTGGTGAAGCGTACTCTTCGCTGGGCAACGCTGTCAGAGCCGGGCTTATCACCGAATCGGAGATAGACACTGCGCTCAGGCGGATATTCCTCACGCGGTTCAAACTGGGAGTTTTTGACGAGCCGGATGCGGTTCCTTTCACGTCCATTCCCTACGAAGTTGCCGACTGCGATCAACACCGCGAGCTGGCGGCAGATATGGCCAGGCAGTCCATTGTGCTGCTCAAGAACTCGGATTCGCTTCTGCCGCTTCCCAAAGACCTCGGCACAATCGCGGTGATAGGGCCAAACGCCGACACCTGGGACTCAATGGTCGGTAACTATGCCGGCACGCCATCCAAGTACGTGGCACCATTGCAGGGCATACAGGAAAGCGTCCTTGAGACGACACGGGTCGTATATGCAAGGGGCTGCGATATAGTCGGCGATGCCACGGACGGGATATGGGAATCCGTTGCTGCCGCTGAAAGGGCGGACGCTGTGGTTATGTGCCTGGGGTTGAGCTGCAGAGTCGAGGGCGAGGAAGGCGACGCCGATCTGAGCGAGGCTGCGGGAGACCGTATCGACATCGGATTATCCGCTGCTCAGAAGACCCTATTCGACGCCGTTGTCGCGGTGGGCAAGCCAGTTGTCGTGGTGCTGATGACCGGAAGCGCGATCGCTGTGCCCGACGTTCACGAGAAGGCCGGTGCCATAATCGAGGCCTGGTATCCGGGGGAAGAGGGCGGCAGTGCCATCGCCGATGTGCTGTTTGGAGACTACAATCCCGCGGGCCGGTTGCCGGTGACGTTCGTGAAATCTGTTGACGATCTGCCGCCGTTCGACGAATACGCAATGGCCGGCCGGACGTACCGTTATATGACTGCCGAACCCCTCTACCCGTTCGGTTTCGGTCTCAGTTACAGCAGCTTTGCTTACTCCGGCGCGAGTGTGGAACCGGCATCGTGTGCGGCTGGAGAGAGCGTGCGCGTGTCCGTCACTGTCACGAACAAGGGCAAGCGTGCCGGAGATGAGGTTGTTCAAGTTTACATAAGCATGCTAGACAAACCTGAACATTGGCCGGTGCGCAAACTTGCCGGGTTCAAGAGAGTCTCGCTCAGATCCGGGGAGTCCAAGCGAGTGGAGTTTGAGCTTGCCCCCAAAGATATTGCCACTGTCAACGAAAATGGCGAGCGTCTGGTCGAGGCCGGCACGTACCGAGTGACGGTCGGAGGCAGCCAGGGCGATGCCCGGAGCCTCGAGCTCGGAGCTGCGCCTGCTCTGACTGTGGATTTTGCAGTAGAATGACGTACGTAGGGGCTGTGACTCTGTGCCGGCCCCTGGTAGGCGTTGAACGTTGCGGGCTACGTAGATTGGAAGCAAGCCTGAGTTGAACATTTCGCGTGAGTATATGAACAGGCTGGAAGCACTGAACCGCGGGCCTCTGAAGAACGAGCCTGCGGTGAAACCCCAGGCCGCCGAGATAGCGCGTCGGATCCGCCGCAAGGTAGGCCGTGAGGATGCCATCGTCGCTGCCTCTGAGCTACAGGCTCGTCCCAGGGCTGCAGATGTCGAAAAACCTGCTCCCGTGGAGACCATTCCGGTGAACCCGGTGGCTCTTGAGGAAGTTGTGGCTGGCGTGGAGATCGAAGTGCCCGGCGCGGGAACGGCATATCTGGTCGAACAGAGGCTCCCTGGGGTGGACGAGCAGATAATCTGTCTGGAGAGAACCCTTGCCCCGGGTACCTACCGACCTGAATCGAAGCTGGGCAGCGCGCTCAGGGCCTTGGCGCCGGACTATCAAGTGCGGCCAGGGGATCTGCTGTTCATGGACATTGAGACCACCGGTCTATCCTGCGCGTCGCCGCTGTTCCTGATAGGCACGCTGCAATGTCGCGAGGATTCGCTGCTGGTTAGACAGTTCCTGGCACGGGACTATTCGGAGGAACCGTGTGTAAACGCGCTCTTCGCCGAATCACTTGCGAGGGCGGGTATGCTGGTCACCTTCAACGGCAAGAGCTTCGATATGCCGTATATCACGGCCCGCGCGGCGGCGAATGGCGTGGAGATCGCCGTTGATACGCCGCACCTCGATCTTCTGCCAGTGTCGCGCAAGCAGTGGCGAGGGCACTTACCCAACTGCAAGCTCCAAACACTTGAATTCCACGTGTGCGGGCGGCAGCGGACCGGCGACATACCCGGCAGCCTGATTCCCGAGGCGTACCACCGCTTCGTGCGGACATCAGACGCATCGCAGATGGCTCCGATTATGGAGCATAACGCTCTGGATCTGCTCACCATGGTAGATCTTGTTTGTCATCTTGGTAGAAAGTAGACGGAGGCGATTAGAATGATAGGTGCGCTTGCAGGAGACATCATCGGTTCGGTCTATGAATGGGACAATATCAAGACCAAGGATTTCGAGCTCTTCAGTCCAAAGTGCGACTTCACGGA
>CAYSLA010000264.1:1258-3530 GCA_964431685.1 uncultured bacterium | reverse complement strand
TTGAACTGGACATCCGACTTCTCGATCTGGACATGTCGCGGGCTGAACTGGTTCGAGACTACGTTGGCTACCATCTGAAGGAGTGGGGTGTGGACAGGGTTGAGCTTACGGCTACAACCGATCCGGATCCCTCGATTGAGGGAGCGGACTTTGTGCTCATCACTATCTCCACCGGTCGACTCAAGACCATGAGGTGGGACCTCGAGATTCCGGAGAAGTACAGCATCTTTGCTACAGTAGGCGACACTGCCGGTCCGGGCGGCTGGTCGCGTTCTCTGCGCAACATTCCGGTGTTCAAAGACTATGCCGACAAGATCAAGAAACTGGCGCCCGACGCTTACGTTCTCAACTACACCAACCCGATGGGCACGCTCACAAAGGTGCTCTCGGACGCACTGGGCCGCCAGAAGGTCGTAGGACTCTGCCACGGCCTTTTCGAGTGCTATGAGATCCTGCAAAGCATATTCGGCCTGGAATCTGAGAAGGACATCAACGTTCGTTTCGGCGGAATGAACCATTTCTTCTGGATTCTCGACTGCAAGATCAAAGGCCAGGATGGGTTCACGCTGCTGCGAGAACGCCTCCAGGGCCGCAACCTCTCGGAAATCCTCCAGGAAGTGCACACCGACGCGATGGGATGGAGTTCTGATAAGTGGCTGGCTGGCGAGCTATTCAGAGAATACGGTTTCCTGCCATACGTGGGTGATCGCCACACCTGTGAGTTCATTGGCTGTTACCTATCCAGCAAGGAGATGATGGAGAGGTTCAAGCTCAAACGGACCAGTATCGAAGACCGCGAGAAGATGTACGCAGACTCTGAGAAACGGCACCGTGAGGGCATAGCTGAGAAGAAGACTGTGCTGGAGCCGAAGGCGTCCCGTGAGACAGCCGCGGATATCATAAAGTCGATCATTCTTGACGAGATGTTTGTCGATGTGGTCAATACGGTCAACGTGGGCCAGATATCGAACCTTGCACCCGGTGCGGTGGTGGAGACCCTGGGACTGGTGGACGGCATGGGGTTTACTCCCTTGACCCTCGGGCCTCTCCCTGAGCCGGTACGTGCGCTCTGCGCGCCACACGCCGAGGTGCAGCTCCGCACGGTCGAAGCCGGGCTTGGCGGTGATCTCGAAGCCGCATTGACCGCTCTTGCAGCCGACCCTGCCTGCGCCCACCTCACCATTAGTGACGTCAAGAAGATGGGCATTGAACTGTTGGAGGCCAACCGGGAATGGCTGCCTCAGTTTTTTGGCTAGACACTGCGAGTAGAAAGGATACGGTCTGAGACTATGATAGACTTGGCGGATTCCCCTGCTCTGGACATCGATTCTCTGATCTGCAACCTGCGCAGAGAGAGCACTCCTGATCGCGTGTTTATATTCGAGCACGCCATTGATGAGACTATCAGAGATGAGGTTGCCCGGACGTTCGCGCTAACCGACGGGACCAGTATGGACGATCCCGCGTATTTGATGAAGCGCGACACAGCCGTTCACCAGTTCCTCGGAATTGAGATGATGCGCGTGTGGCTTCCCGGCACCAAGTTCTCAATATACAGCAACCAATGGGTTAACGAACACGGCGGGCCGATCCAGGAGCCAGGAGACATCGAGAAGTACGACTGGCCGGAGATTCGTCGCGTGGACTTCTCGCAGCTCGACTGGCACGAGAAGAACATTCCCGAGGGTATGGGTATTGTGCACACCGTCCATCTCTTTGAACTCGTCAGGGATCTCATGGGTTTTGAGACGATGAGCTATGCCCTCTTTGAAAGGCCCGAGTTTGTCGAAGAACTGTGTGAGAAAGTTGGCGGCTTTGGGCTTTCTCTTGTGGAGCATCTGTGCCAGTACGATTGCGTGAGCGCCATCTACGGGGCCGATGACTTTGGGTTCAAGACATCGCTGCTCGTCCGTCCCGAGGATATTCGCCGCCTGTTCCTTCCCTGGCATAAGCGGTTTGCCGAGTGTGCCCACCGGCACGGCAAGTTGTTCCTCCTGCATTCCTGTGGAAAACTGGACGAGATTATGGACGACATCATCGATGATGTCAGGGCCGACGCGAAGCACTCCTTTGAGGACGTCATAATTCCGGTGACCGAGGCCAAGGCTCTCTGGGGCAGCAGGATTGCCCTGCTTGGCGGGCTTGACGTAGACTTCATGGCTCGTGCGAACGAACAGGATATCCGTCGCCGTGTGCGTGAAGTCCTTGATGTCTGCATGCCCGGCGGAGGCTATTGTCTGGGGCTGGGCAACTGGGTCACCAGTTACATTCC
>CAYSLA010000264.1:0-1158 GCA_964431685.1 uncultured bacterium | reverse complement strand
AGATTCCTCGCTGTGCTCGGAATGACAGTCTGCGAGACAGACTCGTTGCAGTTGCTTCGGGATTTTGGCCTCAACAGATCTGGCAGTATAGAGCAATCCGAAATCCCGAAACATCGCGCGTCAGTTCAACCGCGGTTGCACCGCGGCCGACACCACCATCCCGGAGAGAATGGCAGCCGGGCCGGTCTTCGCGCCGGCGTTTGATGAGAGTACTACGCGTATCCACATCGGGTCGTTGGTGAATGCCATCTCAGTTGTTCTCTGGGGCCCTGCGCGTCTTGCGGTCAGGCTCTGTCGCTGCTTCTCCGGGTCGGAGGCGATCGCGTCTGACCATTCCTTGCCGTCTGCTGATGTTGCGATGCTGACCGATCCTCCCAGGGCTCTCTGCGCCGTAACATCAAACGTTGCTGATACGGCGGTCAACGGGCGGACTGGCTCGATCTTGAAGACGACAGAGGCGCTGTTGACTCCGCCTGCCACTCCAGTAATCCTCACGCCATCGGTGAGATTACCGCAGGAATCATCGAGGATGCAGGAGACCTTGAAATACTGCTCTGCCCCATTCGTGCGCAAGTCATACTCGCCGGCCTTAAGAGGCGTGCTTGCGATATCGACCGGCACGGACACCTGCGCGCGGCCTCGCTTGTCCAGAATGTAAGACGGCGCCGGATCGCCCGATGAGTGTGCCCAGTCGAAGAGTTTCTTGTCCACGGTCCGGAAGCCCATAGACTCGGCCGGGAGGTTGCGGTTGTTCATAGCTATCACTTCGGCTTGGCGGTACCAGTCACGGACATACGGGTCGACCGCGTGCCATCCCCAGCGAATTCCCTCTACAACCTCACCATCTTTGACCACTTGATCCTGGCACAGGAAATGCGCCACGGGAACGTTGTAGCCCCTGCAGACATCCAGTTGATCGTCAAAGACTTTGCGGCCTCCATCCTCCCAGGATGTTCCGCCAGTGTAAGCAACCCACTCAGGCGACGACCAGACGATGTGTATCAGCGGCTTGCCTGTCTCCAGGCACTTGACTACCTTCTTCTCGAAAGCTTCCCGATGCATCCCATATAGGTCAATCACCCAGCCATCAGCGGGTAGAGCAACCCAGGCTGACGAAGCTCGGACATTAGGCACTTCCATCGGAGTATACCACTGATA
>CAYSLA010000263.1:0-3734 GCA_964431685.1 uncultured bacterium | reverse complement strand
CTTGGGCTCGATTGCGAGGAGCAGATTCGAGGCATTGTCAAGGGACTTGAAAAGATCAGCGTTTCAAAGAACGATTATTCATACTATCCTATGGGAACTAGCGGCCATCCTTTCTCGTGCCCGCGCTCAGGATGGGGCAACACCGACGAACCGGCCGATGAGCACGAAGGCGGCGAGGGAGCCGTGACGGCCTATTTTGGATACACGATGCGTGGCCTTGCGATGTGGGCGGCGGCCTCAGGTGATCAGCAGGCGTTAGACCTGGCCGGCAGGTTCGTTCGCTTCGTGATGAAGCGCAAGTTCTGGGGTCACCCTGAGTCCGATCCTCCGATGATGGCGGGAAACGAGATCGGACACGTGGACAGCCACTTCCACGCCCGTGCAATAGCTCTTCGAGGGCTGCTGGAGTATGGGGTCGTGGCCTGTGATCCGCACGTGATCGACTTTGTGCGTACATCTTATGAGCAGATGCGGCACTATGGCATTCACGAGATCGGGTTCCACCCCTGCTGGCCGAATATGGGTCGGACAGTAATGGAGGGCTGCTTCCTGGGGGATTTGGTGGCGCTGACAGTGCGGATGAGCGAGACCGGAATCGCCGACTACTGGGAGGATGCCGACCGAGTTATTCGCAACCATCTTGTGGAGGCGCAGTATATCCGCAAAGACCACCTGGAACGAGTAGCATCATCCGCCGAACCCAGACAGGAACGCTATGTTGACGGTGTGCAGCAGTTCACGAGCGACTCTATCACCCATCCGGGTCAGATGTGCGATGACAGGGTTCTAGACCGAACGGTAGGACTTTTCGCATCTTATCTTACGCCTGATTCGTCAACCGGGCGCATTATGCAGTGCTGCACAGCCAACGCGGCCCGCGGCATCTACTACGCCTGGGAGAGCATTACCAGACAAATGGGAGAAGACGCGGAAGTTAACCTGCTGCTCAATCGGGCCGCGCCGTGGCTTGATGTGGAGAGTCATCTGCCCTACGAGGGACGGGCAGTGATTCGCAACAAGACCGCCCGGCGGATCGATGTGCGCATCCCAGCGTGGGTTGACCGAAGGGCACTGTGCTGCACGGTCAACGGCCAACCTCACGCACCTCACGTAGCTGGGAACAGGGCTGTTTTTGATAATCTCACTCCGGGAGATGCGATAGAACTGCAGTTTCCTGTCAAGGAGTGGAGGATTGTCCGAACAGCCCACGCTCGGACGGCCGAGGAGACGGCCTACACCATCGATTTCCGAGGCAACACGGTGGTGGACATCTCTCCGACCAGCGATTCTCCTACCGTGTATCCGATGTACGAAAGAGACCATCTGAAGCAGGCGGGGACTGCGCCTGCCAAGAGAGTCTGCAGGGGTGTCCATGCAGATGTGCCGCGATGGTAGAATGCAAGTGTGTCAACAATGCCCGACAGGAGTGTCGGGCCTACCGGAAAGGATAAGCCGTGCCATTAGTAACTGACGTGAACGAAGTTAGAGACACTTATCAGGAGGCGGTGACGCTTGGGGTCGGCCTTCCTGTCTTCTGCTGTGAGGACAGGGAGACCCTCGAGGCCATTCTCGCCTCGGCCCTTGAGATGGGCAGGGAGATTGGGGTTGCCGACCTGCCCATCATCCCCGCGTGGACATGCCGCTATCCTCCCAGGGGCCAGATGACTCTTGTCACCGCGTGCGGAGATCCGATCCTCGGGACGAACCTGATGTTCTCAGACCTCGAGGCTTTCATGGGTGAATCCAGCCCGTATCGGGAGCTCCGAGTGCTCCCGCATCTCGACCACGCCTTTCCGTGGCTCGATGGCGATGTTCTGCACGGGTTTGTGGACAAGTTCGCCTCCGTGATGTGCGATGCCAGCGAGCGGCCTTTTGAGGAAAACATCCGGATGACGGCCGAGTTTGTGGACAAGGTGCGGGGCCGACTGGTGGTTGAGGGTGCGGTGGACGAGATATTTGAGTCCGGCGGTCAAGGCGAAAAGAACGAACCGACGACCCCGGATCAGGCCGTTCGGTATCTTCGGGAGACAGGCGTGGACATCATCGTCCCGAACGTAGGCACCGAGCACAGAGCAACCGCGGACCAGATCGTCTATCGGTCCGACTGCGCGAAAGCCCTTTCGAAAGCTGTTGGCAAGATAATGTGTCTTCATGGGACGTCTTCCGTCAAGCCGGAGGACCTGCCTTCGCTGCCGTCGGACGGGTTCGTGAAGATCAACGTCTACACCACACTCGCGGTTCACGGCGGGCAATCGCTGGTCAGGTGCGCTCTGGACAATTTGGGTAACGTATTCTCGCAGAACCAATTGGAGGAGTTGGTGGCTCAGGGCGTCCTTGGCCAGTCCGTGCTTTCGCCTGACTATGGCAATACGGTCGGCACGATCAAGTCTAGACTTGAGTGGGTGACGAACCCATCCAGACGCGATGCCTGGTTTGCTGCCGTTCGGAACCGGTGTCTGGATTTCCTTCGTGTTTTCGGGTACGAGAACTACGCTTGAATGAAGTGCGGCTCTGCCTGACGGTTGGAATGCACGCTTCTTTTTCGGGAAATGTTGCACACCACTGGCAAGCCTGCTACAATGCACGATAGAAGTACGGATTGATGGGGACGGCTCCCAGCCTTGCGGGGTGGACTGTCCCCGTTTTCTCGCGTAAGGCTCGGAAGAGGTGTTGGAGTTCGATGAGTCATAAGTCATACAGCCGCTGCGTCCTCGGTATCGATAGAGGCGGCACCAAGTGCGATGCAGTCCTTGCCACAGAAGACGGAATAGTGATTGGTACCGGCCAGTGCGCGTTCACCGACCCGGAGAGCGGGCGGGGATGGCGAGGAAGCGGCCGGAGCCTGGAGTCCACATCAATTGCCGTAGATCGGGCAATGGAAGGTGTAGTCTGCGAGGAGCTGATTCTGACGGGCAGTGTCGCCCGTCTCGAACTGGATAGTTTTGACGCGCACGGCGTAGTCAACGTGCAGAGGTTTCCGGTAGCTGAATCAGACGCTGCTTTTGCGCTGTCTGGCGAGGACTTCGGGTTGGTTGTTCTTGCAGGGACCGGGGCGTTCGTCGCCGGTAGGACACCCGACGGCCGAAGCGCGTACATCGATGGACTCGGGCCTATGCTCGGGGACTACGGCAGTGGTTACATGATTGGCTCGCTGGCGCTCAAGGCGGCCGCCAAGTCGTTCTGGCATCCGCGTCATGCGACCTCGATCACCGAACTTGTCTACGATGCTGCCATTGGACCTCACCACCTCCGGAACAGAGGTGAAGGCTCCAAGTCAGGCGGGATGGACTACGACGGCGGCAATGTCGGTTATGCGCTCGTGGGATACACCCTGGGCGATAGAGACAGGTCTGAGATCGCCGCCTTTGCACGGATAGTTGACGGTGAGGCGAACCGTGGTGACGCGGTAGCACGGGAGATACTGCTTACCGCAGCATCGTCCATAGCTGAGACGGTCTACGATGCGGTGGACAGGCTGGGTATGGCCGCCGCAGGCTATCCGATGATAGCGGCCGGAAGCGTCGCGGTTCGCTCGAAGATATACTGGGCGCACCTTTGCAGTCTTGTAAAGGAGTTCGCGCCAAGTATTAGGCCGATAGTGCCAGACCTGCCGCAAGTCATCGGTGGGATGTTTGCGGCGTCCAGGAAGATGCACGGTATTGACCCGGACACGTTTCGGAAGAATCTCTCCCGATCTTACAGGGATACAGATCACGACCGGCTATATACCTCCG
>CAYSLA010000262.1:2817-3757 GCA_964431685.1 uncultured bacterium | reverse complement strand
GCTACCGGATCGAAGAGCAGGAATAGACACCTGTGGCCGCGGTCGCAGCGGTCGGCGTGAGTTTCGCCACCAGCAATGGCACGGCGACGGCGGCTTCTGTTGCAGCTAATCCGGTTGGGTTTGCGGAGCGAGACTACATGATTTGGAGTTGAAAGATGAGCTGGTCAATAGTAGAACCCCGATTCTCCGCACGTACCGCGAGGGCGTTCGAGGGGCTGTTTACGCAGGGAAGTGGTTATGTTCACGTGCGCGGGTCCCTTGAGGAGCACATATGGGGAAGCCCACAGAATATCGACTATATGCGCAGGCCTGCAAATGTCACCTCGGAGAAGTTCCCAGAATCCAAGGCCAAGTGGGGTACCTATGTGCCCGGCATTTACGGGCTGCATCCCCTGCTCAACTGGGAACTCATCAACTTGCCGTGGTTTCTCGGAATTGAGCTGAGCGTAGACGGAGAGAAGCTGGATATGGAGCGAGGCGACATCTCTGACTACAAGCGCGAACTTCATCTTGATACAGCGGTACTTTCACGCAGCTTTACATGGCGCACCAAGTCAGGCCGTGAGCTGTCCATCCTCTTTGAACGCTTTGCCAGCGCCGTCTGGCCGCAAGTCTTTGTGCAGAGAGTCTCAATCGACTGCTCAACCGGTACCTGCCTGAGAATCGCCGCAGGAATCGACGCCGACGTCCGAACCAACGGTTTCGATCATTTCAAGTCGACCCGTTTCAGCCGGGTAGGTGAAAGCGGCATGCTCTGCAGAGTAGAAACTGACGGCAGTGACACAGTGACTATCCAGACTCAGCTGGCCGCAGACGGCATCGAGTGGAGCTATGAAGGGACGGGGCGACAAGCTCAGCTTGTGAGCGACGCCGCGATCCCTGCAGGCAGGCGATTCCTCCTTGAAAAGAAAACCGCCGTTACGACAAGCAGGGATCTTGA
>CAYSLA010000262.1:0-2807 GCA_964431685.1 uncultured bacterium | reverse complement strand
GATCTTGATAGAACAAGCTGCAGTGATCTGCTGGATGCGGTTTCAGAGTTGAGCTACGAACAGCTTTATGTGGAACACGCCGAAAACTGGGCCACTCGATGGAGCAAATCGGACGTGGTAGTCGACGGGGACGAGGATTCACAGCTCGCACTGCGCTCATCCATCTATCACCTGCTGCGCGCTCACGTCGGCGGTGACCACCGTGTAGCAATAGATGCCAAGGGCTACGCGGGCGACGCCTACTTCGGCAGGTTCTTCTGGGATACGGAAATGTATCTCCTGCCATTCTATTTGTATACCGATCCCGAGCGAGCCAAAACGCTGGTGGAATTTCGGATTCACACACTGCCTGGTGCCAAAGAAACAGCAACCGCCTATGGCTACAAAGGCGCAAGGTACCCTTGGGAAGCCGACCGCGACGGCCACGACTCCTGCCCCTGCTGGCAGTATGGTGACCACGAAGTCCATGTGACGGGTGACGTGGTGTATGGGATTGCCCACTATGCGGCCGCGACGCAGAACCCGGATTTCCTTACCGCGGATGCGGCAGATGTCATAGTAGAGACCGCCCGCTATTGGATGAGTCGGATCGATTGGCGGGATGGCGACGACTACCCCAGCCTGATGGGGGTGATGGGACCCGATGAGTATAACCCGATAACGCATAACAACAGCTACACAAACCGGATGGTCCGCAATGGTCTGGAGATGGCCTCGGTGGTCGGAAGATCCGTTGGAGTGTCCGATGAAGAATGCGCATCCTTTGCCCGCGTGGCGCGTCTGCTTCCCATTGTAAGGCGCTCCGATGGGTTGGTGCTGGAGTGCGAAGGTTTTGATCGCCTGGCAGAGCCCAGGTTCGATGAGCTGTGGACCGACCGCAGCCGCACGTTTGCGGCACAAGTCTCGCAGGAGCGCATCTATCGAAGCAAGTGCCTTAAACAAGCCGATGTGCTAATGATGATGATGCTGTTCCCGAATGACTTCATTAGGGATGAGGTCGCGAAAGCCTGGGACTATTATGTCCCCTACACTACTCACGACTCCTCACTGTCCGCGGGAGCGCACGCGATCATAGCCTGCAGACTGGGTCTGCACCGTGATGCGTGGAAGTTCTGGGAACAGTCTTCGCTGATCGACCTCGATATGACTCACGGCGGTGCCTCGGAAGGCATCCACATAGCCAATGCAGGCGCCAATTGGCAGATAGCTGTCCTCGGATTTGCCGGGATGTCTACCGCGATGGACACCCAGACCCTCACCCTGCGGCCGTGCTTGCCTGATGCCTGGACAAGCTTAACGTTTTCCATCACCTGGAAAGGAACGCCAGTGGAAGTCCGGATCGTGCGGAACTCCTGCACCATAGGTAACAACGGAGATCACTCCATCGACGTGAGGGTCTGGGAAAGCGAGAGATCAGTCCAGCCGGGACAGTCGGTTATCTTCGAACTGGATACTGTGTGGAACCGCTGAGTGCCTCGATGATCCTTTCGAAGGTCACTGTTGACAGGTCCCTGGCCCTTAGAGTTGCGAGAGGCGACGAAACAGCCGCGCCCACTGCGAGCACGGGCATGCCCGCAGCGAGCCCTGCTCGCACACCGGCCTCGGCGTCTTCGACCACGAGGCAGTCGCTAGATTCGAGGCCCAGTAGCTCCGCGGCTTTGAGGAAGACTTCAGGGTCAGGCTTGCTATTGCGAATGCTGTTTCCGTCCACGACCGCATCAAACGCATCGGCGAGGCCAATCTTCTCCAGGATCAGGGGGCAGTTCCTGCTGGACGATCCTATCGCGATGCGAACCCCGTGCGCCCGCAGGGAAGTTATGAGCTCACATACTCCCGGGAGGATATCTGCCGGCGATAGGCTTCTCAGCAGCTCTCTATAGTAGCAGTTCTTCCTGTGCGCCAGCAGATCTCTTTCCTCGGCGGAGTAGTTGCGCCGCCGCCTTTCCAGCACTATCTCGAGGCTCTCCATCCTGCTCACACCGCGCAAGCGGCTGTTGGTCTGCCGATCAAACGGTATACCCTCCTCATCTGCAAGCCTCTTCCAACCCAGGTAGTGGCACTCATCTGTAGAGACGATCACTCCATCAAGGTCGAAGATTACTCCATGATTCAATTCGGAAACTGTGTATGACCTCATTAGTTTTGGCCTGTAAGTCATAGCGTAGGGTTCGCTCTCCGGGACGACCTTGGCGGGATGTGTGTACCAGTTCTCCACAACACAGCCGTTCGGCGCGCCACCTGTTGCCCTGTAGGCGTCGATGTAGCTAAGCGTGTCTTTTCAGTAATGCTCGTCCGAGCCCTCTCCGGAGGTCGGGCAGTTGAAGAAGATGCTGAACTCCATCCCCTTGCTCTTCACGTAGCGATCCAGGTCCAGAATCCTCTTCATCCAGTCTATCTCTCCCGAGCTGGGGAGCACGCTTGCGGTGGCTGTGCCTATTGCGAAGTCGTAGGGGTTGTCTACCGTGACTCCGGCAAGAGGTACTCCCGCCTTCCTACTCTTCTTCACAAGGACCGGCAGAACATTCCAGAGATCGCCGTAGAATTGCTTTCTGGGCCCTTTGCCCCAGTATGACGGGCCGCCCTTCCATCCCCAATTGGGGAAGTTGCAGCCATCGAAGAACTGAACACTGGGCAGAGTCTTGCGGACCTCTTTCATATAGGCCACAAGCTGGTCCGCCACGTCGTCGACGCGCGCGAAGCCGACACAGCCTTCGTGGCCAGGATGCATAATCCGGCATACCGGCCCGTCCATTACCGCCGATCGCGAACACCTTTGGGTGCCGGACTACCTCTAGAGCCTGATCTTT
>CAYSLA010000261.1:0-3767 GCA_964431685.1 uncultured bacterium | reverse complement strand
ATAGTGGTGAAGCCGGAGGCGTCATGCACGATTCCTTTTGATATTATGCTATGATCCGGATTGCATCTTGGTGAAGAAGCGTTCGCACCCATCAGGAATGTCACCGGAGACGCCTGAACTGTTGAAGCGGTCGCCCAACGCGCCGAACGTCTTTTCCACATATACCCGGAATTGCGTCTTCACCGGGGCAAGCCACACCGCCTTCAGGTTGTCACACGACTCGAGTTGTCGAAGAACTGATTCGGTGCGGCTCGACAGATGATCCTCCCCATCCGTCAGCACAACTATCCCTGCAGATGCACTGTTCCCTCCTACGCGGTTCAGGTCTCTCAACACGTTCTCAAGAGCAAGGTGGGGATAGGTGCCTCGACCTTCAGGGCAGGTGCCACGAAAACGCTCCACAACCTGTACCAGCGAGACCGCGCTGTCCGGGTAACCATCGTAGCACACGTCCATCCGGTTGGAGTACTCTACGACTCGTACGCGCGTGCCGACTGGCATGCGGTCCGCAACCGAGTAGATGATCTTTGAAATCAGAGCTCGATGCTGGACATCGTTGCTTGCGCTTACATCTATGAGCATATAGATCACTCGTCCCCTGTCTTCCCCGTCGCTGTTTGCGTGCCGGGAGATGGAGGGCAGCATTGCTGCCGCCACCCCCACCACTACCAGGACTAGCGCGAGGACAAGCAAGGCCTCGCTGGAAGACCGGTTATCATCATTGACCCGGCTCCGGCCGGTTCGTCTCACGCGCACTTGTCTCTTCATTCGGTACCTCTCGCATTTCCTAACTGGCTTGAAATACAGCCTAGATAAACCCGATTCGCCTTTCGTTCTGACTGCCTTGTCGATACGAAGCCCGTGACAGTTCAACGCCGCTGAGCAGGTCGGCCATTGTAACCAGCGGGGCTTCGCCACTGCCGTTCGACCGGCAAATCGCTTGAGATGCGGCCGCTAGCACCGCATTCTTGATCAGTCCGCCAGTGAGCTCAAAACTGCTGAGCCGCTCATAGTCCACATCATCAGCCAATGGCACACCTTTGCCGAGGAACCGCGACCATATCTCAGATCGCTCTTGCACACCCGGCGTCGGCACCTCTATTGATGTCAGCCTGCGGTCCAGCGCAGGGTCCAGAGTAGGCGCCGAGTTTGATGCCAAAACCACGATGCTGCCGCCAGCTTCCAGTTTCTCAATCTCCTGACAGAAAACAAGGAGTTCCTGATTGCGAAAACCGTCTGAGGCTGTCTGCGGATCCGCAATTCTCCGAGACAGAAGCCCATCCGCCTCGTCGATGAGCAGAACGCACTTGTTAGACTCCTTTGCCACGTATTGGAGCACGCGAGAAATGTTCTTCTCGGTGTCGCCTACAAACTTGGACACCAACAGCGGCAACTGTACAGTAGCAAACGGAACCCCGATTGTCCCGGCAATCGCCTCGGCGAGAAGTGTCTTTCCAGTACCAGGTGGTCCGTAGAGGAGAACTGCGCTGCCACCGCCATACTTTACACACTCTCCCAGCCCCCAGTCGTTCAGGATCGTCCCTGACGCCGCATTGCCGGCCATCACCACCTCCAGTTTCGCTCGCGTATCGGGCGTGAGTACAACGTCGGACAGGGTAAACCGCGGCTTGTCCCGGAGTTGCATGGGGCCCACCATCCTGGTTTCCGACACGGGTGCTGTTTTCACCTTGGGTTCAGACGGCTGAACGGCATCCTCACCACCTATCTCTTTCAGGAACTGCTCGGACACTGCGTAGTGCCTGTCCAGCGCGCCTCCCTCTGCACCCTGGGCAATCAGTAGTCCGGACCGCAATAGGGGGCTCTCGTCAACAAGCAAGTTAACGAGGCCAGGGATCATCTCAGGCGTGAACAGGAGGCTCATGATGTCCTTGCCCGATGGGTATGCGCGAGATGGCTTACGAGACTTCTGCTGGTGTAACGCAGCCATAAGCACGTGTATATCCGCTGCCCGCAGGTTGTGCTTCCTGGCTATGTCGCGGACCGGACAATCAGGCTTTCTAATCTCCTCTTTGATCTGGTCAAGAATGCGGGCAGTTATTGTGGAGCGCGGCCGTAGGCCGCACTCCACTCGCTCAGAACCGCCTCGGCGTCGATGAGCCAAGCCAGAATCCAAACCCATCGTAGTGAAGAGCTCGGTATACAGTTGAACAATGCCATTCCCAGATTTGCTGTTGCCTTGGGCCGAGTCCATTGGTCACTCTCCTTCTTCGGAGTCCTCGAGTGCTGGCTCGAGAGATTCCTCGTCATCGATAGATTCGCCGTCGAAGTCTTCGAGCAGCTTGGCGAGAATGTCGTCTTGCTCCGGCTCGTCCTCCTCGCCCTCACTTATCCGGATCAGACGGTCTCGGTGCTCCGCAATCATCCAATGCACAGACCCCATGGCTCTGTCGAACTGACCATCCGTGAACGGCGCATCTCCGAGAGGGATTTCCACTTCGAACACGACTTCGCCGTCGCGTGGATCCATTGAAAGTTTGCCAAAGCACCGGTAGTTTATCTCCATCATCTTCAGCAGAAGTCTCTCGCGGTTCTCAGAACCGGCCTTGAGAAACGTTGGGACGCGCACGTTCACCATTGTTATGTCTTCAACCGAATCGCGCGAACGCGGATCTGGCGCCTCTTCGTCGCTTTCAGAGCAGTGGGAATGCAAGACCACGTTAATTGTCTGGCTACCATATGGAAATGGCAGCAACAATCGTCGGTCTTCCGGATGCTCAAACCACACGAGCCCTCTTTCGCTCAGAATGCTCCTGATCTTCTCCATACTGGTTGCCATTTTTGAACCGTTCCTTTCTGCGCTTTGCGCCGCAATTGATATTCCAGTTGATGCCACGAGAGCCCCGCGAGCACCGCTCTCGTGTATTCCGGTCCGTGCCACTAGACAAGCTCGCGCACCTTGATTCCCACCCACTGCCTGTTGTAGGTTCCGGGGCGGGGCGATACACCGGTGACTCCCCTGAGTGATCGATTAAAGTCCCTCCTGGACTGGCAGGAGACTTTGCTCTCTTCGCAAAATTGAGTGTATGCGCGATATAGCTGATTCCCATCTGTCGCCTCCTCAGAGTCCAGGACGCACTTCTGAGCTACAAACAGACTGACGGTATCGTTCTCCAGGCTCTCTGCGCCGCTCGTGTCACCGTGATCGCAAACCTGCTCCAGCAGCTTGCGGACAATGGTCTCGTCATATTCAGCAGGCTGCGCGTCAGTCGGTCCATCAGGTGCTCCCAGACGGTCTCCAGCCAGCTTTGTGAGTTCCGACTTATACTCGCGGACTATTCCACAGACCGCGTATATGGCACGCTTCAACTGTTTATGGGACAACTCCGCGTCTTCGATGGGAATACCTGCATCGAGTGAAACCTCACCGGTGCGGGGATTGTAGGCAAATGCGCCGACCTTGTGCATCCGGTTGAGCTCCAGTAGTCTGTGGAAGAAAGCCGTCGGCGCTGACTTCACACTCAAGAACTTCGGGATGAAGAAACGCAACCACTCCCCATCTTCGCCAAGCTCGATGAAGAGTGAGATCAGCTCGCCGTTGATGGCCATAGGCATCAGCAGAGTCTCCTTCCTGGGGTGCTCGAAATAGACACCCTTGTCAGAGTCAATCATCCTCTTGATTTCGTTTAGTGTTGCAGACATGCGGCAGCTCCTTTCCTAGATCGAATTACTGACATTGTCCAGTGCAGTGCTAGATTGAGACTTGGGCGAGCCGGGGGCATCAGCCCCCGGCTGCAACTGGGTCTAGC
>CAYSLA010000260.1:1511-3773 GCA_964431685.1 uncultured bacterium | reverse complement strand
CAGGGTTATCGGCGAGGTACCGCAGGGCCTTATCAGTCTTCTTGCGCAGAGACTCAGGCAGGTCGCGGTAGGCATCCTTGAACCGTTTAGTGACGGTGAACCGCACCCGCTAAGCTCCCTTGAGGTGTTCGATCAGATCGTCAACTGAGTCGAACTCGCTGACGCTGCCACTGAGTATGTCTTTCTGCGCCTGCGCTTCAGCCTGTTGCCACTCGGGCGACCAGAACCAGGCATCACGTTTGTCCACGATCTTCTTTGGGGTGAGCACTATCTGTCCGTCACGGACTTCGCAGTCCAGGACATCGCCATCTTCGAGATGCGCCGATCTGCGAATCTGCGCCGGCAGTGTGATCTGGGCGTTTTTTCTCAGTCTTAGCAACATGCGAAACTCCGATATTCGTAATTTGCGAATTGATCCACAGACATTATACCACAAATGACGCGGTATTGGCTTTTACGTTTTGGGGCTTACCTGCGAGCCTGCCGCGGTAGCTGCTTTGGATGTACGCGCGGGTACAAGATTGCCCAGGACAGGATGGCAGCACTGGGATCGATCATTTTGCGGGGAGCACTCTCACGACCTCAATCCGGTAATTCTCTTCGTGTTCGGCTATCCAGCGGCCCTGTTTGTTAGACAGTCCGTCTGTGCTCTTTACTTCGGCAAATAGTAGGGAGTCTTGGCTCCACGCGACAAGATCGGGCCAGCCAACGTTGCGCCCTTTGTGGCAAGTCAGCATGATCTCTCGAATCAGAGCCTCTTGCTCGTGTTCCACAGAGTTGATGGCGAAGCTCCGAAGTGCTGATTCATTCCTTCTCAGCCAAGTCCCGCTGTGTTGAGCTATCTGACTCTGGGCGTCACAGAAGAATGGATGCCCGAGTAGGCGTCGCATCTGCCGGTCAAACACATCTCCACGGTTGCGTTGATACTCCATCAGCCGTTGTTCAATCTCATCTTTGTGCTTCTCACAGAAGCGCTCTGGAGTATGAAAGAAGAGCGAGCATAGTGGCTGTCTGGAGTTCAGATCATCGTGAAACAGAATGTCGTGAAAGATAATCCAGGAGAGCCCACCATAGACACAAGCAGAGTCTATGAGGCAGCCTGTGAATCCACGCTCATTTACGTAATACTCACCGGCCACTTCCTCAACGGTACCCAATCGCCCATCTGAACAACACCACGATTTCCTGCCCTTGGTACCGGCTTTGTCAGCCTGTATTTCGTGTACGTCAATCATGCAAGTTCAATTCTAACACGAGTGGAATGTGGCCGCTCACTCTGCGTGTGACCTCGTTGTCCATCACACAGATAGTCCCATGCCTCGCTGTGATGTGATCTATACTGCCAGTATCCCAGGTTCCATGTAATGATCCTCATTTTCGCGGCCTAACCCCCGATGCAGTCAATCACGTCTCGATTATCGGCAGTACAATGTGAGATGGGCGGCTGGCGTCGTGGTAGATGGTCTGCTCTGCCGACAGCCATTCTGTCCCCGTTCCGGGGTCATCTCCGGTGTTCAGATTACGATCCCACAGAGGGAAGTTGCTGCTTGTGATATCGACTCTGATCCTGTGTCCGGCCATAAACACGTTGCTTGTGATCTGGAGCTCTATCGCAAGCTCGTAGACATTCCCCGGCTCCAGCAGTTTCGGTTCTCCCCAGACGTCTTCCCGGAATCTTGCCCTTAACACGCCCTCGGTGATGTTGATCGACCTGCCGTCAGGGTAGACGTCTGTCAGCCTGGCCACAAAATCCGTGTCCAGCGCCGACGACGACGCGAACAGCCTGACCGTGACAGGCCCCGTGACCTCGGTGTCGCGCTCGAGAACGTCAGAGGTGTAGACCAGAACGTCCGGGCGCGCCTCAACCGCCCGCTGGTCGAACGGGCCCGGCATCGCGTGCTCGTAGAGCCCCGGATTGTAAGGCCCTATTGAGTGGTTGCCTCCCGTTGTCGGTAGGGGGTCGGCAGGGTCGTACACATAACGGTCCGGAGCATCGGCAGTCTGAGGAGTTCTACGGGTGAGTTCGCCATCGCCGCGTAGGTAGTAGTTCACATAATGGGTGCGGGCCAGAGGCCACTCGTTCTCATCTCGCCATCTGTTCAGCCCCATCACGAATATGCTGACAGGCGCAGCCTGGAACTCGCTTGCTTCCTTACCTTTGAGGATGCACTCCAGCCACCGGAGTGTGGCATCGTTTTGAGTGAGCGAATCCTCTCCGAAGTCCAGCTCGCCCAGCGTAGTAGAGGAACTCATCCCGTGCAT
>CAYSLA010000260.1:0-1411 GCA_964431685.1 uncultured bacterium | reverse complement strand
GCATATCGAAATGATGGTAACGGTTGCGCAGGCTCAAGCGTTCCCAGACTACATCATAGCGGGATCGCGTGACGTAGTCCCTGTAGGATGGCACGCAGCCTGCTCCGCTCACTTGGTCCAGCTCGATGAGTGGAAGTGTTCTAAGTATGTCCATTACATTCATAAGCGGCATGTTGGCGGCGTGTGAAACCCTGGATGCAACCTCAAGACAGAGCCAGCTCCAGGTAAGGCCAAGGCTGAAAGCCCCGTTCGAGTAGTACGCTTGTTTCCAATAGTCGCCGGACATGAAGCAAGGGTTCAGTGCCTTCAGATACTTGCTTCCGGTCTGAGCCAGCGCAAACTGCGTTCCGGCGAGGTAGGAGTTGCCAAACATGCCGATGTTTCCGTCACACCACGGCTGCCGGTCGACCCATTCTATGGTGTCGTAGCCGTCCTCCGCCTCGTGGATGAACGGGTAGAACTCGCCTTCTGAATCATACCGGCCCCGGCAGTCCAGCACGACCAGCGCCATCCCGTTGGTCGGAAAGCTTACATCGAAGCTGAAGAGCCTGTTGTAGGCTGAGCGGACCAGGACAGTGGGATATGATCCTTCTTCAGGAGGAAGATAGACGCTGGTATGAAGCTTCACCCCATCTCGCATAGGGATCTCGATGTCGTGGATGATCCTGCAGCCGCGTCCCGTTGCTGCGCGCATAATATCTGCCTCCCTTACCGGAGTTTGTTGTCAGGCTGTACGCCTTCTGGCCAGCACGACCAGCGCCACTCCGCCTCCAACGATCATCACTAGAGACGCGAGTTGCGCTTCGGTTATGCCCATCGGCAGCATCTCAGCGGTGAAGCCGGCCCGCAGTATTTCGATCAGAAATCTGTATACGCCATACATGACTATGTAGCAGGCGAAAAGAAACCCTTGCCTCCGCTGCTTGCCGCCGTCTATCAGAAGAAGCAGTCCAAATATGAGCAGATTGGCGAGGAACGAGTAAACCTGCGCAGGGTGAGAGGGTGGGGTGAGAGCGCCTTCGTGAGGGAACCGCACTGCCCAGGGCAGGTCCGTGGGGCATCCGTAGCAGCAGCCGTTCAGGAAACACCCGAGTTTCGTAACCGCGTATGCCAGCGCGATTGACGGTGTCACTACGTCTGCGGCTTTCCAGAATTGTATCCGCATCCCCCGGCAGTAGACATACACTGCAAGCACGGCCAGCAGCAGACCGCCGAGGAAACTCAGCCCTCCATCCCAGACAGCGTAGAACCGTTTGAAGCTCTCGGAACCGGGGTTGAGCAGGATGAACAGCGCGCGCGCACCGATAACTCCAGAGACGAGCGATAGGAGAGCGATATCATATATCCGCTCTACCTCCACGCCATACCGTCTTGCTCGGCGCGATGCTGCCCAGGTGGCAAGCACAAAACC
>CAYSLA010000259.1:0-3820 GCA_964431685.1 uncultured bacterium | reverse complement strand
GACCAAGAATTGGACTTGGGGAGTCCCGTCTTTGCTCAATAACCATCCTCTACCCCTCCACAACCAACCTCTCTATCTTCTCACAAATGCTGTCCATCACCATCCGCCGTTTCGAGGTTTCAGAGTGGTTGGCATCGAATGCGACAGACCCCATTAACTCATCAAAATCTTCTCTTTGACCCGTAAGCAACACATCGCTTCCGGTCCACACAGCCCCAGCGACTATAGCGTCCGCTTCGCCGGTGAAAGTGAGGACCTTCCGCAAGACCTTGTATTCGTCTTCGGATATGTGAAAGACAAGCCTGCCGGTGGCTTTTGAGACGACCGCAAACTCACTCAAGTCGCTGTCGCCGCCACGCCAACCTGATATGGTCCCGCTCACTTCGCAACTGGTGCACGAATACCGGATCACGTCGTGTTCTGGCGTGATCCTAATCTTACCCTTGCATCTACGATTATGGTGTCTCTTTCTGCACTGAATGGGCGACGTGAACTCGACATCGACCGGGCGTACCGAACCGGCGATAATTATCGACCTAATGTATTCAGCCATTCTGATGGTCTCAGGATGTATATGTGGGTGGTCTCTATCCCCCATCAGCCTTCACTATTGCCTTCCCGAGACGACATGATTCGGTTTACATCTTCACAATCGAACCTCTCAGGGTCAATGTCATCGCCCACCCATTCGACAACGTCATCGTATTCTTCGTGCGTAAGGTCTTTCAGAATGGATAGAAGTCGGTAGTATCCACTTACTCCGCCACAGTCCTCCGGTGGGCATCTACGTTTACCATCTATGCAGATAGGATATTCGATGCTGGGGTCGGGGTCCATAATTGAC
Source organism: uncultured bacterium (assembly GCA_964431685.1). Lineage (GTDB taxonomy): Bacteria > Armatimonadota > UBA5829 > UBA5829 > UBA5829 > CAYSLA01. The sequence goes on along the minus strand of CAYSLA010000259.1, from coordinate 2,976 downwards.
TCAACAAGCACTTCATGCTTCCAACCATCACCAAAATCGTAAATGTAAACGCCCTTGACTCCCTTGCGTGTAAAGGCATCAGAGATGGAAGTCTCAGAGGCATCCTTGACGCTGGGGTCGCCGGACTCTTCGCTGTCATCATACCGCACATCACCGACCGTAAAATTGAACAGATGAATGTTCTCCCAGCCCATTGAAGTCTGAATAATGTAGTGCAGCCCGCTGAGATGGAAATCCCCAGGCACCTGGACCCTGCGCCAGATGGGCGGACTAGTGCCTTTGAGGGTTATCTTGAACTGGTATATCTTATACATTTGTTCTCTCTGTGCTGGCAGTTTAGCTCGATGGTCAGTTGCCAGTTTCTCCCTGCGGCAAGGGTCATCTACTACAGGTAATCCGACACTGACCGCGAAAACCCTTCTTTTGACAGTGCTCAACACAGCTTTTTCCAAGTCATCACTGCAGGCAGCGCTTTCAGAGTTGTGGCGCCCGCTCCCCGCGGAATAGGAGGCAACCGGGATGGCACGTGTCCAAACTGGACACCTGGGAATTGGCAGATGAAGCTCTTGCGTACACTGGGGCACGATGTTCTGGCGCCTATTCCGAGGCGCCACATCTGCAGAATGAGTGACCACTGGCTTGACTGAACCAAGACGATTCACACAATCTGTAATGAGTGATCGCCTTTGACGACAGGTTCACGCAAGAAATGGAACCTCGCCGGCCGATGCCACAGAGACAGCCTAGACTGCCAGCAGAATAGAGGGCGATACCTTGGATGCCAATTGCCTGAACACTATCATTACTCCCTCGCACAAGCTGCTACTGTGTGATCGATTTCTCAGTGGAGTATCGCTTGATATCCTCCACCTGTCGCGTCGTAGAAATCTCTGGGCCGCGCAGTTCGTGTTCAGAGTCTTCTTTCCATCTTCCAGAGCAATCATAGAGCACGGCAAGCCATTAATGGCCATCGCGGGCTGTTGGTTCCCGGGAATCCAATCGCGCACTAATCGCGCACTAATCATGCACTAATCGCGCACTAATCATGCACTGCGTCGCCGACCAACACGTAGTGTGCCGAGCGGCCCGCACCAACTCTACCAATAGTTCCACTATCAGCCATTGACGCCAGATCATTGAGGGCTTGGCGTCTACTCACACCCAAAACCCTGCCATAGATTCCAGTAGTGATACTGCCGTGTTCACGCAAGTAGTCCAGGGCTGCACGTTGACGTTGGGTGAATCGACTTTCATCTATCCACTTTGAAGCGATCGCAGACTTGCTGAAGCGTACTATGAACGAGCCCATAGCCGACACGAACTCCGGCCTGGGCATCCCACGCGACTCACAGGCTCGAACAATCCGCAAGGTCCCCGTGCCCCAATGCTCGATGAGCCTTGCTCTGTGCATTGCCGCAGCAAGTCGAGGGTTACGTGGACGGGAAGGATGCTCGCGGTAGAGTTCTTCAACGACAATCCCGGCTGGAAGCATTCCGGGATTCCATACTTCCAGTCGATCATCATATATGCGAACCTGTACGGTGCCAGTCATCGTATAGTCCCTATGGCATATAGCATTCGTGATGGCTTCACGTACCGCCTCGGCTGGGTATTCGGGAACGATATCGCGCTCGGGCCTTCCTGTGATCACGGGCTGCTGCCGGGTATTTCGGGTCACAAACGACAATGCTTCGTCCAACTGCGAAAACACGTCTCCGGCGAAGCTCCGCTCATCCAAGAACTGCACGGAGTCAGTTCCCAGGAATCTTGCGCACATAACCTGGGCTTCTACCACGTATCTGCCTGGATTCTGGGTGAAGAGCAATGCAACAGCATTGCACGGCGCACCATTGACAAGCAGGTTCATGTTCTTCAGAACACTCTCCGTCGAGGAGGCTATGTCCTGCTGGGCACGTCCAAGAAACGATTCGACGAGATCGCGATCGACGTCGATCATAGCCAAACCAGGGCATGGCAATGCATCCCACGTTCGGCCTGTTGTCACTTCCATTAGTCGCTTGGTCTCGTCAGGAGACAAACGCTGGTTGGTCCGGCCCACACGCTTCAGGGGACGACCGAATGCCCAGACCGGCTTGACCGGGCTCTCCTCAACGGTCACTGTGATGACTGCCGAATTGTCTGAGTCCTCCAACGAAACGGATGGAAACTGAGGCGGAGTCGTGTTGTTCCTGATGTAATTGGCAAGGTCTTCCAGAGTTCTGTTGCCGACCTGCACACCGACAACTTCGCCACCGTCCTTCACACCAATACGTATTATCCCACCGGACGCAGTGGCGAACGCGGCCACGGATTCCGCAATCTCTTTGCGTTCGGACAGAGAGAGCTTATTCTCAGTTGTCTCGGATTCACTCATCTTCACAAAGTCATTATACCATTCTGGGCGCTCCCTTTGCTCGAACTACCACGCTGGAAAACGACACCCCACTGCCCACTCACCGGATCACAGCTTTCACAGACGAGAGCAGACGACGTGGAGTCCGATCTACCATCGGCGAGCAGGCCTATTCCGGGAGCGCCGGTGTAGCCTGGACTTGAATGACAAGACGTGTGTCCAGACCGCATTCGACCACAGTTCGCCCGTACGCGGGCGGCCATCGGCAGACGGGGTTGATTCACCATTCGGATCGCGGCAGCCAGTATGCCAGTGAGGACTACCGAAACCTGCTCACAGGCTACGGTATGCAGATCAGCATGAGCCGCAAGGGAGACTGCTGGGACAACGCTCCAATGGAAAGCTTCTTCGGTACGCTGAAGAAAGAGCTTGTGCATCACCGCAAGTACAGACCACGGGACGAGGCAAGGAGGGACATCTTCGACTATATAGAGATCTTCTACAACAGAGAGCGGTTGCATTCGAGCCTGGGGTATCTATCCCCGGCTGACTACGAGAATCTGGTCGCCACCAAATAGGTGGATTTAGCGTGTCCACAAAAAAGGGGGAGGATCAAGTTGAAC
>CAYSLA010000258.1:0-3852 GCA_964431685.1 uncultured bacterium | reverse complement strand
GCGGCGGTGCCCTCACCGGTAAGAGCTCAGAGTATGTGAGAAACCACGTCATCCTGAACTTGGTTCAGGATCCATCCCTTCTCCGGATGGGTGCCGGATCAGGTCCGGCATGACGTGGTACTCAGCGAGACTGAGCTCTTGCCCTCACCGGCCTGCGTGAGTCACGGGCTGAGACGTCTGACGCTCTCCAGACGCTCAAAATGCTTGTCAAATGAATATATCTCACGTACTCCATGCTTCATCATCTTGACGGCAAGCACAGCATCCGCGAAGTCTATGTTCTTGTCTTCATACAGGGCAAGCGCCTGCAGCAGCTCGTTCCTCTCATCACAAAGAACCCCTTTGCCCACAAGAAATGTCTGCATGATTGGTGCGATCTGGGAAGGCGCAAACCCGTAGAACGAGGACAAGACCCAGACAGTCTCCAGAACCACAACCTCGTCAACGACGATTTCAAGTTGTCCTTCGTCGACCCTGCGCAGTAGCGCAGCCGCCCGTTCGGCCATATCCGGCGGGTCGCCCGTAACCAGTCTCAAGATTACGTTTGCGTCTATGTAGGCGCAGTTCACTGGCCGGCTTTCTTTCCACGCGTTCCCAAATCTTTTCCGACCAGGCGGCGCACTTCCTCCCCACCTGGATGCGGCCGCGTTACCGGAAGCCTGCCCTTTAGATCGGCTAACTTTTCCTCGCGCACCGGAGAGAGAATAGCCTTGTCGCCATCCACAACCACAACCACATAGTCACTATGTTCGATACCGAGCGTCTCCCGCACGTCCTTTGGAATCGTTATCTGGCCCTTGCGTGTCATTCTGGATAAGCTCATCGCACAGTCTCCTTGAGGTCACTTTCTTCTCATTATACCACCAAGTATTACTCTTGGCTATTAGTAATATCAAGAGCATCCTGCGTCGCCCAAGTGCGCTTGCCTTATCCGTAAGAGCAAGACTTCCTGAGCAACTAAGACTATTCTACTGTAACCGTCTTTGCCAGATTCCTCGGTTGATCAATGGCCGGACCTCGGTTGTACGCCACGTAGTAGGCCATGAGCTGCAGGGGCACCGCCACCAACACAGGCGAGAACAGTTCCTCGGTCTGGGGAATCCTGATCACTCGGTCTGCATAGTCGTCTATCACTGTATCGTCCGTGTTGGCAACCGCTATGACCTCGCCGGAGCGCGCCTTGACCTCACGGATATTGCCCAGCATCTTGTCATATGTCTCCGACTGGACTGTGACGGCTATGGTGGCAAAAGTCGGGTCGATCATTGCTATCGGCCCGTGTTTCATCTCGCCGGCCGCATATCCCTCGGCATGCATGTAGGAAATCTCTTTGACCTTGAGGGCCCCTTCGAGCACGCTGGCAAGGTTTATTCCCCGGGCCATGTAGAGGAAGCCGTTGAAGCAGTAGTAGCGCTCCGCCGCCTTGATAACCTCGCTGTGATCGTTGAGTATGACCTCCGCCTGCTGAGGCAGTTCCCACAGGGCGTCTCGAAGTTCACGAGCGCGATGTTCATCAATGGTTCCACGGATCTGCGCGAAATGAAGCGCGATCAGAAACAGCACCATTAGCTGGGTCGTGTAGGCCTTTGTGCTCGCCACCGCAATCTCCGGACCGGCGTAGGTATATAGCACGCCGTGTGACTCTCGCGAGGCCATGCTGCCCACAACGTTTGTTATGGACACGACCTTGGCGCCCTTTTGCCGAATCTCGCGCAAGCCCACGATGGTGTCGAGAGTCTCTCCGGACTGCGTGACTACCAGCCCCAGCGTGTTCGGAGTGACGATGGGATCGCGATAGCGCAGTTCGGAAGCAACATCGACCTCGACGGCGATCTTGCAGAGCTTCTCGATCACGTACTTCGCGGCCAGTGAAGCGTGATAGGCGGTCCCGCACGCGACCATCACGATCCGATCCAGTTTCCGTATTTCTTCTTCGGTAAGGTTGATGCCGGGCAAATCCACACGGTCCAGTTCGGGGCTGAGACGTCCCCTCATAGTCTCGCGCAAAGCCCAGGGCTGCTCGTGAATCTCCTTGAGCATAAAATGCTCGTATCCGCCGCGCTCGGCCATTGCCGCATCCCATTCAACCGTGGAGACGGGCTTGTCGAGCGCCTTGCCGTCGATGTCCGTCATCGTAACGCCCTGGCGTGTGATGACCGCGAAAGTGTCGTCGTCCGCATATATGACGCGGCGAGTATGTTTGAGAAACGCACTGACATCAGACGCCAGGAAGTTCTCGCCGTCGCCTACTCCTATAACCAGCGGACTGTGCCTGCGCGCGGCAACGATGGTGTCCGGATGGTCCTTTGCGATGACCACCAGCGCAAACGAGCCCTCCAACTCCTTCGCCGTCTCTCGCAGCGCCTCTGCCAGATCGCCCCCATAGTGACTCTCCAGCAAGTGCGCGGCAACTTCGGTGTCGGTTTCGGAGGAGAACTGATGGCCCTGAGACGCCAGGCGCTCTTTGAGAGCCATATAGTTCTCGATTATGCCGTTGTGGACAACGACGAAGCTGCCCGTGCAATCTGTGTGAGGATGCGCGTTTTCGTCGGAGGGTCTGCCGTGCGTAGCCCATCGCGTGTGCCCAATTCCAAGGGTGCCTTCTGGCGGAGCTTTGTCCACAGCGGCTTCGAGAGCCTTGAGCTTGCCCACGCTCTTTCTTACGTCCACAAAGTCCCCGTCGAGCAGCGCCACCCCCGAGGAGTCGTAGCCGCGATACTCCAACCTCTTGAGGCCATCTATCAGGATGGGACAAGCCTGTTTTTCGCCAATATAGCCAACAATACCGCACATAGGTCTGGTTTCCTCTATTCCGTCGCTTCAGTTTCCCCCAACGGTGTCTCGTCTTCCGCACCGTCGGTAGTCTCTATCTCGCTGCCGTTATCCATTATCGGCACGTCGCCACTGTTCTCATCATCAGGAGCATAGGTGCCGTTGTCCGTGTCCGGGCCGAACACGCCATCGCCATCAGGTGGCATTGTTGCCGGACCAAGCACCGAACCGAGTCCGCCAAAACCCATGCTGCCGATCATCTGAATGGCTGCACCGACCAGTTTGTCCGCATCCAGGAAACCCACAATACGGCCAGCCATCATCGACCGCGCCTTGACATCATAGTAGTAGCCAAGATAGCCGCCTCTTTCAGCCTCAGCGTATACTGCTACAACCATATCCTTCTCAGACACCCGGCTGATAATCCTGGTGAACTTGCCGCTCTTCTTCGCCTCGATATTGAGTTGCTCGGCCAGGGTCGCGGCATTCAAGCCAGCCGGGTACTGTGCCGCGAGGAACCGCACGGCCCGCACACCCGCCATGGCAGCGCGAGTGCCGGCCTGCATTGCATTGAGAGTTTCCGCGGGGATTCCCTGAGGCCCGCCAAGCGTGCCCATCAGTTGAACAAACGCGGGTATCCCTTCTTTGACCACACCCAGCAGATCATTGTCCGTGAGCATGACTTCCGTGTTCAGTTTGGCGCCATACGGCATATGAATCACAGGAATGCTGACCGTTTCACTTGCCGACGCCGCGCCGGTCGAGACCCAAACCAGCACCAACAAAAGCGACTTTACTGTGCGCATACTACACCCTCCTTCTTGAGTTCCAATCTGCGAGCCGAAGCCCGCAGTCCAGACAGCGCAAGAGAGACCGTGAGAATCCTACAAGGACCACTTGTACACTTGCGCACTCGGTTCCTGCAAACGAATTGTCAACGCGCTCAGATCCATACCCCACACGCTAAAAAAGCCCTCGGATTGCTCCGAGGGCCTCATTCAGCGATCCGTCAGATCGATCGTGAACCTGGTTTAGAAGTTCACGCCCATCTGCACAACGCCGATACCACCACGGTAGTCC
>CAYSLA010000257.1:0-3869 GCA_964431685.1 uncultured bacterium | reverse complement strand
TGACGTAACTCTCGACATGTTCCCAGCGTCCGCGTTGACAGGAATGCCCTTGCACTTGCCGTGTGTCTGACAGGTCAACGCAGGTCGCACGGTCCTTGGTGACCCACATCTGGCTGCCAACCTGCTCCTCATAACTGGCCTCGGTGCCATATAGGCTCATGCCCACAGTGCCGGGATGACCGATTCTGCGGAACTCACTAATTCGGGAAGTGCTGCCGTCCGACATTCGGCACAGCATTGTTTCGTTGCGGCAGCGGATTCTTCCAGACGTTGTCCGCTCTACCGAACAGCCTTGTCAGGATTGCGGTCTACGAATCCCATACCGCATACGTGTGTCGCGTGTGCACCGGTAACCGACACGATCATGCTGGTGGAATGCGTCGGGTAGAAGAATGGGGGCATGCCGAAGTACTTCTCCCAGTCCTTTCCATACCGCCACTTCGCTACGTCATACAAACCGTGAGAATAGTCGTGATAGTACTCTCCCTCGCCATAGACGATGTGGCCAAAGTCGCCCTGACGGTAGCGGGCCCGGCAGTAGATGGCGCACGGGTAGTAATAGCTCGTCTCACCGATCATATAGATCTTGCCGGTGGACTCCACCGTTCGCACCAGGTCGGAGATCTCCGACAATGTTATTGCTGACGGAACCGCGGAATAGACGTGCTTGCCGGCCTTGAGTGCCTGCACCGCCTGGGGCCCGTGCAGATGATGCTGGGTGATTATGGCGATGGCATCCACATCGAGGTCGCAAAGTTCATCAAGGGATCCACATCGGTCGTCGATCTCGAATTTGGCGCACTTCTCGGCCAGCTTCTGGGCATCAAGATCACACAACACCACGTTCTCTACCTGCGGATGCGCCTTGAACAAGCATACGAAAGTTTCCGCAAACGAACCTACGCCACACATACCAACTCGAATAGCCATAGAATCCTCCTTGTGTATTATCCCAGATTATCCCAGCACCGCGACGTCCCAACCCATCAACTGGCCGAAACGTATGATATCTTCCTGTTTGTCGCCGTAGACCAGCGCCGCATGGTGAGTACCGCCAAGCCTGCTGTATTCCTCCAGCACGTCCGATATGGGCAGGTTGGGCTGTATCCAGCCCCGCACGGTGTCAGTCATTGTGTCCCGGTTGTCGTCATCAATGACAGTAACCGGGATAGCAATCAGTGTGTATGTGTCATCCGGACCTGGGGCGAGGTCCACAAAAACCGCCTGCCCGCCTCTGAACCTCCCGAAGACCATCACAGGACTCTCTACCTTGAGAAACGACATATCTTTCTGTTTCAAGACTATCTCGCCGGTGAGCAGATTCGGGTTCGCTTCGCCCATATGGCTCAGAAACAGCGTATCGTTCTCCCAGTCGGGACAGAACATCTCGGTAAATGTGGTGTCCGGATACACGGCGGCAAGCGCGCCCACCATCGCGGCAGTCAGCACATCGCCTTCACCCGCGTAGCCAATGCCCCGACCCATCGCCTTGCTCGCCTCCAGGAATGGCAGGGTCCCCAGACCCGTGGACTCGTCGATGACGTCGAAGTTGACTGTAAACGCGCTCAGGCCTTTCGTCTCTATCCAACGGCGAACCGCCAGGCACGTGCGAGTCGTTCGGCGATGTGCATCGCGGTCCAGGCCATCGGACGAGAAACGTCTGGCGTCTTCGGCCATCTCCGCATCAACCAGAGGATCTTCATCGTTCGGCATCAGCGATTTGAGCTCGGTGAAATCGGCTGCCAGGGTCTCAACACCGATAGTCGACTTCAAGACATTCTCCGGAACCGCGAAGTCTCCCATGCCCACGAACGGCATCCCTATGCGGCCCACTCTGGCACTGCGCATGTTCGAGGCAACCCTCGAGGCACGCGCCCACGCCGCCACTCTGTCCAGCACATCCGACTTCTCCCAGTGGCCCGCCTCTATCTCAAAAGGCTTGCCATTCCGGATCAGAAGGTTGCACATGTCCTGGACCCCGTGGATACCGTGATTGTACATTATCTCCGCGGGATCCTGACCGGGCGCAAAGCTGAATGTCGGCGTGGTATCGAGAACGATTACAGGCAGATGTGTTCGCGACAGAGCCTCTGAACACTCAAGAGACGGTGAGTAAGCCAGGTGCAGGGTGACGATTGCGTCAACGCCTGCTTTCTCAAACCCCGAAACCGCCCTGTCAAACTCCGACTTGATGCGACACACATCGGCAGTCACGACTTCAAGTTCCCGGGATCCAAGCTCTCTAGCGATAGTGGAGTAGAACTCGTTGATTCGTGGCCGAGCCTCTGGACTTGTCTCATCGTACAGTGCAAGGTACAATGGCAGAAGCCCGATGGTTGGTTTGTTCACTTTGGTCATTCGATTCCCTCTCCGCACAAGGCGCGTCAGTAGCCGAGCGCCTGCTGCACCTCGGCGATTGACTCCTCGATAATATCCATAGCCTTTATCGCCACTTCGTTGGGCATAATGATCGGAGGGCTCATTCTCAGAATGTGGCCCGCCGGAATCCACGCAAGACCCTTGCGGAAAGCCGTCTGGTAGACCAGTTTGCCGGCTTCGTCGAAAGGTTCCTTGGTCTTCTTGTCCTTGACCAGTTCCACTCCCATCAGGCATCCCTTGACACGGCAATCGCCCACGATGGCATACTTGGACGTCCAGTCAGCCATCTTCTTCGTGAACAAGTCCTCGAGTTCTTTTGTGTGATCCAGCAGTCCTTCTTCCTCAATGACCTCAATTGACGCGAGAGCGGCAGCGCAGGCCATGGGGTTTCCGCCGTAGCTCGTGGAAGCGCTGATCTTGTCGACGGCGTCCGCGTATTCCTCGCGAACCACCATCGCAGTAACCGGAAAACCGTTGCCGAATCCTTTGCCCAGAGTGACCACGTCCGGCACCACATCCCAGTGCTCCATACACAGATACTTGCCCGTGCGTCCCCAGCTCGTCAGCACTTCATCCGCGAACAGCAGTATCCCGCGCTCTTTGCAGAACTTGGAGAGTTTTGGGAAGAAATCGTCGGGAGGGATGATCGATCCGCCCCAACCCTGAATTGGCTCCAGGACAAAAGCCGCGACCTGGTTGGTGGTGGCGTTTGTGATGTAGTCGTCGTAGAACTCAAGGTACTTCTCAGTGTCCAGAGACCCATCTCCCCTAGTCCACCACGGCCGGTATGGATCAGGCCTTGGGACCATATAGAAGCCCTGGGCTCGTCCCGCTCCGCTGAGTTTGGTCATGTTGGCCAGGCTTATCGCATGTCCGCTCTTGCCGTGGAAATCCTTGAAACAAGATATGAACTCGATCTTCCCAGTAGCGGCTCGGCAGGTGCGCAGACCAGCCTCAACCGCCGTCGTACCCGAGTCGTAGAGCTGGATGCCCTTTAGGTCGCCCGGCAGAACCTGCATCATCTTCTCCAGAAGCTTCACCTTAACCGGAGTCGTGAAGTCGTGGGCGTTCATCAAGGTGTTGGCAGCCCTGGCAACCGCCTCAGAGACTTTCGGATGACAGTGGCCCAGGGTTGTAACATAGATGCCGCTGGAGAAGTCGATGTATTGGTTACCATCAACGTCTTCGAGAGTGCAGCCAAGACCTTTCTCGAAGACCACTGGGAACAAACGCACCTGTCCGGACAGTCCGCGGATGCTCTCGCACGCTTTTGCGTGAAGCTCTTTGCTCTTCGGGCCGGGAAGCTCCGATGAGACTATGTTGGGCCATTGAGTCAGATCAAGCTGATAGGGTTTAGGGTCGTATTTTGCCATCGTAAGCCGCCTTTCGTCATAACGCTTCGGGACGTTTGTCCCGAAGCATAGCGTGAGCATAGTAACGCTTCGGGACACACGTCCGCGAAGCATAGTACCGGAGATACTTCGTGGGCG
>CAYSLA010000256.1:990-3878 GCA_964431685.1 uncultured bacterium | reverse complement strand
CTCCTGAAGCTCCCAAATGGGAAGCAGAGGGCCGAGCAGACCGTGAGGAAGACCGTCCGGGTGTTCCGGATGTTCATGTGCTGGTGCATGGAGCACGGGTACATCGATAGGCTTCCGCTTCCGAAAGATGTGCCGCTGGGTAGGAGCACGGAAAGCGATGGGTGAATCGATGCTGAGACAAATCGCGGAGCTTCGAACGCTGGATCACGAAGGGCTCTGCGACTTGTGGCGAACCCTCAACGGGACGGAGCCGCCCACATACGTCCGCAAGTTCCTGATAAGGAGGCTCACCTACAAAATCCAGGAGATTGCCTACGGCGGACTCTCTGACGAAGCTCGGAAGAAGATGCGGGATGTGCTGAATGATCATAGCTTCGACGGGAACGGCTGCAAGGCTGAAGACAAACGCGAGCGCACCAGACGGGCGGTGGATGACCCTCAATATGCTCCTGAGCTTCGCCGCATTCGAGCGGGACATCATCGCCGAAAGAGTCCGCGACAAGATAGCCGGCGCCAAGCGCAAGGGCAAGTTCACCGGCGGCACCCCGGTGCTCGGTTATGAGATAGACCCACTCACACACAAACTGGTGGTTGTGCCGGAGGAGGCAGATACCATCCGCCGCATCTTCACGCGGTTCTCCGAGACCGGGTCAGGACAGAAGGTAGCCAAGGAGATCAACGCCGCTGGCGTCACCACGAAATCCCGCACCAACCGATTCGGTATCTTCAAACTCGGCAAGGAGTGGAATGCAAACGGCATCTACCGCATTCTCTCCAACATGGTTTACCTGGGCGAAACCAAACACCACGACAAGACCTACCCTGGAGAGCATGAAGCAATCATCTCCCACCATCTCTGGGACAGGGCGCATGCGATGCTGACGCATGATGGACATCAGAAACGCAAGAAGGAAGAGGGCGTGCCGGCACTTCTCAGGGGCATCATCCGATGCGGCTGCTGCGACTGCTCCATGTTCAACGTAAATACCCCCCGGAAAGGGCGCGTCTACAGGTACTATGTGTGTATCAAGGCAAGCAAGAATGGCTACGACAGCTGCGATGTCCGGTCGATGTCCGCCGGAGAAGTGGAGCTTGCGGTGGTTGATCAGCTGAGATCGCTTTTCCGCACACCCGAGATGATAGCCGAGACGTACCGGGCCGCGAGAGAACTGCAGGTGGACGAGATAGCGCGGCTGAAGATGGAGAAGGCCGAACTCGACGTGCGACTGGGCAAGCTGCAGCATCGGGCGGTCGAGTTGTCCGAGAAGCCGGGCGCTTCCTCCAATGAACTCGTAGAGATCAAGCGGGAGATGGACGTGAATCTCGCGCGTATCACCCAAATCGATGACGCAGTACTCACAGTCCAGTCCCAGAGCATAGACGAGCAGGAGGTCGCCGAGGCACTGCGGACCCTGGATCCGATATGGGAGGAACTGTTCCCCGCAGAGCAGCGGCGCATCGTCCAGCTATTGGTCGAGCAGGTCACTCTCTACCCCGACCAAATCGACATCCGCTACCGCACCAACGGTCTGCACACACTCATGGCCGAACTCAATAACACGGCCGACACAAGGAGCATGCGATGAGCACAGCAGTCACACCCACCCAGACAGGGGTCCGGATAAGCATCCCGATGAAGGTAAGAAAGCCCAGGGGCAAGACTCAGATACTCTTGCCCGAGACACACAGGCCCGTTGAACGTGAACAGCGAAAGGATTACCCCGAGGCCATTGCCGTCGCGGTTGCCCGCGGTCACCTCTTTTGCGAGATGCTGGAATCGGGCAGGTTTTCGTCGCTACGTGAGATGGCGGCGAAATTCGGAATTGGCGAAGCATACATGGCGCGCCTGGTTCGGATGGCGTCGCTTGCGCCGGATATTGTTGCGGACATACTCGACGGCAACGAGCCCCGGGAGTTCTCACTCAATATGCTCATCGGAGTCGTGCCCGATGACTGGGAGCAACAAAGAGGGGAGTATGGGTTTGCAGGCGGCTCGAGCGACCACTAGTCAAATCCTTCAGGACCCATATGGCCGCTACCGGATGTGAATGTGGACATGCGCGAGAATGTCTGGAGCTAAAAGGGAACAAGCGTAGTCCATTCAAAGTCTGATACAGTGGCATGGCAGCAAGCTGGCACTTGTTCGTTCTCCATTGAACAACCAGCAACTTTGAAGTATCGTCTATTGACCGCATTTGAGCAAAGGAATATCATAACAGGAAAACACACAGTCGATTATCTACCAAAACAACAAGGAGGAATCATTGTGAAGCTGTGCCCAAGAGTATTGCTGTATTCGTTTCTCGTTGTTCATCTTCTGGCGTCCGGAATTGCACGGGGCAGTGTACCATTTCAAGACGACATTGGTGCGTGCCTCACCCAGCCTGACGGAAGCAGAATTACCCTGTCGTGCGAAGAAATCTACAGGACAGGCCGAAGTGGGCGGTCGTTTGCAGTCAAGGAGTTCTGCCAAGCACAACCCACGCGCCCCCGTCTTGTTGTTGTCTCGACACTGCCTCTACCAGTCTCACCATACTGGAGTTGTGACCTTACGGGTGTGCTTTCAAGCCTTTCATGTGTCTCCCGAGACGGTGGCACAGTCAGTCAAAAGGTTCTTATCGTTTCCCCTGAGAGTGTTCTCATCTACTGCGACCAGAGGGGAAGGCCGTTCTTATTCCCCCCGCTCAAAGGTTTGGGCATCGAGTGGCCCAACAAGCGTTCGCTCGCTGAGCTATCAGGTGCAAGTCATGTCAGTTCAGCAAGTGTATCGACTATGGACGAAGACGACCTTCCCCCTATGCCAGATGCCCTGGATTCTGAATCTGCACCTGTCTATTGCGCAACCATATCCGAGGCTAAAGCACAGTATAGTTCCACAGAACGCAGTC
>CAYSLA010000256.1:0-980 GCA_964431685.1 uncultured bacterium | reverse complement strand
GTCTGGTCGAACTTCAATGTCGCCCGTTCAGCAGTGCAACGGCAGCTTACTTCACTCTCGGGCAGGATAGTCCGGCAGACAGCATTACCGTCTGGTACAGCGGCTCAGCCAATCTTGGCACAGGTAGAATCAACAAGATCGTCGGGACCATCCAGAAGGATGCCGGGAACAACTACTGGATAGAGGTCGATTCCGGCACGAACTGGACAGAAGGCGATTTTGTTGGAAGCGTGCAGACTGCCCCTGAGGGCAGCATTGCGTGGGCAAAGACATTCAGCGATACGGCTACACTGACAGCTCAATTGGTCGGGAAGGTAGTGTCCCGAGTGTTCCTAGAGCAGGAATCCTACTATATTCAGGAGTCGAGCAGATCGTCTGGCATCCGCGTCCATGACCCCTACAACGTCTACAGCGTTTTCCCTGGGGCAGTAGTCGATATTGGGGGCAGCTTATCAAGTCTCGATGGCGAGCGCGTAATAGAAGCATCCTATACAAGCTATCCAATCGAGTATACCTCAGTGACACCCATGTTCACGACCAATCTGAATCTGGCGGGAGGTTCAGTCAACGTCCTGACCAATGGAGCGCAAGGGGCATCTGGTCTTAACAACGTGGGATTACTCGTTCGAGCATCTGGAAAGGTGACTCACGTAGATAGCGGCTTCCTATATATTGATGACGGTTCCAACTGCGCCGATGGCACACAAGATGATGGTACTTCGATTCAGGGAGTTCGCATGGTTGGTGCTACCCAGTATACGCCAAGTGTTGGAGATCAAGTAGCGGTCACCGGGATTTCTGGTCTGGCCACCTATTCATCAGGATATGGACGAACGCTGAGACTGGCTGACCCAGCCGATTTTACAGCCATTTGCCCTCCGTTGCCACCCGATGGCCTGTTTGCAACACCGTCAAGTGCCAGCACAGTGCTTCTCTACTGGAGTGAAGTACCCGATGCCACTGGGTACAACGTCTATCGC
>CAYSLA010000255.1:0-3971 GCA_964431685.1 uncultured bacterium | reverse complement strand
ACAATATCAAGACCAAGGATTTCGAGCTCTTCAGTCCAAAGTGCGACTTCACGGATGACTCCGTGCTCACAGTTGCGCTTGCGGACGCCATCCTCCACTCCGGAGACTATGCTGAGACGATGAAAGACTACTATCGCCGGTATCCTCATGCTGGATACGGCGGCAATTTCAGTTCCTGGGCGAGTTCGCACCGCAGCGAGCCCTACAACAGTTGGGGTAATGGCGCTGCGATGCGCATCAGCCCGGTCGGCTTCGCCTACGACACGCTGGATGTGGTGCTGTCCAAGGCCGAGCATTACACCGCGCTCACGCACAACCATCCCGAGGGTATTAAGGGAGCGCAGGCGACTGCGGCTGCCATATTCCTCGCTCGCGGCGGTTCGTCCAAAGAAGAGATCAGGGAGTATATCGAAGCCGCTTTCGAATATGATCTCTCCGCTGCGTGCGATCAGATTCGGCCGAACTACAAGTTCGATGTTTCGAGCCAGGGGACTGTGCCTCAGGCATTTGCCGCGTTTCTGGATTCGACGGACTTCGAGGACGCTATCCGGAACGCCATATCGCTGGGTGGGGACAGCGACACTCTGGCCTGCATCACCGGCGGTATCGCGCAGGCGTTCTACGGCACGGTTCCAGAAAGCATCTCAACAAAGGTGCTGGCGATATTGGACCATGACCTGCGGCGTGTCACGCTAGAGTTTGTGGACAGGTTCCAGTTGTCGGCAAAATGACGTTTTGGACAGCGTAGGGGAGCACTTCCACGTGCTCCCGCGTGCCGGTCTTGCAGCCCTGGGAGGACGCAGAGGTCCTCCCCTACGGGCTTTTGCGGTTCACGTAGGGGAGCACTTCCACGTGCTCCCGTGTAATTTCATGGACGTAGAACGATTTCTGAGCCAAATACTGTCAAACCCGGAATACGCAGGGCAGGTCGTCTACCATCGCGAGGAGCCTGCCCTGGAAGCCCGATACGCCGACCCCGCGAGCCCGGTTTCTCCCGGCGCTCAAAGAGTGCTCCTGGCACGAGGGATAGATCGGCTCTACTGCCACCAAGCCCAGTCGCTTGACGCTGTGCGGGAGGGCAGAGACGCGCTGATTGTCACTGGCACGGCCTCCGGGAAGTCTCTGTGCTTCCAACTGTCCATAATCGAGGTGTTGGAGGCCGACCCCGACGCACGCGCCCTGCTGCTCTTTCCCACCAAGGCGCTATGCCAGGACCAGTTCCGCTCCCTGTCCGCGGCGATGGAGCAGGCCGGGTTGACCGACAGGCTCATTGGGGTCTACGATTCGGACACGCCGACATCTCTGCGCCGCAGACTTCGCGACAACGCCAACGTGATCCTCACAAACCCAGACATGCTGCACGCTGGTCTCATGCCCAGACACTCCAACTGGGCCAGGCTGATCGCGAATCTCAGGATAATGGTTGTTGACGAACTGCACGTCTACTCGGGCATATTTGGGTCCAATATGGCAAACGTGATGCGACGCTTTCGGAGGCTTTGCAGGCACTACGGCAGCGATCCGCGAGTCATAGCCTGTTCTGCCACCATAGGCAATCCCCTTGAATTGGCCGGCACTATATCCGGAGCGTCTATGCAGCTCATTGATGATGACGGGAGCCCGCGCGGCAGGCGCAGCTATGTGTTCTGGAACCCGCCGCGCATCCGGCAGAGCCCCTGGAGGTCGAGAAGAAGCGCAAATGTCGAAGCCCACGAGCTGATGTCCGAGCTTGTTGCGCGTGGAGTCGGCACGATCACCTTTTCGAAAGCCCGTATGACCGCCGAGATGATCCACCGCTACACCTGCGACAGGCTGACTCGGATCGCCCCGCAGCAGGCAAACAAGGTGACACCTTACCGATCAGGCTATCTGCCGGAAGAACGCCGTGAGATCGAGAGGAAACTGGCGGAGGGCGAGCTTATAGGGGTTTCCAGCACCAGGGCACTCGAGCTTGGCATTGACGTGGGTTGCCTGGACGCCAGCATTATCGTTGGTTATCCCGGTACGCTGGCTTCGTTCTACCAGCAGTCCGGACGGGCAGGGCGCGGGCATCAGGATACTCTCTCGGTGCTGGTGGGGCTGGACACTGCCATCAACCAGTTCATTATGCGTAACCCCGGCTATGTCTTTGACAACCCCCTTGAAGAGGCCGTCCTGGACCCAGACAACCCGTATGTGATAATGGGCCACCTGCGCTGCGCTGCCTGTGAGTTGCCGCTGCCTGATGACGAAGTGGGGCTGTTTGGCGACAGGGCGGAACTGGTGCTTCGAGTGCTCCAGGAGAACCTGAAACTCCGGCACATACGCGGCAAGTGGTACCACTCAGCCAAGGAGATACCACATTTCGAGGTCTCGCTGCGGGACTATTCGGACAAGAACGTCGTAATTGAGGATGTTGGGACAGGCAAAGTGATCGGCGAGGTGGACAAGTTCGATGCTCCGCCCATCCTACACCCGGAGGCCATATACATTCACCAGGGCGAAACCTACCGGGTGCTTGATCTCGATCTTGACCGCGCGGTCGCGAAAGTGCAGCGAGAGGAAGTCGACTACTACACCCAGCCGCTGGGAGGCACTGACGTTCACCACATCGACCACCGGCTTCGAGAGAAGTCCTTTGGCACAGGCAACGCCTATTGGGGTGAAGTCACGGCGTATTTCCGCACGTGGGGATATGAGAAAGTGCGATTCTACGAGTTGGACGCGATATCGTGGCACGGGCTGGAGTTGCCGACCTTTGTGCTCGAGACGATGGCGATGTGGGTTGTGCCGTCGGAGGAGCTGATGGCTCGTGTAAGAACGATGGGTCTGGACGCCCATAGCGGAATGAGGGGCATCGGGTACGCATCGCGCATGATCCTGCCGATGTTTATGACCTGTGACACGCTGGACTTCTCGCACACCATCGGCTGCGCCAATTCGCCGTGGAACGCGATGTTCATATACGAGCGATACCCTCACGGGCTTGGGTTCACGGCAGAAGGCCTACGAGAATCCCCGCGAGATCATGCCCGCGGTGCTCAAGACCATTCTCGAGTGTGAATGTCGCGATGGCTGCCCGTGCTGTGTCGGCAAGCCGCTGAGGGGCTACTCTACGTGGAACGTTGAACGCGGAGAAGGCTCCATCCCAAGCAAGAAGGCCGCCATTGTCATCCTCGAGGGATTGATTGGCGATGGGTCAAACCTTGTGAACTCGGACGTGGGCACTGTGGTTGAATCGGCTGAGGAGAGTGAAAACTTATCTGGAGATGTCTGTGCGTCGCCGGCTGGAGCGCATGAGAGAGCCAACGGTCTTTCACGACATCAATCCCGCGATCATCACTTCTCTTCCGGATATCGAGAAGAGCGACCAGCTTCCCAAGCCGGATGTTGCCGCGGCGCCACGAGCGAAGGCGCGACTTCAACCGCGAACTTGCACGGCGGATCAGGGCGAAGAACTCACCGTCCGCTTCTAGTGAGCCGCCCAGGACATCTGCGTCCCGAGCCCTGAGCAAACGGCCTACGACAAAGCTCAGAGCGATGAGTCTGTTACGCAGTCTTCTCTCAGCAAGCCCGACCTCCCCCGCGCCCATCACCACCGGCGACCCTCTCGCAGCGAGAGCTCGCAGGCTCAAGAAGAACCGCTGACCACGCCCCGTAGCAACGTCCATCCCGTCCACTGCGGTCCATCCCCGTCCATTCCTCCCCCTATCTCCCCCCGAAGTGCTATAATGACACTATCACCAAACGGGGGGCTTTCTCTGGACACATCGGCATTCATCAACCAGGTTACCAGGCAGGATTTCTTCGAGGATCAACTTGCCGGGGTTCGAGAGCTGGACTCTTCGACCAGCTCGCTTTGGCGATCTGGAGGCAAGCCTCCACCCGGTGGTGCCCCTCGACCCTCGAGCGGCTCGGAATCACCGACCTCTACCTCCCATCAGAGAGGATGCCATAAACGCCATTCGCAGCGGCAAGAGTGTGGTGATCGT
>CAYSLA010000254.1:0-4014 GCA_964431685.1 uncultured bacterium | reverse complement strand
GACTTATTCCCGAAACTCACCTGCGTATCGGGAACAAGATTCCCGATACACCCGACACCCGAAGTGCAAACTGAGCCATCGGTCAGCCATTGGTCTTCTTTCTGCTCCGGATGCGGTAGAGCCGTTCGGTGAAGCCCCCTTCATTCTCGAACGCTTCCGCCTGCGCAGCCAGTTGACGATCAAGCAGGCTGCAGGCCACTGAGATTAGCGCCAGAGCTCCGTTTGCGACGATTTCGGGGTATGGGACGGTGGGTGTGGACCCAATGGACGGAATGGACGAGGTGGACGGGTCTTCGGGACGGTGGCTGTTCTGGTGCGTATGGCGCGCCCACTGGGCTACGTCATCGACCGTGGCGGGGCGCTGCGCGATCAGCCGGGAACGCCGTGGATCGTTTGCGGCCCAGACCGCCAGTCCGCGCTGGCGCAAGTAGTCTTCATAATCCAGATGAAGTTCCTCCAGACTGGCACGGGCGACGTTTGTAAGTTTCAGTTCTGTTTTCTTGGAGGTCCCGGACGCCTGGCTGCCCTCGGCTATGTTCTGGACACCGGAACGCGCCGCCTGTATCATCTGGTCGTGAGTGCGGCTGCGACGATCGATGTAGCGGTTGCAGAAGATGACCGTGACATCGTAGGCCAACTGCGCAACCTGAAAGCTCTTGAGCTTGCGGTACCCGCCGTGTTTCGGTATAAGCTGCTCGCCACCGGGCTTATCCGGCCCCGCCCCCGGTCTATTCGGCCTGTTGTCCATTCTGTCCATTCCCCGTTTCCTGTCCATTCATGTCCATCTCGTCCATCACCCTCCCTTCTCCACCAACGCAATCTCCTCCTCAGTCAAGCCATAAAGCTCGTAGACCAGCGCGTCGATCTGGCGGTCGGTGGCGTCGATCTGACGTTTCAGCACTGTCTTTTCCTGCTCAGTGTTTGCCGATGCAAGGCGCTTGTTCAGGTCGAGCATTTGCTCTACCAAAGACACCATTACTGCTACGTCTGCTTCCGTGGCTTCTGGGATAATCAGACAGCTCTGCGACCCTGGTGTCGCGTGAACAAGGCCACCACCCAATGAATAGTCAATTATGGCCGTCCTGAAATAGAAGCTCTCTAGCGTGGAGTTCATTACACCCAGTATGAACTTGAGAGGCGGAGCTTTGGCGGGAGAATCTGGTGTAATCAGGCCGTGGGGGATAATGCATAGAAGGCTTTGTTCCACGTAGTACCCATCTGCATCGTAAGTAGCCACTAACCGCATCTTCGACAGCATGGTTTGAGAGACGATCTTCTCAGCATCGAACAACTCGGGAACTCTTGGGCTATACATGTCTTCCGGTTCGTACCGCAGGAACCGCCCAGTTGGATTCTTTCGGTAGCGATTGATGTCTCTACCCTCCAGATAAGGTTTCGCATTCGGGGCAGATGGATCGTCGGTGATGAGTCTGTCTTTTCCCCCTTGGCCTTTGCCCTTGGCGCACGACCTCATCCCAAAAGTGACGTAGCACATCGCCCCAAGCTCTACGCTTTCTAGCTTGAGCTTGTCGCACAATACCTTTGTGGGTGAGAGCAGATCAACCTTCAGGCTATGACCTGCGTTCCCTGCTGCCATCTTCTGAGGCCACACAGACCACGGTTCCTCCAGTAGCGCTTCCGGGATAGTTGGCTTGAATGCCTTGATCTCGGTTTCGTCACCATTGCCCTTCTCGCATACCAGAATGCAGTTCTTGACGATTGCATCTCGGAATACGTTTAGCCCCGACAGATCGGCTACCACGTCTATGGCAGTCTGGGCCAGCAGCATTTCGCGCAGGCTTTCGCAGTTCGGTTGGTGCAGAGTCTGGATCGGAACGATGAAACTGAATCGCCCACCTTTGCTCAGCAGCGCCAGCACTTTCTCCATGAATAGCAAATAGATGTCCCATACGTGCACAGCACAGCGATAGTTTGATTCCAGGTAGCCTACCTGTTCGGGGCAAAGTTCCTTGAACAGTCGCACTCGTATGTACGGCGGGTTCCCAATCACCGCATCAAACCCACCCGCCTTCATAATCATCCCGAAGCCGTCTGTGTCGGAGTTCCAGTCGAAGACGTTGATGCGGTACATCTCTTCTTCATCCATAATCGCAAGCTGCTGCTGGCCGGTGTAGAAGTCCGGGCCGATGAGCGAGTTGCCGCACTTGATGTTGCTGCCGAGGTCGGGCAGGGCGCGCTCGCGGAACATGCTTATCTGTGCGTTGATGCTTTCCTCGGTCTCGCCTTCCAGCACTTTCAGAAGCAGCGAGAGCTTGGTCACCTCCACGGCTTGCGAGTCGATATCCACACCATAGATGTTGTTCAGCAATATGCGCTTTCGCTCAGCGGTGGTGAGTTTCCAGCCGGCGTGGGTCTGCACCAGCGCGGGGTCTCGACCCTTGGAGTGCTTCTCCGGCCCATCATCCAGATAGTATTGCAGGTGCCAGTCAAGCAGGTGCTGGTATGCCCCGATGAGAAATGATCCCGAGCCGCAAGCGGGGTCGAGTATCCTCAGCTCAGCGGCGCTTTTCGGCGTCCCGCCCTCGAGCAGCTTGCCCACGGTATGCCGGACGATGTAGTCCACTATGTAGGTCGGCGTATAGTATACGCCACCGGCCTTCTTGACCTCCGGCTTCTCCTCGACCTTCGCCTGATGACCCGGCGTGAGCCGGATCACCTTGCCGAGGAACTGCTCGTATACCTGCCCGAGAATGTCCGCGGGCAGCACGGAGAACTCGTAGGGGCTCTCCGGGTAGTATAGCCGCCTGAGAATGTCCCTGAGCACCTTGTCGTCTATGGCGAGAGTCTTGGAGAGCTCATCCGGGGCTTCAAACCGGCCCCGCTCGGAATGGAAATGGAACAGGCCCGAATTGTAGCGCTCATCCGCTCGCTCAAAAATGGCGCAAAGGCGCGGGTAGATGTTCGGGCCGTTGACCAGTGCCTGGAGCTGCCCGTAGGGCTCTATCGCTCTATCCTCGCAGATGCGCAGGAAGATGATGCGGTCGATGGTACGCTGAACGGCGAAGTTCAGTTCACGCTGGGTAAGCGCCGGGTTACGCAGCGCCAGATGCCTTGCCAGAACATCCCGCCACGACTCGATTTCCGAGAGGAATGCGGCGTCAACCTCCGTCGTGCCCCGCTTGCCCTTCGTAGACTCAGCGAACCTGTCGAACGCGCCCCGCAGAATGGCGTCTTTCGAGAACGTGGTTGCCAACTCAGCCCATCGCGCAGCGTATTCGGTATAGGTCATATAGAGGATGCGTCCGGTAGCCGCGGAGTCGCCTTTCTCAGGGCGCTTGCGGCAGTCGTAGACCGCGAACTCCTCGAAATCCGTCAGGATGCTTAGGGGCAGCTTCGCCGACCACGCATACCGCCGGACCTGATATGCGGCGGAGACGTCTTCCCGCACGTTGACCGACGGCTTTTTGGCCTCAACGAAAAACTTGCGCGTGCCGCCGATGCGAAAGCAGTAGTCCGGGGCCTTTGTCAGCCCGCCAACTCTGATAGCGTCTTCGTGGATGACGTCTTTGTACTGCTCCGCACAGCCATGCTTGTTGTCGACGTCCCAACCCAGAAGACCGAACAGTTTGTCGATAAACTCGCGGCGAACCTGTGTCTCGTTGTACTTGCCGGCTCGGTAGTCGTCCGCCTGTTCCTTAAACCGTGCGATCAGTTCAATAAGCTCTTGTGGGGGCGCAATCTGCTCTGTTGACATAATGTCTGGAGTATACGGCGGCACCCGGCGGGCTGTCAAATGATTTGGCCTGCCGCCTTCGGGGCACACGCCCGCGAAGTATCTATCAGCACCTTCCCGAAGGAAAAACACCTATGCCAGGTAATCGAGATCGCACCGTCATCCGGCGGTTGGATGACGAGACGGGGCAGACCGCCGCTTTGCCTATGCAGGAGGAGAAACGTCGTCTGTCGGGTCAGATCAACGCCGATAAACCCCGTATACTTCGGGACACCCGTCCCGAAGCATAATGGGTTCTTTGAGCTAGTTGCCCGAAATCC
>CAYSLA010000253.1:0-4025 GCA_964431685.1 uncultured bacterium | reverse complement strand
ATATCGTAGGGGAGGGCTTCAACGCCCTCCCTCGAGTCCCCATGCCATAACCTGCAACCGGGAGCAAATTGAAGTGCTCTCCTACTTTCATACGTACAACCCAAACTCGTCTTGAGCCGTGCGCTTCAACGAGTGCCATGAAAGGCTTACCAGCCACCCGCGCTATTCCATACGCCAGTCTTGTTTTACGCCCGGAATTGTAGCCGCTATCCGGTTCCGCAGTTTCGTACGCATGTCTGCGGCGGCGTCCCAACAAACGTGAGCATACTGCCGTGTATCGAAATGCAGCTTGCCAACGTCATCGTGTTGGCACGTCCAGATTACAGGGATGCCTAAGCCCATCGCAAAGCCCGCCTCAAAATACACACCGGGCCGTGAGCCAGTAAAGTCAGCGACCACAAGCTTGCTGCGCCGTATCTCAGCTAGTATCTCATCGCATATCTTCTCGTTAGTCTCCTTTGCGTCTATCCTGAGCGGGACGAGGCCGCAGTCCCTGGCTGCAAGCTCGATGCCTTTGCTGTCGACTTCATTGAACCGGCCACTACATTAGCAGTGTCACTCATCCGTTACCCCACATTTCAGAACAGAACGTATCGTGGCCTTCGCATCCCACGGGTCGCTTACCTCAACAAACGCCCATCGGCCGAATGCGCCGGAATTGTTGATCGCCGGAACCCAGAGGGTGCGCGCAGTCGACACCTTTGCTGCTTTGTCTTTGCGCTGCTCGCCGGATACCTCCACGATCAAGTTCAGAAAATCTGCGCCGTGTCCATCGTCTATATGCACGATGAAGTCTGGGAGGTAATTCCTTTCCTCCCCATTGATCGTGTAGGGAATGTAGAACCCAAGATTCTGGTTGTTCTTGACGTAGTGAACGACCTCGTCCATCTTTTCGAGCCGTTCCTCCACAGCCGCCTCCCACCCGCTGTCCACCACTGTGTGTGAGACGTGGCACATCCGTGGGTCGGTGGCGTAGACGGGCAAATGAGTGTTGAAACTGACATATCTGGTCGAGCCGACAGTGTCGTATGGCCGCAGTATGGGCAGAAGCCTTCTGTCGCCGCCGGCTGCGGAGACTATCGACCTGTATATGCGGTCGGCCGCATCGTGTGCCCATTCGATAAGAAGTAGCATCTGAGGGAAAGTGTTATCCTTGCACTTGAGACATTTGCCCAACCAGTCTCGCGTGATATCGAGCACTTGCGGGAACAGCCACGCCTGAACCCCAGAATCGAAACAATGCTCTGAAGTATGCTGGGGCCTCGTCTCCCCGTCTTGTCTGAAGTACTTCTCAAGGACGAGCTTGGCGATCAAGAACGCCACTTCCTGCATCCGCCTTGTCTTCAGATCCTCCAGCGTGTGAATGCTGGACTGGCCCACTATCGGTGCGTTCTCTGTCCACGACGGAACTTCATTGGTCGAGAGCGCCAGGCAAGCATCCTCGCCAAACTGTGCGGACAGCTTGTCAGTTGGGATGTCATATCGATACCCCATGACCCTGGGGAAGGTGATCTCACATTCGATACGGTCTTCCAGTGCCCGCACTCGTGTCGGCATTGGGCCGGGTCTTGGATCTGTGGTTGAGCCGGAACACGGAATAAAGCTGAACGGCACCCCGTAGACCTCGGCATATTCCGGCTCAAATCTGTTGTCAGCGTTCAGAGCATAGCTCATACGCCGCAGCCCGCGGCCGATGACCTGCTCGCAGAGAAGCTGGGTTCCGAACGCCCTGATGCCAAGAATATGCGTGACCGTGTTGGCATCCCAGCCCTCCGTGAGCATGGAGACGGATACTACGCACTTTACGTGCTCGCCGAGTCGACCCGGCTTGCCGACAGTGTTCATCACTTCTCGGAGGAGGTCTTCATCCGTGAGCTGATCCGCGTCTCTGCCGGGGAAGCGGGCGCGATATTCCGACTTGAACTCTTCAATCTCGCGGGCGGCGATCTTCTTGAAATCGTCGCTCATTCCTTCGCCGGATTCGAGCTGCTGGCTGTCGATTAGAACTGAGTTGGGGCGGGCGCGCCAATCGCCGCTCTCCACGTTGCTGAAGATGGGCAGCCTGCCGGGGACGACCACTGCTGAAACGTCCGGAAGCTTCTTCTCCCATCCGGCGATGTAGTCGAAAACCATCTTGGATACGTTCGTGTTGTTGCAGACCACAATGAACACGGGTGGGGTCTGGCCGTTTTCACGAGCTTCCGTGTTTTCTTCCCATCTGCAGTAGTATTTCTCGTAGTTGCTGTACAGGCTCTTGAGCGCCGTTTCCAGTTTGACCGGAAGCTCTGGCTCCCCTCCGATGGCGTCCGTCCCGCGGCTTTTCTTCGGCAAGTGATCTCGAATCCCCAGCCAAAGGTCTCGGTATGTCGGCTGATCACCCTGCACGGCATCATCGGCGACCGGCACCCGGGGTACCTTCACGATGCCTGATTCTATGGCGTCAATTAGGGAGAAGTCAGATACGACCCACGGGAAGAGCGTCCCCTCGGGATATCCTGAGCCACGAAGAAAGAACGGCGTAGCGGAAAGATCATAGATGGCCTTGACGCCCATCTTGCTTTTCACTGCCTCGATGCCCGATATCCAGATGCGGGCTTCCTCTTCGCGCTTCTCAGTTTCTCTGCGCTCATCACCGGTTAGTTTGGCCTCCTCACCGTCTGGTTTGCGTCGATAGCAGTGGTGGGCCTCATCGTTGATGACGACAATGTTCTTCTTGTTGCCTATCTCGCGGCAGACCCGTCGCACCATCTGATCCGGCATCTCCGTGAATACGCCCTTGTCTCCGTTGCCAAGGATCGCCTTGGTCAGCCTCCCAGCCTTGATGGTCTCGCGACATTTGAACGCATGGAAATTGGTGATGATGAACTTCGCTTTGTTCAGCTCATTTTGGAGGTCCGGCGGGACAAGGTCCATCGCGGTGTAGTAGTTGCCCGGGTCGTTTGGCAGCAGAACGCGCAGACGGTCGCGAATGGTGATGCCGGGTGTGACGATCAGAAAAGTATCGGAAAATCGTGCGTCCTGGCTGTTCGCCAGCTTGTTCAGAGCGTGCCAGGCAATGAGCATTCCCATTACGACGGTCTTGCCGCTACCCGTAGCCATCTTGAACGCCGGTCTGGAGAGGCCGGGGTTCGCGCCGTCGTTTGCTTCGCGAAGTGCGTTCTCTATCTAGGCGTCGCCGTATTTCTTTGCGGCCTCGGTGATGTAGATGACGGTCTCCAGAGCTTCGATCTGGCAGAAGAACAGACGCCGCTCTCGGTCCTCGCGCTGCCAGTATTCGAGCAGGCGAGAAGACATTTTGGTAATGCTGGGATAGCCTCCCTGCCGCCAGAGCGCTACCCGTGACCGGATGCGGTTTATCTCATCGTTGGGCTCTATGCGTTCGGCAATCCAATCCGTTAGAGGAAGCTGCCTGCCCGTTCTCCTGGGTTGGGCGACGGGGATAAAGTAGGAGCTGATGCGACGCGTCTGATCGATGTTATTCGTTATGCCATCGTCATCGAACCTGAAGTGGCGCGTGGGTTCCTCAAATGGGGAGTTGATTATCGGGTTTTCTATTACAGTCTGACTCATGATCTGCAGTCCAATCCACGTCCAGATCTGTCAGGCGCCCGGGCCGTGTCAGTATGTTGACCGCCGTGGGCGCGCTGTCCACCAGTCGCTTCTTGTCGGTTGAATGATAACACAAGCCAGCCTGCCATGTCGAGAATTCTGGTTGTTTCTAGTCGCACACTCCTGGAGAGTAGGGCAGGGCTTCCGCGCCCTCCCGTGAATCTGTGCCACAAGCGGGAACACATTGAAGTGTTCCCCTACGCTCGACCGGCAAACCGCGTTTTGTATATCGCAGGTTAGGGCTTCTACGCCCTCCTGCAGGTCTGCAGCCACGAACGTTGACGGTACGTCCGGTGCTGTGATAGAGTTTCGTGTCTGAACAAAACGGCGAATCAAGGAGCCCGCAATGAACCGCGTAGAGCATCTGAACGAACTGATAGAATTTCCAAAGCAGGGAATCCTGAGCAAGACGATAC
>CAYSLA010000252.1:0-4084 GCA_964431685.1 uncultured bacterium | reverse complement strand
ACGGCGTTTGCGGTGATGCCAAACGGCCCGAGTTCCTTGGCAAGACTGCGGGTAAACGACTCCAGCCCCGCCTTGCTGGCCGCATAGTGCGCCGCCCCGGGCCCACCTCCGCTTCTGGCCGAGATGGAACTCATGTTAATGATTCTGCCCCAACCCGCTCTCTTCATGCCGGGAATGCAGTATTTGGAGCAGAGAAATGCACCTTTGAGATTAACAGCCAGCACAAGGTCCCACAGGTCTTCGTCCATCTCCTCTACGGGCATCGCCCGTATCTGATCGCCCGCGTTGTTGACAAGCACGCTAACGTGCGAACCGAAGTGATCCTGGATTCTCTCAGTGGCCTCTTGAACCTCGCCGCTGCAGGCGACATTCATCTTCACAGTGAAAATGGGAGTATTCTGTTGGTCCATCTTGCGAGCGAGTTTGTCGGCCGGTTCGGCGCTCTTGTTGTAGCAGCAGGCCACGCGCGCACCCTGCGATGCAAAGAGCTCAACACATGCCGCGCCTATGCCGGTTGCGCCGCCCGTCACCATTACTACTCTTCCGACAAGAGCCTCTTCTGTCACGATTGATCCTCCATACGGTCAAGCCAGTCAGTATATGATCGATATCCGTTGGCAATGTGCTTCCTCATTGCTGCCTCGGCACCCAGCCCGTCGCGCAATCGCAGAGCCGCAACGATCTCTCCGTGGTCGGCCTCGGGAGCAAAATCGTAATCTTTCGAGATCGGTCCGGAAAGGCTCATAATGGTGGAGCGGATGAACATCATCTTCCTGATCTGCTCTTCGACGATCGGCGCTCCGCACAGCCCGGCGATGCGCTCGTGAAAAGTCATCTCGATCGCCCTCATCCGTTCCAGATCACCACTCTCACGGGTAGCATTGAGCTCGTGGACAACCGACTCCAATCGTTCGATCTGCCGGTCCGAAGCATTCTCCGCACAGAGCCGAGCGGCGAGTCCTTCGTTCACTTCTCGAAGAAGGTATATCTGCCTGACCTCGTCGCGCGTGTACTTTCGCACAAACACACCCAGGCCAGTCATCCGTTGAACCGTGCCATCCTGCTCTAGCTTACTGAGAGCCTCGCGCAGAGGCGTTGTGGTCACCTTGAGCCGCTGTGCGATGCTGCGCTGGTTGATCTTGTCACCGGGTTTCATCTCCCCGGATATGATCATTTTACGTATGGCCTCGGCAATGCAATCCGAGGCGCTGTCTTCCACGTGATATTGCTGCAACTCCGACATCATCCGCAACTCCCGTGACGCGCACTCTTCCGCGCCCGGACAACTCAACCAGGCCTCCGGCGTCGTTTGTTATAACAAGATATAACAACAATACCACCAAAACGCCGGTCTGTCAACACGCCATTTTCCACGATGGTGCATCACCGTGTCTGCCGGACGGACGGGAACTTCATTGCTCCGATGCGGGGGCCAGATGCTGTCCTCATTGTCTGATCATGAGCTTGACCCGGCAAAAACACTGGATTTGTCCAAAATACCTAGTAAGAGATCAGTCTCGCTGAGTACTACGTCATGCCGGTCCTGAATCAAGTTCAGGATATCCGGCACCCATCCGGAGAAGGGATGGGTCCTGAATCAAGTTCAGGATGACGTGGTTTCTCACATAGTCTGAGCTCTTGCAATACCTATTGACACGGCACATACTACGTGGTATATTGCATATAGGGATATTGGAGCACCAGCAAAACGCGGCTGTCTGTTCTGGATGTCAGCCTCTGCCGGGACAGAGTATGTTCTGGCGTGTGCATTTGTAGCAAGTGTATCCGAACAAATTCCAAATGGAGGAACAGAAAATGAGGAGAATGCAGCTATGGCTTGCTTTGGCCGTCGCGGTGACGCTGATGGCCAGTGGCGTGCAGGCCGCAACGACGTTCACGCTGTCTGAGAGTGCTGCGGGAACGCCTATACCTGGAAACACAATCAACGCTGCCCCTGGACAGAGCGTAACGCTCTATTGCATTATGGACAGCAGCGACCCAGGCAACACTTTCGAAGTGATGGTGGGCTATGATCTCAGCACTGCGTCCACATATGGTCCGGGCTCCCAGCAGACCGGCGGCAAGCTTGCTCTGCTGACCGGCAAGCCGGCGATCATTTCCAGCATCGACTCTTTCTTCGACGTGTTCACTGACCCGCAGTTCAGCGGCATCAACGCGACTGAGAAGTCTGTGGTTATGTATGCGTCAGGCAGAGAGACCGACAATCCGCAGATAGGCGGCAGACCTTATGGGTTCGCGGTCAGAGGGGCAAAGTACACCAACACTGCTCCGAACAAGAGAACGCTTTTCTCGTTCACTCTCAGGAACGACATGACGGTCAGCGGTGACGAGCAGTATGTTGTGGTTTCCAAGCATGCTGGCGGCAAGTCGTTTGCATCTGCCTGGAAGCACGGTCTGACTCTTAACGAGGACGACTATGCCGTGAAGATTGTAAACGCTTCCGCGCTTCCGGAGATCACCGCTAACAACAAAGCAGTTCTTGACGCGATAATGACCTCCGCGGCCCCGAACTATGTCTGGGTTCTCTGGGGCGTTGTGAGCAACAGAACAGCTACAACGTTCGATCTTGACGATGGATCGGGAGTCATTATCCACGTCAGCGGCGCGAACACCGTTGCCAATGGCAACTATGTAGGCGTCAAGGGTTCACTCAACCCAGCGACCAGGACTCTGAGCAGTTCGAGCATCACCCTATACAGACCGTAGTAGGATATGCAGCGGAACTGAGTATTGTATTTGGCCACGGCAGCGAATACTGCCGGGGCCTTTGTGTGTACTTCTGTCGGGATGTCGAGAGCGGCGATCAGTGCCCAACTCCGCCGGCCTGAATGTTGACGTCCGCTCTGGCTTCCAGGCGCTCGAGCTTACCGTCGCGAATCCAGGCAATCCGGTCCGAGATGTCCAGCATCTTCACATCGTGCGTGGCGGTGACTATGGTTACGCCGAGAGTCGACTTCAGGTGGTCGAAAAGCTCTATTATCTCCTCGCCGGTCTTGAGATCAAGATTCGCCGTAGGCTCGTCGGCGAGTACGATGGCGGGCGAGTTGGCAAGCGCTCGGGCTATGGCAACCCTCTGCTGCTGGCCACCTGACATTTCGGAAGGCTTGTGCAGCGGCCTGTCCTCCAGCCCGACCATCTTCAGAATGTCCGTCGCCTTCTCCCTTGCATCCTCGCCGGACATTCCCGCAAAAGCCATTGGCAGCATTACGTTCTCAAGGCACGACATCACTTGGATCAAATTGAATGACTGGAAAATGTATCCCACCTTCCTGCACCGGAGCCAGGCGAGTTCGTAAGGATCAAGCTGTGCAATGTCCACCTGGTCTATGTAGACCTTGCCGGAAGTAGGTTTCTGCAGACCTCCAACCATGTTGAAGAACGTTGTCTTGCCGCTTCCGGACGGTCCCATGATGGACAGGTACTCACCGCGCCGGATGTCCAGGGTGGCGCCACGAAGGGCGTGCGTCTCAACCTCACCCATTCGGTAGGTCTTTCTCACATCTACCGCTCGAATGATGTAGTCCGCCCTCTGGGTTGAGTCCGCCGCATCAAACAGTTGATCTATAGGAGATCCCGGCGTTATCATATCGCTATACATTGCTCCTGAGCGCCATCGCAGGCACCATCCGCGCGGCTATGTTCGCGGGGTATATCGCAGCCAGCATAGACAGTAGTGTGCCCGCTATCAGACACGCGAAGCCATAGAGCGCGAGTTGTCCGTAGTTCATCGATCCGAACACAGCCCCAAACCCATACGTGAACCCATACGCAACGATTGGGAACGAAGCACCCAGCACGATTCCCACGACCGATCCCGACACCCCGATTATGGCGCTCTCCACCACGAACAACTGTCTGATGAACCCCGAGAGAGCACCGAGACACTTCATCGTCCCTATCTCTTTGAACCTCTCCGTCACCGACATCAGGAGCGCATTCGAGATGCATATCACCGTCACCACCAGCGAGATGGAGAGTATCCAGACCGTCCTCACCTTCTCCTGTGCCTCCTTCGCCATTTGCTCACTGCGTGCGGCCGCAGCCTCTTTGCCAAAGAACAGCC
>CAYSLA010000251.1:0-4106 GCA_964431685.1 uncultured bacterium | reverse complement strand
ACGGTCCACGTGGATGCGATAGATACCTTCTTCATCATAGACTCCTTTACATACTATGTTTGGGCAGGCGCACGGCGTCACTACGCTCGATCTTCTGATAATAAGCCACGCCCTGCTCACCGCCACTGAATCTGTGATTGGGCCGTTTCCCGAAATGCCAAGCCCAGGTCGATCTCACCCGGGTTCCGGAAAACCGGCGCGCCGCCGCAAAAATCCGTTCCTTTGGTGTCATCACGCGGACTCCTCAACTACTTCGTTACCGCCTTCCACGTCAATGAGGTAGCGCCAGCAGTCGGCCTGATATGGGAAATCCTCACGCTGGCCGTGCTTCGACAGGTATAGTTCGATCAGGCCGGTTTCGCGATCCTGCAGGATGCTAAAGTTGGACAACTGAAGTTGCTCGCCGTCGCCCGCCCTGCGCGTGTCTATGGTGGCGAGGCTTTCCTTGACCAGCAAACCGCGCGCGTTGACCTGAGCGATGACCAGCGGATAGCGAGGGTAGTTGCCGTAGGTGTCGCCGGCATCGGTGATATTCCCGATCCAATAGACATTGCCGTTCTTTACGCTCCGCAGCAGAACCGACCAGGTCGCCGCCGAGTAGAAAACCTCGCGGTCGTCGAAGTGCCAGGGGACAGGGTCGGTGAATGTCTTGCCGCCGTCGTCCGAATAACAGTACCACTTGTGGGAGGGCGTGCCCGGCTCGATGCGGGTACGCCAGTTCGTGCTTTCCACGTTGGAGCCGCGGAACACCGCCAGTATCCGGCCCGAGGGCAGCACAATCGCCGTCGGTTCGTTCACGCCGCGCGAGGACTTCAGGTCGCTGATGACAATCGGGCGAGAAAAAGTCAGGTCGTAGTTGCCGCGGGCTTCGTTGAACGTACCTCGCACGACGATCAGACCGCACATGGTGTCCGGGCATGACGGAAACACATCGTTGACGTCCAGTCCGAGGATGCGGCAGCAAGCGCTGATATCCGCTTCGATGGGGAAAACGATGTCGCCGTCTTCCAGCACATCCACATTGATGCCACAAATGCCGCGATTGTGGTTGACGTATGCAGGGTCGCGCCAGTTGTCCGGGTCGTAACCGGCGCCGGCCTCGTATTTTATCAGGTCAACGGCGCGCTCGTCACTTCCGTCCTTACGGACTGCCATCAGGACGTGGTCCACAAAACCGGCTTCGCCCTTGCTCCAGTAGCGCTCATAGGCCGCCTCGTGCCCGCCGAAGAACATGCGCTGATAGCCGGCTGAGACGAAATGGCCGTGGCGGGGGTTGAACGCCTCATTGCCGTAGCCGGTGTTGATCTCATCATCGCCTCTCACCTCCTGTCCCTGGCTGTACACATCCTGCCACTCGCCCCAGGTGCGTCCGTTGTCTTCGGAGCGGCGCTCGAAATCGGCGTTGCTCCAGTCGGATTCGCGTTGCAGACTCCGGTGTTCCACCCTGCTCAACCCTTTGCCGCTGACGTATTTCTGTGAGCGGACCTCATTAGTGTGCTGGTCCGACGCCTCTGCGTAGACGCCGCTTTGTATGGTTATTGCCATTGTGTCCTCCTCTTATCAAACGCAGGCGCACAGCCATTCCAGCAAGCCGACCGGCTTCCAGATGCCCGCGCCATGGTCTTCTTTCGTGACGCTGACCGCCAGCCTGTGTTTCCGGCCCGACGACAACGCTCCCAGTTCAATCATAAACGGTCGATTCCACATAACTTCGGGCGATTGGAGCCGCGCGCTTGTCTGTTCGCCGTCCAGCCAGATATGACAGATACCTTCCACCGCCCCGGAGCGCCACACGACCTCGATGATATTCCCCACACTGTCTTTGAATCTAGTTTCCCCGTGCAAACCAGCGGGCCACCCTCGTAATCGCAGTCGCCACATCCACTAGATCAGCATCCGTATAGGCCTCGTTCACCGGCAGAACCACCGCCGTATCGAGGACCGATTCCGCCACAGGACACATTCCTCTGCCGTACTCGACTCTCGTGAAGGGATGCTCGCCGCGCTCGAATGCACTATGCTCAACAAACACCGGATACTCATATACGCACTGACCGATGTAATGAGCTCCCGCCGAGATATTCTCGGCGGCGAGGGCCTCAGCGAACCTGTCCGCATCTACGCCGAGCACATCCGGCTGCAAGCGCAGCATGAAGCGCCACCACGAATGGTCACAACCGGATGTCGGCTGAGGCAGGGTGATTCCAGGCGCATCGAAAAGCAGCTTTATCAAGCCCTCACACCACGCGCGCCGCTTCGCAACTATATCTCCCAGCTTCTCCAGTTGTGCCAGCGCGACTGCCCCCTGCAACTCGGTCATCCTGTAATTATTAGCAAGAAACGTCGGGTTGCGCGTGGCAGCGCCGGCTTCCCGGTTGTAGCACTTATCGGTCGCAAGACGGAGACGTTTGGCGAGAGCCTCATCATCGGTCACGACGACTCCGCCGTCTCCGCACGAGACATGCTTGAACTCGTTGAGGCTGAAGCAGCCGATACTACCAATGCATCCGACGGACC
The DNA here is from genome assembly GCA_964431685.1 of uncultured bacterium. Classification (GTDB taxonomy): domain Bacteria; phylum Armatimonadota; class UBA5829; order UBA5829; family UBA5829; genus CAYSLA01. The sequence goes on along the minus strand of CAYSLA010000251.1, from coordinate 1,589 downwards.
GGCCCCGATATGTGCACCCCCACGCCTGCGCGCAGTCCTCGATGAGCGCGATCCTGCGTTCGTCGCAGATGGATCTAAGCCCATCCATGTCGCATGCATTGCCCAGGAGATGGACAGCAAGGACCGCGCGAGTCCTCTCCGTGATGCAAGCCTTCACCGATACCGGGTCAAGCACATACGAGCGCGGATCAACATCGGCGAATACCGGCACCGCGCCCTGCCACAAAATCGGCACAAGCGAGCCCATGTCCGTGATTGGGGTGACTATCACCTCATCACCCGGTGATATTCCAGCCGCAATCATCGCGGCGTGTACGCTGGCGGTTCCGCTGCTTGTCGCTATAGCGTACCTTGATCCTGTAAGCTGGGCCACGCGTTCTTCCAACGCCTTGACCTTCCTGCCCTGCGCATAGAAGAACGTCCCCTGCCCAAGAACCTCCTTCAGTTGAGCAAGCTCATCGCCCGCGTAACGGTCCCACGTTCCATACGGCGTGGTCTTCACCGGGTCTCCGCCCGCAATGGCCGGTACAGACCGGCTTGCATCTTCAATACCCCTTGACATTTCAGCTCCTTTTCTGTTCTCGTGATTGTCACTCTGCCTACCTTGATCGAAGGCAGATAGCGGATGCCACCGCTCTGACGGCCACCCGTAAACATCCAGCGGAGTCTCCAGCGTCCACTGGACCGTGCGAGCATCCAGTCGCGTAACGCCGCGCACCTTCTCAAGGTTATCAGCAAACTCGCTGTAGGCCCATTCCACCGTGATGTCTATAGGTAGGTCCGGCTTCCAAGCATTCGAGCGGTCTACAGTCGCCAGCGCACTCGCGATATCGGCCCGGATGTTTCTGCGCACATCATCCGGCGGATAGAGGTCGCATGTCGCCCAGCCCGTCCCTCTCTTGGTCGGTGTGCTGCCTGCGTGCGGGAACTGCCGCCGTGCCTCCGCGCAGAGTGCCTCATCACCCGACACATAAACAAGCGGTATGCCCAAGTGACCTGCGTAGAGTGCGAACTGCGCCATCTCTCCACACTCCACGCCATTGATCATAAACCGGCAAAGCGTCTTTGGCGCTTGGGTATGGTCGAGAAAACCGTACTTGGTCCCCGCCATCGGGTGCTGCCCGAGCATGGCCACCGCATCCACCGACTCATCCAGTGCCTCAAAACGAAGTGGATCGGTCTGAGATAGCCACACTACCTGCGTCCGGGGATCGAGTTTCTCTCGAATCAGCCCCTGGTTACGGTTGCGTCCATGGCCGTCCAGCACCCGGACCTCGGTAGCTCCGGCATCGAAACACCCGGCGACCGCCGCGTTCACATCCGCAGTTAACTGCTCCTTGCCGTAGACGTAAACCGATGACTCATCGTCGGGATCGTAGCACTGGTCCCAGTTGTCAATCCCCGTCAAGCCTTCCATGTCAGTGCAAATCCAAACGATCACAGGGTATGCCCTTCCAGCACAGAGGCGACAGGCACGAGCCTTAGCGCATTGCGATAGTAGATAAGCTCAAGCACGTCTGACGGCAGATCGAGAGAGTTGATGAACTCCTGGTGCCCATTGTCAAATTGATCTCGGCCATAGAGAATCC
>CAYSLA010000250.1:1807-4134 GCA_964431685.1 uncultured bacterium | reverse complement strand
CTTGCCTCCGGCCCATTCGATATCCACCTCAAACCCGCCGCGAGCCCGAAGGCCCTTGACTGAACCCGCCGGCCATGAAGGAGGCAGGGCGGGCAGCAGACGAATCACCCCGCCGTGGCTCTGCAGCAACAACTCGGCTACAGCTGCTGTGCCCCCGAGGTTACCATCTATCTGGAATATCCTCGGCGGATGAAGATCAAGCAGGCTATCAGTAGCAAAATCGGCCATCAGGTGCTGCAGATGTTCATAGGCAAGTGCGCCCTCGAAGAACCTGGCCCAGAAACAGGCAACCCACGCGCGGCTCCAGCCGGTGTGCCCGCCGCCGGACGCGAGTCTGCGCTCCAGCGATACTCTGACAGCCCTATAGAGTTCCGGCAGGCTGTCGCGATTGATCTCGTCGCCCGGGTGTACCGGGAACATGTGCGACAGGTGCCGGTGCCCCGGCTCAACTTCCTCAAAGTCCTCGAGCCACTCCTGAAGCTGACCGTGCTTGCCGATCTGGTATGGCGGAATGTCATCGATGATGCTCTTCCACTTCCCGCGCAACTCGGCATCGCAACCCAGAATCTCGCTTGCTTCTATACATTTGCCCAGCGTATGCCGGATCAGCGCGATGTCCATGGTGGCACTCACGCAGAGGCTTACCGGATCCGTCCCACCCATGAACCGGTTCTCAGGCGACTGGCTGGGCACGGTCACCAGCCGTCCTTTGGCGTCGCGCACAAGGTAGTCCTCATAGAACTCGGCGACCGACTTGAGGAACGGATAGGCTTTCTCGGCCAGGAACGCCCTGTCCTGCCCGTACTCCCATCTCCACCACAGATGCTGCGCGAGCCACGCAGCGCCTCCGGTCCACACGTCCCAGAACGGGGATTCTGGAGTAGAAGCGTTCCAGATGTCGTTTTGTATTGCATAGTAGACGCCCCGGCAGCCGTAAAGGTTGGCCGCCGCCTCGCGGGCCTTGTCGCTGAGCCTCAGAATGAAGTCGAACAGGGGCTCTGTGCACTCCGAAAGATTGCACGCCTCCGCGGGCCAGTAGTTCATCTCGACGTTAATGTCGACGTGAACATCGGAATCCCAGGGCGGTCTGAGCTCTTCGTTCCAAAGTCCCTGCAGGTTCGCCGGCTGATCACAGCGCCGCGAACTCGCCATCAGCAGGTATCGACCGAAATCGAAATACAGCGCGACCAGATCCGGATCGTCGCCGCCCTCCCGCAGCCTGCGCAGCCTCTCTTCCAGCGGCAATGAGACCAGGGCTTCATCCGTGGCAAGCTCGAGACTCACCCTGTCGAACAGGGCGGCGTGCTCGGCTATGTGTTGCGCCTTGAGCGCATTCCAGTCCATTGGCGCACGATCCAGCAGTCCTGCGGCGTAGCAGGCAGGCGATGGCTCACTGTAGTCGACCGTGATGGCAATGACCACGAGCGCCTCGTCCGCACCCGAGACCACCAGACTCGCCCTGTCGCCTTCGGAGCACGTCCCTCCAGTCACGGAGAGCTTGCCGGCCACCGCAAACCCGACGCCTTCCTTGAACCTGCCTTCAAATCCAAAACGCTTACCCTCGGCAAACTCGCGAATCCTGCATTCCTCATCGTCGATCCGGCTCAAACGAAGCACCGTGTTTACCATACCCGGCTTGTCGGCAGACAACCGCACGATGATCAGCTTGGGCTCAGCAGAGACGAACGCTTCACGAGTAAACGTCACATCCCCCACTCGGTAGACTGTCTGCGCGATGCCGGTGCGCAGATCAAGGGAGCGGCTGTAGTCCCGGAAGCTTCCGTGGTCGGGGCACTCGATGATGAAGTCACCGGCCGGCTGATAGGGCTGAATGCGGCGGTCGCGTCCACTCAGCACATCGGCGGCAAGCTGCCCACCACCCATGAAGTCGCCTTCCAGAAGCATCTTGCGAATTTCCGGAAGACGATGTGCAACCTTTGGCGCCGCTCGGTCCCTGGTGACGGCGCGCCACAGGTTCTCATGGTTTAGCGCAAACCGGTCGGACTCGACTCCTCCCAGTAACATAGCGCCGATCTTTCCACTACCGATAGGCAGTCCTTCCAGCCAGTTCACTGCCGGTCTGCCGAGTGTGATCTTCCTCGATTGGGTCAATTTGGAGTCTCCTATAGACCTAGAATACGTACGGCGTTCTCCCTGGCAACCTTGGCAAACACCGTTTCGCTGATCTGACCTTTGTCTCTCATCTCAATAAGGAGATCCGCGAGCGGCGTGGGAGTAGTGGGTGCACATATATCCGTGCCAAACATCAGTCTATCGGCAAACTCCTCCAGAAACCGTGCCGCGTGCCGCCTGTCACGGGCAAGCGC
>CAYSLA010000250.1:0-1707 GCA_964431685.1 uncultured bacterium | reverse complement strand
TGAACCAGAGAGCCAATTGCCCGATCATTCGGCTTCGGACTGCGCGGGCACGGCAGTTGCCAGCGCGGCGGCCTGAGTGGCGACTTTGAAGACATCACTGTTGTCCACGTAGGCTCCACGAACAGGGTCCGTACCATCAATCATCTCAGCAAACAAATCCGCCCCCACACCCTTAGCATACAGCGGCAGCAGGCTGTTTGTATGGCTGCTGTAGTTGTACTTCATCCCTGGCATCTTGCCCGGACCGTTGTCGGATACTGGATCGAACGGATTGCTATCCGAGGAGTTCGGCCCCCAGAGCAGCCCCGTCTCGTGATCGCCCGTCACTATCACAAGAGTCTCGTCCCAACTGCTGTGCGCTTCGACCCAGCCGCAGACGGCGGACACGGCATCGTTGAAATCGATCATTTCCTCGATCATGCGTCCTTTGTGGTTGGCGTGATTGGCCCAGTCGATGGCTCCGCCTTCCACCATCAGATAGAAGCCCTTCGCGTTGGAACTCAGAACGTTGAGTGCGGCCAGGCTCATCTCCGAAAGCGTAGGCGTCGTGGTGAGCCTCGGCGTTGTATACGGCAGTGAGTCGGAGTTTTCGCCGTTCTGCGCGGTTCTCCCCTGCTGTGAGGTGGAGCTGGCGGCGAACGTTCCTATGTATCGACCCACAGCGTTCCCTCTGGGAAGAGCGAGGAACTCGGCTCGCGTCTGTATGTGCGTCACACCCGACACTGTGTTCTCCTTTAGTGCTGCCCAGGCATCAGCCCCGCCAACCATCTGCGGATTGTTCGATGCAGGCTGACCGTTATCGTTGAAGTCCGGATTGCCCGCTCCCATTATCACGTCCAGCAGGGGGCCATAGGTCTTGCCATCGCCTGCTTTGCCGTAGACACCTTCTTTGGCGATCTGTTCGTAGCTGCCCCTTGAGGCGCTGTGCGCGTAAACGCCCGCTGGTGTCGCGTGAGACCACTGCACCGTGGAAACCGCTCCCGCTCCACGCCCGTCATCCTTGAATCGCTTTGCGATCGTGTCAGTGATGGGTTGATCCGTGTTGCTCCAGTTTATCGAGCTGTTGTAGGTCTTCTTGCCTGTGTTGAGCACAGTAGCCGCTGCGGCAGAATCGGTGTATGTGTTTCTCAGAAAATCGTATGCGTCCGCCACTCCGTTGGCCCCTGGAACCAGCTTACCGCCACTCCAAGTGCTATCGTCGGCTTTGGACCAGGCCTTCGCCGGATCATACACAAGACTAGCATCCTGGACATCGTTGCCTGTAGGAGAACCGCTCAGGTTCAACGGATAGGTGGACATAGCCCACTTCTTAAACCCTTTGGTGGAGTCTTCATAGACGGCAGGAGCCCCTGTGTAGTAGTTCGTCGCCAGAACCTGATTGTAGCCCCAGCCATCCGCAATCATCAGAATCACGTTCTTGGCGCCTGCCGATGCCGGCAATACGGCCAACACACACAGAAGTCCGACCCACAGAAACGCCGCTAGTACGACTTTCCTCATATCCGTTGCCTACCCTTCCCTGACAGGGCACACCTTGATATCCTGAACCTGGTTCAGAGTCAGGGTCATATCGCGACCTATCAGCAAGACACTCCAAACTGGCTACATTCTAGCCGAAACGAGGAAAAATGGCCAGCGGAGGTAAGAGATCGGTCTCGCTGAGTACTACGTCATGCCGGTCCTGAATCAAGTTCAGGATATCCGGCA
>CAYSLA010000249.1:1992-4152 GCA_964431685.1 uncultured bacterium | reverse complement strand
ACCTCGCGCTTGTCCTCGAACAGAAGAAAGCGGTATTTGTCCGGCAGTGGCCTGTCCGCTTCGATGAATCGGATTACTTCCTGTTGTTCCTGTTCAGTGAGTCGCGGCATGCGGTTTCCTTTGTCATGGCTCGTCAATGCTACCGATGTATTCGCGATTGTGGCACAGACTTCCTGCGCGCAGTCACCTCGAGCGTCAGCTACGCAGTTGGCTGGCAGACTGGCCAGACAACCATGCTCTCAACCTGCACGTTGCGCGGCAGTGTGACGCAGCTAAAGACCAGGTCCGCTATGTCTTTCGACTGGATTTCGTCGTCGTGCGACCACGGCAGGTCCAGCCCGGCGACATCACCGAACTCCGTGTTTACCGCCGCGGGGCACAGGGTGGTCATCCTGATGCCGTGGCAGCGAACCTCCTCATACAGCGAGCGCGTCAGACCATAGACCCCCCACTTGGCAGCGGTGTACGCCGCGAAGTGAGGAAAGTGCCTGGTGGCGGCTATCGAGGCGACGTTCAGAATGATGCCGGACTTCTGGCTGATCATATGCGGAAGCACCGCGTGGCAGCAGTAGCACACGCTGTTCAGGTTCGCATCGATCTGATCGATAATATCCTCGATCCTGGAATCCAAAAACGGCCCCACAAGCCCGTAGCCGGCGCTGTTGAACATGATGTCCACCCGGCCCAGCTCCGTCATCGTCCTGTCCACCAGCTCGCAAACCTCATCGTTCTTCCTGACATCCGTTGGGACCGCAAGCGCACTGCCGCCCGCCTGGGAAATCTGGGAGGCCAGAGCATCCAGCCTCTCTTTTCTCCGGGCCGCGAGGACTACCGCACAGCCAGCCGACGCCAGCCTCTCCGCAACAGCCTCTCCCATCCCCGAAGACGCACCGGTGACAATCGCCACCTGTCCGCTGAGTTCACTTGTCATCTTAGTCACCTCTGTCCTTTCGATCATCCCGTAGCCGATTCGTTAGCGATTAGTTGTTCTTTCAGAGCGTCGATCTGAACCGCACCGGGATCTATCCCCTCGGCAGCCGCCATAGCCGCCGCGGTTCCCGCGACCTCACCCATCCTCATCACCGTTCTCTGCAGTCTGCACGCCGAGGCCGCTATGTGGCTGAAACTGGCCGCCTTGCTGGCAACCTGCAAGTTCCCGAAACCCCTGGGGCGCAGACACCTGTACGGTATTCCGAACGGGCCGTTTGCAACCGGCAGGTCGAACGAGTTGTGCAGATCCAGCGTGTGGTCCGCCGTCACCACGATGTCCGGATGGTCCTGACCGTTCAGACCGGTCATGCAGTCGTGTTCGGTCATAATGTACTCGCCCATAACGCGGCGAGATTCGCGCACCCCTATCTGAGGCGCGATGCCGACCAGCCCCCACGTGTCCAGTCCTGCGGCTGTCTGAAGCCAGTACAAGTGCGCATAGACTCTGCGGAGCGCTTCCTGCAGAATCGGCTTCCTGCAATCGGCGTCAAGCGTGTTGCCTTCTATCATTCCGCACCTGTTTATCAGCCTGTCCCCATTCGCCATCCTGCACCAGGCCGGTTCGCCCACGCAGTGATCGGGCGGAGTGTCTGGCGGCAGCCAGGTCCTCTGCTTCTCGCCGAAATCACGCACGCGGTAGATCAGCGTGGATGGGTTAACCCGGACTGTTGGCTCTTCCGGCGCGAGTGACTCGCCAAACTCCGAACGTGCATCCTCGCCAACCCGGCATTCGCAGCCGGCCCGAAAGCAGAGCTCGGCGTCTGAGGTGCAGTCTATGTACTGCCTGGCCACCACGCCGTAGAGCTTCCCGGACTGCTCCACCGTAACAGACCTGATCCGCCCGTCGCTGGCATCCACATCGACAAGCGAAGTGCCCAGACGCAAGTCGCACTTACCGGTCTCAGCAAGCATCTGCCTTGCGACCCAGTCGAACGCCCACGGTTCGAAACCCATCTGCTTGCCCACAAACGTGCCGGGCTCGCCAGCGGAATAGGGAAGTCCGTCTGTCCCGCCGGGAAGCTCCGACATTCGTTCCCAAAGCTCCCTTGGGAATGGCCCGCCGCCCAGCACGGGTTGCCAGACGTGAATCCAGGCCATAGTTGTGGTGCCTCCCACGACCTGGTCTTTTTCGATGGCGATCACTGAAGCGCCATTCCTCGCCGCGGCCAG
>CAYSLA010000249.1:0-1892 GCA_964431685.1 uncultured bacterium | reverse complement strand
AACGCCGGCATAGCCGCACCCACGCACGAGGGACAGCCGTCCTCGCAGCCGCATTCGGAGATGATGGTGAGCACCGTCTGCAGCATCTCTTGCAGCCGATCCTTACAGCGTTTCGCATAGCCCATCCCGCCGGGATAGCGGTCAAACAGAAACACGGTATCGACGCCCAGGCAGCTTGCGTCAACCACGCTGCCAATATCCTGTGTGTCGCACATAGTGTAGAACGGCGCGACCTCCACAAGCACGTTGGCGACCCCAATCAAGGCTTCGCCAATCAGCATCTTCTTTGCCTGGAGCGCGGCCACGACTCCCGCAGGCGGGGCGAACCACATCGCCACCGTCTCGAACTGCTGAGGCGGCATCTCCAGCGTCTCGAAACCCAGACTGTCGCGAGAATGGAACTTTATCTTCTTGAACATCGGAATCGTGGTTGTAACCGTTACATCTCCGAACCCGATCCTGCTGCCATTGACCTCACCGTCCTCTTCAACTTCGTCAATGCGAATCTGGGAGGTCTGGATGGACTGGGTGTAGTAGTCCAGTTCGCGTCGTTCCACACGCGCTATCTTCTGCTGGATGTCGAGTTCGTTGACAAAGTACGTCTCCGCCCCGTGCAGATACACCGCGTGTGTGTGAAGTTGGCTGAGCGCGCTGATCTCGTCCATTGTGCCGATCACGCGACCTTCAGCGGTCTCGTCCTGAATGGTGTAGACCACTCCGGATATGTTGCGCAGGTTTACCTGTGCCGCCGGATAGTCGTCCGCAGCCCAGTACCACTTGCCCTTGATCAGCCGAACCAACCGGTCCTCATCGAGCAGTTCGAGTACCACATCGGAATATGGCCCGAACTTGCCAATGTCCTCCTTGGCGAGCGGAAGCTCCTTCACCGCGCACTTGATGTGACCGACAGCGATGTGAGGGTTGTCCGGGTCGATCACCGCCTGCTCCGGGGTCTGCTCGAAAACATAGTCGGAGTGCGCCATCAGGTACTGGTCGATGGGCGAGTTCTGGGCAATGAGTATCACCACCGAGTCCTCAAGCCCTCGCCCTGCCCTGCCAGCCTGCTGCCAGAGGCTGGCAACTGTTCCCGGGTAGCCGACCATGATGCATGCGTCCAGACTGCCTATATCTATGCCCAATTCCAGTGCGTTGGTGCTGGCGACAGCCATTATCTCCCTGTTTGCGAGCCGCCTCTCAATCTCTCTGCGCTCCTCCGGGAGATAGCCTCCGCGATACGCGTGCACAGAATCCGCCAGTTTGGGCGATATTGGCCTCAGGAGATCGCGGCAGTTCTTGAACAACAGCTCCGCCGCAAGCCGGGTGCGCACAAACGCGATCGTCTGCACTCCCGCAAGCACGAAGTTGGTCATGAGCCGCACCGCCTCCCACAGCGGGCTCTTGCGGTCGCCGCCAGTTCGCCAGTGATCCGACCCGCCCGTCGCAGCGGTATCCAGCACGGGGGGATTCCACAATACGAAGTGCTTCCGCGTGCTCCCTTGGGTGCGCCATCGAGAGTTGATGAGCTCGACCGGTCGCCCGATAAGTGCTTCTGCGTGTTCCCTGGGGTTGGCGATAGTCGCGGAACAACACACGAAGGTCGGACGGGAACCGTAGTGGTCGCAGATACGGTGTAGTCTGCGGATGACATTGGCCAGATGCGATCCAAACACCCCGCGGTAGGAATGCACCTCGTCGATAACCACGTATTTGAGGTTAGAAAAGAACCGGTTCCATCGAGCGTGCTGAGGGAGTATGCCCTGGTGCAGCATGTCGGGGTTGGTGAGAATGACGCTGCCATTGTCTCGCAGCTTGCGACGAAGGTCGGTCGGTGTGTCACCGTCATAGGTGCCCGCGACAAACGCCGCGCCCTGCTCAGATTCTCTGAACTCGCT
>CAYSLA010000248.1:0-4154 GCA_964431685.1 uncultured bacterium | reverse complement strand
CGGGGTTGATCCACCACCTTATTCAACTACTTTCAACTACGATCGGGACAAGCTCTGGTAACGCCCGGCCGCGACAAGCGCTCGGTCGTGTCACTGTGCCATCATCTCGGCATATCTTCTGGCTGATTCCCTCAAGATCTCTGTCTTGACCTGCAGGTTCTGACGCCTTACTGGCACCATATCCCAGACGTCAAATCCGATTATACCGATTATCTTTTCCAGTTGCACACAACACTGAGGAGCGCCTCCTCCACCGCCTCCCGCGACACAGATGCCAACTGCGGGAACCCCTTTGCGGATCTGACCGACTCTGCGCGCGCGATCAAGAAACGCTCGCATCGACTCGCTCAGGTCGCTGTAGTAGACCGGGGTTGCAAAGACGACCATATCGGCCCCAGCGATCTTATCCAGCAGGCCGGCCAGATCGTCTTCAATCACGCATCTGCCGTTCGTCCGGCAGATTCCCCAACCGTCAGCGCCGCACTGCTTACAATGGTGCAGGTTCATCTTGGGCAGGAAAACAGTCTCCACCAAAGCTTGAGAAGCTTCCAAACCCTCACGAAAAGCCGAAGCGGCCTGCGCGGTCTGCCCCGCAGGGTTAGTGCTGCCGCATAGAATCAGACAGTTCATTGTTCGCTTCCTTACAAATTGCAGTTACTTGCAGATCCCGAAACGCACCTTAGTCATGAGGACGTTCTCCACTGCGGAGTTGAGTCTGGACTCCGGGATTGCGCCGCGTCGGACCAGACCAATGATAGTTGCACGTACCTCACGGGCCAGGCGCTGATCGTGAGATACAAGAAGCATGTCCACGCCCGCGTTTACCGATGAGAGGACAATCTCGCGCACAGTGTAGTTCTTCCGGAGCGCGTCCATCTCCAGGCCGTCCGTGATTACGAGACCGCCAAATCCCAACCGGGCCCGCAGAGTGTCGTTTATTATTACACTTGACATCGTGGCAGGTCTTGAGTCGAGCTCCGGATACACAATATGCGCCGTCATAACTGCCGCGGGCTGCACGCGCGAGATGACTTGTGCAAACGGCATAGTGTGAATCCTGTCGAGCTCTCCCGCAGTCAACTCCACCACGGGCAGTTCTTTGTGGGAGTCTGCCGGAGTTGGACCGTGACCTGGAAAGTGCTTGACTGTAGCGAGCACTCCCAAAGACTGCAGGGTGCGTACGTATTCCTGGCCAAGTTCCGAGACCTTCTGCGGATCTGAGCTGTAAGACCTGTCGCCGATGACTTTGTTAGCGGGGTCAGTCCACACATCGAGCACAGGTGCGAGGTTCATGTTGATTCCTACGCGCTTCAGCGCGGCAGCCGTAGAGACTGCCTGCTGACGCACTGCCGACAGACCACCGGACTTCGCCAATTCAGCGTTGCTCCTCAGAGGAGGGCAAATCGGAGGGAGCAGACGCGAGACTCTTCCGCCTTCCTGATCAGTCGCGATCAGCATTTCTATGCCGGAGCAGCGCCTGGATTCAGCCTGAAGACCAGATGTAAGACTCACAATCTGCTCCTCGGATTGCAGGTTGCGAGAGAACAGGATGACTCCCCCCGGCCTTATCTCCCTGATCATCTGGACAGCCGACGCGGCAGCGGGGCCGCCAAACCCAACCATCAACATCTGTCCGGCCTTTTCCTCAACGGACATTGAGGCAACGAAAGCACGCACACTTGAGGCGTCACGCAACGCACCCGCTTCCGTGGCGGAGGGGCTCAGGCAGTGACATATGGAGATGAGCAGGACAGCGGCAGCAAGCGTTTTCACGGAGTAGATTATATCACAGCCAGAGCGTTCGCGCATCTGTTCTTGTCCACTGCAGGTCTAGCGCGATATACTAGGGAAGGGTATTCGTGAGCGGCTCGTCGGTCTCGAAGCAAGTTCTCTGAGCGTTATCTATCTTGGGCTTGCTGTCTGGCCCAATGGATGCCGATAATCTCAATGGTGCACTGCAAAGACATGGGAGTTTTCACGGAATGATTTACAATTTTCGTCTACTGGCAAGAAGCCTCTCCGTTACCGCACTCGTCGTGTTGGCTATTCTGACCGCGACCGGTGTTGCGTCTGCAAGACCAGTGACGCGCAGCCAGGCAAGAATCGCGGCGGATTCGTGGTTGGCGTCGAACGCTTCCTCGTTTGGTGTAGCGCCAGACTGCAAGGTGCGGCATATCAAACTGACCAGGGTCGAGTCCACAAGAGCCGCTTACTACGTTGCGCTCCTGGAGCCCAGTGGATTTCTGATCCTCTCTGCTGACGATAGCATTGAGCCAGTAATCGCCTTTTCAGGTAACTCGGATTTCCATTCGGACGGGCTTAAACCGCTTCTGACTATGCTAAGCCGCGACGTGTCTTCCAGAACTGAACAGGTCAGAGTGATCGAACGCAGGCTTCACAGCACGCGAACACCTGCTCAAGCGGATTCGCGGACAGCACACGCCAGGCAGATGTGGCGATCGCTCCTTGCCGACACTCCCGCAGAACGCGATGTCCTGTCTCTACCGCATGTATCAGGGCCGCGTGTCGACCCGTTCCTTGAGACAGAATGGGGCCAGACGACCGCCGGGGGACACGCAGTGTACAACTACTACTGCCCGCCGGGTGCGCCCGGAGATGCCACGAACTACCCAGTTGGATGCGGTGCTGCCGCACTTGCGCAGATCATGCGATACTTTGAGTATCCTGTCGACGGTGTTGGATTGTCTTCCTTTGGCATCAGGGTGGACGGCGTTGCGCAGTCGCGTTCGCTCAGGGGCGGCGACGGATCAGGCGGCCCGTACAGATGGGATTTGATGTCTGCGTCTCCAGACGAGCTGACCTCACTCGCCAGCAGGCAGGCAATTGGAGCGGTATGTCACGATGCGGGAGTGTCCATTGAGACGCACTACAGCGCTGATTCGTCATCCTCCGTTCCCACTGAGATTGCCCAGGCGTTGACAGCGACCTACGGCTATTCGAGCGCGGTGTCAGCCTACAACGCGGGGTCAGAGATTGGCTCGGCGCTTGCTAACATAGTCAACCCGAATCTGGATGCGTCGTCTCCTGTGATGTTGGCCATTGACGGTCCATCCGGAGGTCACGGTGTTCTGGCAGATGGGTACGGTTACCATAACGGGCTTCTGTATCACCATCTGAACATGGGCTGGGGAGGCCCCGACAATGCCTGGTACAACCTGCCTGTGATAGACGGCAAATTGAGCGCGTTCACTACAATCTACGCCTGTGTCTACAACGTGTTCCCAACAGGTCATGCCGGCGAGATCATCAGTGGTCGCGTTCTGGATGCGCTCAACCGTCCGATGGAGGGGGCTGCCGTCACCGCAACACGGGTTGGCGGAGGAACCTACTCAGCCTTGACCAATGACAGGGGCATCTACGCTCTAACTCACCTTCCATCTGCGTCGGACTACTCAGTCACTGCGTCCAAGAAAGGCTATGTGTTTGCTGATACACCAGTGAAAACCGGCACTTCGGTCAAAGAAGGTGCGGCAGCGGGCAACGTGTGGGGAGTTACGCTGCGGGGAAGCGAAGACACCTCCCCGCCTGCTGTGAGAGTCGAACAGGCCATCGGACAAGCTGATCCGACCAACGCATCACCGATCAACTTTACTGTCACATTCTCGGCGGATGTGCTTGATTTTGCTGCAGAGGATGTCACCATTCTGGGAACGGCCGGTGCCACAGCCGCAAGCGTTACCGGTTCAGGCAGTGACTACAAAGTCACGGTCAGCGGTATGAGCAGAGACGGCACTGTTGTTGTGTCAGTAGGCGCTGGAAGTGCTCACGACTCCGCGGGTAGACCCAATACCGCCTCGACGAGCGTGGACAACACAGTAACCTATGATACGACAGGACCCTCGGTCTCCTTTGCGAAGCCTGTGTCATCGGGCTACGTGGACAGAATTGGCTCTAAGCTGCGGATCGAGGGCACGGCTTCCGACCCGTCCGGTATCGCGGGCGTCACCTGGGCATTGAATGGCGCTTCCGGCAACTGCTCCGGCGGCACGTCGTGGTCGGCAGACGACCTTGAATTGTCCATCGGAGAGAATGTTGTAACGGTTGCCGCGACTGACCGCGCTGGCAATAGCGCCACAGGGAGTCTGACCGCGAATCGGCGAGATGATTCACCCGCGGGTTGGAACGGTCTGCTG
>CAYSLA010000247.1:0-4155 GCA_964431685.1 uncultured bacterium | reverse complement strand
CCGCCGACGTGGTTGGCAATCCAAAATCGTAAATCCAAAATGACTTGGACCGTGTCAATAGTCATTTGCTGTTGCCGGAATCCCCGTTCTCCGGCTTGCGTCGCAGCGCCTTGCGCCTCTTCGATTCGACTTTCTTGATGCTCTCCGCCACCGGCAGGTTCTCGGGCATGGTCCCGCCGAGGTCACGGATGGTCTTTCGGACTCGCGTTCCTACCTCCCGGTGCGTGCGGCAGGCCGCATCTTTGCCCGTTACCCGGTCGCGGCGCAGTTTCTCCTCGGTCTGAGTGGCTCGAAACAGGTTTGCGGCCAGTTCGGTGCTGCCCATGTGGTCAAGGATATCCTGCCCCTTGCCCAGCCTCTTCCTCTCGCGGATGTCCTGTGCTGTCAGCCCGCCGTACAAGCCCTGGTAGCCGTGATTCTGGAATATCGCGTAGTCGAACGACGTCACCACGCCGGCGCTCTTTGCGACGCCGGCCAGCTTCACGTTGTGCAGCTTCATTTCCTGCCGCAGGAGCAGCCTGCGTTCGTCCTCGCCGGACAGCTCGGCCATCTCCTGCCGTCGGGTTTGAATGGCGAAGTAGGTCTGCCCCAGCGCTACGATGTCCTTGGCCGGGTCGGCGTTCTGCACTATCAGGTAACAGGCGTACCTTGACAGGAACACGGTCCGTACCGCCCGTTGACCGCCTTTGCCTATCTCGATCAATTCGGTGACGTCAACGAAATGATCCTCGACCTTCTGTCCACTGTTGAAACAGGCCAGCCGTGCCTTCTGGATGACCTGCTCGAAGTTGCGATAGTCCGAATAGCCGAGCACCTGAGCAAACTCGCGGCTCGACCAGAACTCGGCTCCCGATGCATTGACCCGCCGAATCTGCTCAAATGGCGACACGTGCTCGCCATTGGACTTCATCACGTTGTTACTCATTCGCTACCTCCTCAAAGCCGCAAGCGTTAGCTGTTAGCCGTAAGCCGTCAGCGGTCTCGGCGATCAAAAATGGTAAATCTAAAATGACCTGGGCCGTGTCAATAATCATTTGGTGTCCCCCGAATTCCCGGGTGGCACCTCAGCTCTCGGGTCCGGTGTCATCAGGGTCCCTCCAACGGGCGTCACCGTGGCGTCAACGACACGTCAGTTGGGGATCTTTTGTCATCGCCGCAGCAGAACCACAGGCGCCCCTGCCGTTTGGCGTGAGGCTGCCAGCCTGCAGAAGTAGCAGCCACTGGGCAAGGGACGGCCATCGTCGCCGGTGCCATCCCATACTATGCAGAACCTGTCTACCGATGTCGGACGAACCCTCGCAGGAAGGACCCTGCGTACGAGTCGCCCAGACCCGTCCAGAATCTCGATGCCACGGATTCCCACTTCGCTGGGGCAGCCTAGCACTACTTTGTCGCTGAACGGATTGGGATATGCTGATAACCCGGGTTTCTCTTGGACCACGGGCGGCAGGTATTCATAGACCCCTGCGAGTCCTGTCCCGTGACAGTAGTACACCTCGTAGTTGCCAGAGACATAGCTTGTCCAACACAAGTGGACATTACCGCCCGAGAGTGCCATGGCATACACAAAGCCCTCTGGAGACAGATCGTACGAGTAGGGCCAAGTCGAACCGCCGTCCTTTGACCTTGAATACTTACTGCTGCCATAGTGAACCCAGTTCGCATCTCCGAAAGCGACACAATTCCCTTCTTCGGCCCAAGCAAAGTCACCTTCAGTCCACGATAGCCCAGCATCCGTTGATCGTTGCTGCCCGCCGGGTGGCACATAACTCTGGTAGCACAAGTACACCATGTCGCCGCTGGCACGAAGGTTGTTGAAGAAGGCTCCGGTCGTCGTAGTTCTACGGTCTGCCGGGCTCCAGGTTGTTCCATTGTCGGTGGAACGGGAATAGTAGATCTCCCAGTTGCCAGTTCGGTTATCTTCCCAGCCGACGTGTAGTCTCCCACGTCCATCCGCTGCAAGGCTCCAATCAGCGTCGCCAGAAGCCTGGAAAGCGATGGCCGGCACCGCGTTCCCCCAACTGGCACCATTGTCTGTCGACCGTGTGAGAAACATCGTGTCACCTCCGTCGTATCGTTCGAATGCAAAGAACAGGACAGGAGGATAGTCGGTAATAAAGTATGTCCGCTGACTGACAGAGTACGAGAATCGCGCGATGGCGCTGGGTTGCGACCAAGTGACACCGTCATCTGTAGACCTAACGGCGAACAACGTGCCAAGGTTAAGATCATGGTAAGCTACGAATATTGCTGAGCTGTTCTGGGCGAAGTAGTACATGTCTACCGAGCACGTGCATAGAGCGACTCCGCTGCTCCATGTTGCGCCGTTGTTCGTCGAGCGTCGGTAGTAGACGTGGAGTGAACTATCGTATGCGAAGTGGACAGGGCCTCCGTTCCGCGCCGCAAGGTAGTCCGCATACTTGTATGCGCCCGGGTCTCCGCGCAGCATCATCACAGAATCCCACGATGCACCGCCGTCAGTCGACCTTCTGTAGGCCGCGCAACGTGTGCCGCCAACCTGATCGTACCAAATCGCATGAACGAACGATCCACACACGGTGAGCCTAGGGCCGGTTGACGCCACATCCGTGTGTGATAGTTGTACGACCGGACCCCATTGTGCCAGTCCGCGAGGAGCCGCAAGAATGAGTACTGTCACAGTCATTATCAGCGAAACACGGCCGTTGCTGATGGACGGACGTCCGCTGGTAGTCGGGTGCATCTTTCCTCCTTGATTGACTCGTATTGGCGTGCCCTTGGTATCCATGACGCCGCTCTGATGTCAGAGTCCAAGCCACTTGTGGCTGGCATCCCAATCCGGAGATCCTGCCCCAGATACGTTCCAGGCTTCGTCGAAGATCGGATGCAGAAGAGAGTCCGCATCCGTGTCGAACGACTCGATCATGGGTCCCTGAACGACAAGCATGTCTTTTGTCGCAGGCATGAGTAGACCGTCTTCCCACATACTGTGGTTCGGCTTGCCGATAACTAGCCCATTGATGCCGCACAGCGCATACATTGCGCACAACGGGGGTTCTACGCCGAGCTGTCGGAGCGAATCCAAGGCTGCAGGCAGCACCATCCTGCATCGTGCCTCCAAGTCACCCATTTCTACGTAGGGAATTGGCGTAGCCGACCGGTACTCCACGGTTTGTGCTTCTCGCGAACATACGTCTTCGACCGCCGCATTGCGGAACAACTGAAGGTAGCGTCCCGCTCCAGAGTCGGAAAGCCCTCCCCTAAACAGGAAGCCGTCGGAGCTGTAACTTGCGCGCTGCCAACCAAGCGCGTGAAGACTGCGGCACTTTCCCTCGTGGGAGTCGGCCGAACCGAGGTCGAAACTGAGCGCTGGGTTAGCCAGCGAGAGTGGTGCAACGTGAAGGATGCTCTTTATCGGGCCAGTCAAGTGCATGGCTCCTAGGCCAGCAGATATCTTCCCGATGCGGAGGTCTCCAAACTCACGTACGGCGGACAATCGTGGGTCCGCCGAAGCTGTCCGGGTTCGCGCGCGCTCTCCCAGGACGAGGGCGATCCTCTTAGACAACGCGCCCGAGAACTTGCGGTCAGAGCTGTCGTCCCAAGTGATTATGTTCCTGTGACCTACGTCGAAATGCACGCACAGGCCCTCGCTGGCCCCGCGAAGCAGGTGGTCGCGTCGGCAGGTGTATATCACCGGCGTGGTTTCCGCCCGCTCAGCATACCCGGCCTCGTAATAGACGGAGGGACGCGCATACGTCAAATCCGCTATGACTAAGTCAGCACTCTTGAGCTCCTCGGTTATCTTGTCGGTGATGTCATCGTTGTGGAGAATGCGGTCAACGCGGCGGGCGTCCACATCATTCCGGTTACAGACTCGCACAATCAGATCGAAAACGGCGTCGGTGTCGTCGCGGCCAAAAGCCATTGCGACAAAGTACCTGTGCTTCATGTGATCGCCTCCATCATTTTGATCTCCTCGGCAGTCAATTCCTACAATTCGTACACCAGCGCGTCGATTTGGCTGTCGGTGGCCTCAATCGTCCGCTTGAGGGATTCCTGCTCGTGCGGGGTCTTGGCTCTGGGTAACTGCTTGTGCAGAGCCTGCCCTGAGCCTGCCGAAGGGTCGAGCATCCGTTCCACCAGTTCGACCATCCTGTTATGCCGCAGTCTTGGCCT
>CAYSLA010000246.1:0-4197 GCA_964431685.1 uncultured bacterium | reverse complement strand
ACGGTTCCGCATCGAAGTGGCTGAACAGATCTCTGCGGCGACGTATCCCGCGACCAGAAGCGTTGAGGCAATCAGCAGAGGAATCGACCACCATATTCTGAGCTGCACGCTGTCGAAGTGCATCACGGCAAGCACAACCGCGACCGACAACGAGACGCTGAAGATCGTCCAGGACTCGATCGCGGATGAGTGTCTCTCTCCCCTTGCCACACGGATGTAGCAAAGCAGGATGCCCGACATCAACACTGCCATCGCGAAACCCATCAGGGCTTCTTGCGGATACCCGTGGAATACGCGCTTCACGACTGACACGCCGAGCAACCCAAGAAACCCGGGGCACAATGCCGAGATAAACGCACTGCGAGTTTCTGTGGCTTCGCGGATGACACTGTCCAGCCGGACAGACAAAAGCTGCGCCACTATTCCCAGCGCTCCGCCAATAGCGAACCCGATTCCCATAGACTGGCCCGCTGAGAACAAACCCTCTTTCATCGATGAGACAAGCCAGACCGCAAGCGTGAGCACGGCGGTCATTGCCACAATCGAGTAGACAAGGCGCCTGTTCGAGACCTGCGATTCCGCCGAAGGCCGCGGACCATAGCATGCAACCATATAACTGACCACGCCGCCCAACAAGCCAACCCCGACTCCCAACCACTCAAGTCCGACATCCATTGTCCAACCCTCCTCATTGCCTAACGCACCACACGTTGATAAGAACGCGCGACTTCGCCCAACGGTTTACAATCTGCCAAACACTTCCACACAACCCAACCCAATCCCTGCACATTTTGAAAAGTCCGCACGCGGTTTCTCTAACATTTGACTCAAGCTACAATCGGGAATACCATGGGAGTTGAGAGGCGGTATTTCCAAGGAAACAGGAGGCACGTATATGCAAGCGAGAATGCTCTGCGCTCTGGCGGCATTCGGGTTACTGATGGTTTCAGGCGTGCGTGCAGACACTGAACCACGGGCGACGGTCTTCCCCACGATTACTGTTGGAGAGAAGGACTACCTCCCTGAACCGGACAGCATCGTGGACGACTGGTCCGATATTTCGATCAGCACGATCTCCGCGAAGAATCTCAACTATGGAACTTCAGTGTTCCTGGTGAAGCTACGCAATGTGTCCGGCAGCACGCGAAGTGTGACTCTCCGTGGATATCAGGGAGAGGCGAAACCATCCGCGGCTTCAGTTGACCTTCTGGCCGGTGTGTCTGCTGATCTGGAACTGAAGCTGGCCACAATCAATGCAGCCGAAACACCGTTTACGTTCGAACTGCTCCACAACGGCGGAGTCGTAAGGGCTGCAAAGTACACACTGTGGGTGCCGCCGCCTATGCACACGGTCGTGGTGGACACCGAAGTGCCCGCTGGAACCAAGCTCATCAAGTGGTTGTGCGAATGGCTTTCAAAACCTGCTCCGGAAAGACTCACTGTAAGAATGGAACTCTACAGGGTCGGCATGGATGAGCCAATCACATTCATCGACTGTAAGTGCTACCGAGGCAGGAAGGTCGGGGCATTCAGCATCCCGCAGCTTGAACCAGGCCCCTATGTGATTGTGTCCAAGTTTGCACTGAAGAATAAGCCGATCTGCGCACTGAGAAACGAGTTCAAGATAGTCGAGCCAGAGACAAGTCCTTAACACCCGCGGACCCACGTCAACTACAACATGATCGGAGGAAAAATGGCTGACAAGTGCTTCAACATCGCGATGATAGGTCTCGAGAAGATGGGCCGTATCTTTGAGCTCGAAAGAGATCTCGGAGTCTCACTCCTTGCCATGGAGAAGAAGTGTCACTGGGTTGATCTGTCAGAGGAGCAGATAGCGCAGATAAAGGCAGTGGAAGAAGAACTCGGCGTCACTCTTCTGGCCTACGAACTGGAGTAGAGAGCGAAAGTGCGAGAGCCCCGCTTCTTATGGCGGGGCTCTCTGCCCAGTTTCCTAAGTCTCGGCGTTCAACTGTACGGTGTCTCAGGAAGCTCGTCTCCTGAGTACTACGCCCACCATCGATACCAGACCACAGACGATCGCAACAGCTCCGCCTGGCTCAGGCACAACGCGAATCTCAAACACACCGCTGCCGGTTGCCCAGTCATTCGCGGATAGCGTGAAATTGAACTCCGCGCCCACCTTGTCCACGGGAGCCGCTATCGAAGCCCAGCCGGCTGCTGGGTATCTACCCCATGCCGGATTGGAGCCACTTCCGCCGGGAACCGCGATCACTGGGCCAGCCTCTTCAGCGAAGACTACCGCAGGTGTATTGTACCGAGCCTGAAACGTCGCGCCGCCCGCGTAGGCTCCAGAGATCGACAGGCCATTCAAGCCGAAATCGGTTCCACCGATCTGGGCGGACGCGTACCCCTCGTACGATGCCAGGGGAACAGGAGTATCGATGCTGAAAGAGAACACAGTGTCAGCGGCGCCAGCGCCGGCCATAAAGACCAATCCGACCATAGGATCTTCATCGATCGTTGCGACCAATTGGAACAGCGTCCCGATCAGCCTCGGGTTTCCGCCTGTGTCGTAACCAGACCAAAACTCGATTGGCGAGCCGGTTCGGTATTCCCAGATCTTGTGGACCTTGCCAAGTATGACGATCTCCTTGTAGGTCCAACCGTCCGGAGACAGACCCCACGAAGCTGTACCAAACTCAGAACTAGCGGTTACAACCGGAACGGCGGGGTGATACACCGCGGCGCTTGACGCCCCTGCAATTGCACAGGCGAGCATCACGGCAGCAACGAAAACCGGAAACTTTTTCCTCATCATTTCACTCCTTATTGCGGTAACTCTGCGTCCTCTTCCCACGCTCAGACCGGCACCTATGACCGCTCTATACGGCCGGATCTCTTGCCGGCAGTCTCTTGTGTCTCGTATTACACGATCACTATAGTCATATTCATACCCGTCAGGCGCGGATGGCAAACCTGTTATCGGGCGAATGCAGACAATATGACAACCGCAAGTACACAGAGAATATGGCTTGCGATCTGAACGTTTCCAGAAAGAAGGGGTTGTGCATACTGATGGCGAAGGACAACCGTGGCACCAACCGGTGACTTCTCCGGCGAATGCGGTGCCGGGCGGCAGTAAGCAAACTTCACTCAGGCCGACAGGGGAGGATATTGGAAAAAGTAGTTCAGTGTACGCCTAACTTCAGCGAAGGCAGGCGCACAGACGTGGTAGAGAGTATCGTGCGGGCAATATCCGGCGCTGGGGATGTCAAAGTGGTCGACTACTCGTGGGACACAGACCACAACCGGAGTGTGGTGACCTTTATCGGAAACCCGGAATCTATTCGCAAATCTGCATTTGCCGCAGCAGAGTCGGCCCTGGAACTGATCGACATGAACCAGCACACCGGCGGACATCCGAGGGTCGGCGCAATCGATGTGGTCCCGGTAACGCCCGTTCAGGGAATATCTCGTGAGGAGGCGGTTGATCTTTCACACACGATCGGGCGCGAGATTGCGGAACGTCTGTCGCTGCCGGTCTACTTCTACGAGTGGTCGGCCTATTCCAGACACCGCAGGAATCTGGCTGTTATTCGACGAGAGCAATTCGAACTGCTGAAGACTGAGAAATTGATCGGCGAAAGAACACCGGACGCCGGGCCTCACGCTATACACCCCACAGGAGGCGTGTGCGTTGTTGGGGCGCGAGGGCCGCTGGTGGCATACAACGTCAACCTCGCCACAAGTGACATACGCATCGCACAGTCCATCGCTGCGAAGATTCGAAATGTGAGGGATTCGGGCGAAGGTATGCACGGCGTAAAGGCTATTGGAGTGTGGCTGGAATCGCGCGGTGTCGCTCAGGTGTCCACGAACATCACTGATCCCACGGCAGTGACGCTCAGTGACGTGTTCGAATTTGTGGCCAGAGAGGCAGACTCCGCGGGAGTGGAAGTGCTGGAGTCTGAGCTAATCGGCGCCATTCGGTCGGAGAACCTGCCGCAGTGCCCTCCGGACGCCCTCAAGTGTCCCACTCTGACCCACCTGCGAATCATCGACAACTACCTGTAGCCCTCAGACTCCGATCTGACGTGCTATCAGAGCGTTACTTGGTATGCTGAGCCAGGGTCACAGACCCCCAGAACCGGGTCCGGGATTACAAGTCCCCGACCATCGGGGCTGGAATCGCGCGGTGTCGCTCAGGTGTCCACGAACATCACTGATCCCACGGCA
>CAYSLA010000245.1:0-4264 GCA_964431685.1 uncultured bacterium | reverse complement strand
CAGCATGGACCGCGTCTGACCTGGCGTTGGTTGCCGAACGCGAAGGGATTGTAGGTACGACCTCCCCCGCGACAGTTAAGCGGATCGTCAGTCACGCCGGATATGACTGGCACGAGGCGAAGCGGCTCTGTGCGAACAGCCCGATCCCTGATGATGCCAACACGGATCGCGACGAGACCATCGACCCGTGCGCAGAGGAAAGCATGAGCATGCTTGGTCTGTGGGCTTCGACGGTTGCAAAGACAAAGGCAGATCAGGAGAGGCTACTCGGCATATACAGATCACTCGTGCGGCGATACGGAAGCAGCAGTGGCGACAATCATCTGCAACTGGAGTTGTTGGCAACTCATCTTCTTGGTGCTCTCAAAGATCAGGAGTCAGGGAATCGCGAGGGTGTGAACGGGGCGCTGGTCATCGTCCGCAGTCACCTGGAGGAACTGGAGACAGAAGCGCTGCGAAAGACAAGGCGCGGCCCGGCTCTGGGGACTACTCCGGCTGAATTGGCGTCGGAGCTGTTGAGGAGATGGCGGGAGGCGCAAGACGAAGACGAACACGGTGATATCGGCGGATAGCACCAGGCCAGTGGGCATCGGACCTACTCAGGCGGTTCGAGATGAACAAGTCCGAGTTCCAGCTCCTGCCAAAGAATGCGCTGGACAAAGGCTTGCAGTTATGATATATATGGAATAAGAATAGGGGAGAACGAGTAGTGCCGAAAACAACCGTAGTGTTCTTCAAGGGCGAGGATGGCTTGGTTCCCTATAGGACGTGGTTGGATACTCAGGTCATCAGGCGAGATCGCAGGGCCGCTATCAAGTGTACGATCCGACTTGAGCTCCTGCGAGATCAGGGCAGTGAGCTTCGAAGACCGTATGCGGATTACCTGCGGGATGGGATCTATGAGTTGAGGCTGGAATTCGGCGGAGTCAACTACCGTATACTCTACTTCTTTCATCACGCTGAAGTTGTCGTTGTGACGCACGGTCTGACGAAAGAAGGGAAGGTTCCAGCCAAGGAGATCGATCTTGCCATCGAGCGCAAGAGTCTGTTTGAATCTGACCCGGAGAGGTATCGCTATGAAGAGTAAGAAGACTTCGGATGCCGTGGAGCTGATGAACAAGTGGTACGGCGGTGATGCGGAATGGGAGCAGATGCTCGTTGATGAACGACTGAGAGTCCAGGTGGGCCAGATCGTCTATGATCTTAGAATTGAGGCCGGCCTCTCCCAAGAGGCTCTGGCCAAACTCGCCGGAACCAGTCAGTCCATCATCTCCAGAGTCGAGAATGCCGACTACGAAGGAAGCGCGCTGGAAATGCTTTACCGTGTCTGCTCCGCTCTGCATCGACAGATCAGCGTGGAACGGCTCAATAGAGAAGTTGCGATTGCTTGTTAGGTGCAGTTCACGAGACGAGCGGTAGCCGGATCTATGCCAACTGCTCGTGAGAGTTGGTATGCTGAATGTGCGTCTTTCGGAGCTTTCTTCCATGTTTGAGTTCAGACTGCTCGACGATTGACACCGCAGCCGCGTAGCTCAACGAGACGAGCGCCTTATCGAAGTGGTGAAACACCGAGTTCCTGGCACTGATCAGCACGCGACGGAACGACCAACCGCCTCACTGCAGTGAGAACTGTCTGTCACCCACGGTCACAGTTGTATCTCCATATGCCCGGTAGACCGACGTGTCGCCGGAGTCGGCGAGTGGCTTGCCGTCCCGGCTCCTCAGCACCGCCAACGTAGTTGCACCAAACTTCTGCGCCAAGTAGCTGTCGGCCCGGAACGCCAACATAGTCGGGCATTCTACCAGGAAGCCGTACTGCGGCAAAACACCACGACCGGTGTCGTACGCAGTGCTGCCGTAGTTCACCGTGATCTGCACATCGCCAAACTCGCTTCTCTCAACCAGCCGGTCCGCAGTCAGGAACTTGTGCCCCGTCATAGGAGTGTTCGCCGTCAGTCGATTGAGCGGAGAGCATATCCTGTAGGCGTTCAGCAGCAGCCCATCGTTCTGATAGCTGCAGTCCGGGCGAGTGTCGCATCTCGCGAAGCAGCAGATATCGGGCATCGCGGGATTGCTCACGCTGATGCTGCCGTCAGCACTCAGCTTAACAGCGCCAATGTAAGACTGTAGACGACAAGGCCAACCCGAGGAAAGGCAAAGATCGATCCCGCGTATGGGTATGGCCTCTCCTGTTCCGTCAGCGTTCGCGGTCATACACACGTAGACATCGTAGCGTTTCTCTCCGGTCGCGGGAACTGTGAGTTCAGGCTTGCGGACGGCGAAAGGCCTCTCTCTGTAGACGCCGCTGACCGGCCACTGGCCAGTGGGCATAGCGAACGCGCGGTTCTCTGCGAACGCGACATTCGGGGCATCGTAGCAGCCGGGGGCGGCAAACTGTATACGGAAGCCATAGTCGCCGGCCGGCCGCGCGCCATACGTCTTCCATTCAAGCGTCATCTCAATCGAGTCGGCGCCGGACCGGCTTGCCGAGACGATCCTGCACCAGGGCTTCGATGGATCATACTTCGACGCAACGCAGTAAGGAATCTCTGCGCAGAGTATATGGTCGAGGACTTTGTTGGGCGTGTTGATCATGCTCCAATCGCCCTGGTGCATGTCCACGCAATCACCATACACTGTCTCGAAGAGGGGTACCGGCACCTCGTTGAACGTGGGGAATATGTCTTTCGTCCGCGTCAGCAGACTCCAGAAGTAATCGGAGTAAGGCACTGCCCATTCCACTCCTTCTTCGGTGCCGAACACGCCAATCATCTCGCGTGCATACTTGCAGAGCCGCTGCTTCCAATACATGTCGCCCTGCAGTGTCAGCGGGTGATCGGGAGAGAAATCCTCAAACAGCGGCGAAGCGCAGGTAGTATCGATGTAGTGGAAAGTGGGTTTGTAGCGCTCCTTGAGTCCCGGTATGTTTTGCGGCCGCTGGGCCAGTTGGTAGCCCTTCTTAGAGTTGATCCTGTAAGCCTGCCCCACTTCACCCTTCCATCCGAGCTGCAGGCTGCCGTCGGGATGACGCATGATCAGGTCAGTATTCCACGATGGCGAGTCCGGATAGATGTCCTGGTAGTTGTCGTGCATTCCGAAGAGATAGCCAATGGCTCTGAGGCGATTACTGCAATCGATCAGACCGGCATCTCCGCCGCACTCGGGTGACGCCGGCAGCAAGTCGGGATACTGGCAATCGTATCCTCTGTAGTTGGATCCCCTAAGGCAGTACATGCCCCTGTCTATTCCGAGGTCCCTCTTGTAGTGCTCCGCGGCAACCGCGCAGTCCTCAAAAGACCAGCACACGAACCCCTTGCCGTTGATATACATGTAGTTGCCACTGGCCAGAAATGCCGCGCCAGCTGTGGGAACAGCGCAAGTAGGGAACTTGTCTTTGAACGTGACCAGCAGACCGCGCTCCCGCGCCACATCGCGGTAGGCTTTTCCGAGCTCGACGTATCCCCCTGCCCCGATCGGCCTGACGGTAACACTGCCGGCAGGCCCCTTGCTCAGCAGAGACATCTCCACGCAGCTCAGGTCTCCGCTCCGATGCGTCTGCAGTTCGCAGTAAGGATCCTCCCACGTCAGCAGCACTGCCGAACCGCCCTTGACGGCGCCGCCCATCGTCATGGAACATCCACCGTAGCTCCGGTATGTTGGGTAGCTACGGGTTCCAGCGGCCTTCTCACCAGCGGGGACGATAATGCCCATTCGATTCGCCACTACCAGATAGCCGTTCTCGGCCTTGGTGCATCGCATCGCGGCATCGGGGAAACGGACATCCGTCACGCGCCACGTGCCACCGATCTGCTTCCATCTCACGTTGACGCCCTTGCCGTCCTCAAGCAGCCTGGCTGTGAAGCGTACAATACCGATATCCTGCGGGCCCCCAGGTGACCAGTCCAGAACGATGCTATCAGACGCAGTAGTAAAGCTGACCGACGAGTTCACCGGCAGTTCCACCTTGCGGCTGGCATAGGCCGCGCTAACAACCGCGAACCGCCTCCTGCCTTCGTTCGACCTCCACACTGTGGCCGTACTCTTATCCAGCAGTTCCCATGCACCATCGTCAGCGACCGAGAACGCCATTCCAGCATTCTCTATTCTCTGAGCAGCAGCCACAGCTAAAACTTGGAGCATAGCAGCCAGAGCAACCGCGGCGATTGCGACAGGCAGTGTCTTCATCTTCACATTCACCTCGGAACCGAAACGAATCCTCGCTCTAAGCGGCTTCACTGTGCGTATTGCCTCCCGATATTGTCCT
>CAYSLA010000244.1:0-4290 GCA_964431685.1 uncultured bacterium | reverse complement strand
TTGTGAGTTTCAACCAGTCTGACAGTGCCCAACTTCTCGTGCTGTCCCCACAGGCTGATCACGGAACTGCCCACTGGACGACCGTTCCCGGATCTGTGGGAATGAAAGTCGACTTCTACCAACAATCAGTTACGGTCTTCAGTGTCAACAGTGCGGGAGTGGCAACGTACAAGACTATCTCGTCATCGATCAGTGGATGGCAGTGGTGGCGCATAGTCGCTCCCAAAGCCTCCGGAGCGCAGACCGTATCCTTGCAGAAGTCGGCCGATGGGTCTGCGTGGACCACTCTGACAACGATCGATACTGACGCCAGCTTCAAGGCAAGCTACCTTGGCCTGGGAATGTACTCGTGCGGCTTTGCTGATGAGATCGGCTTTAGCTCGACACCCGATTCCTCGAACCCAGGCATATCGAGTATCTCTGAGGCCAGAAGAGCCGTCGATGGTTCGGTTGTACATATCACGGCTGGTGTAGTCTGTGAGGCGTTTACCGACTATTTCTACCTAGAGGCGCTTGACAGGTCTTGCGGTATTCGTGTGGATGCGCCCGGTCATACACTCAGCAGGAATCAGCAAGTCACTCTTTTGACCGGCAACGTCCAAACAATCTCTGAAACCGGCGAGCGAAGTATTGAGGCCGCTGTTGTATCCGGCGGTTTTGTTTACGCCGTTGAACCGTTGGGTTCCAGCAATCGTGGTCTTGCAGGAGGCGGTCTCTCCACCAACGGGCTCCTGGTCAGGGCCTGTGGTAGAGCTACCGACATGGCCGACGGAACCTACAGTCTAGATGATGGTTCTGGAGTGGACCTGCGATTCAAGATTGTCGCGGGTACGTTTACCGTGGACCCCACCAAAACCTACATGGTGACCGGTCCGATGTCTCTGCATAAAGATGCATCCAGTGGCAAAGTCGTGAATGTCATCCTGGTTAAGGACGCTGCTTACAGGAGCTGCATCCGGATTGCCGGGGAAGGTTCCACCTGGCAGATAGGCGAGCCAATGGTGTCGTATTGGGCCGGGCCGGGGTTGGGTGGAGTAGCGACTGATTTCAACGTTGCCCAGCTTGCCTCCGGTGGATGGAACACGGGATGGGACGTGGGATGGTCACGAACGCGCGAGCCAAAGCACCTCCTTAAGTATAGTAACAATGGTATGAGGGTTATCCTGCATCTGGGGGGCTTCGTGAATCTTTGGGAGCCGCTGGGGGACGGCTTTAACTGGGACGATCCCGCTCAAACGGCTGAACTCGACAATCTGATCAACAAGCATCGCAATGATCCCGCGTTGTATGCGTATTTTCTGCAAGACGAGCCGGGTGCGGAGAGGTTCCCATTCTTTGGCAAGTTTGTGGAACATCTGCGCAAGATAGACCCCACCCGGCCAACGATAGTAAATCTACTTCCTAGCTATGCCTGGTATTCTGACCCGAGCGTTTTCGATAGTTACTTGACACAGTATATGGAGATCGTCAGGCCGGATTTGGTCACATACGACAACTACCCATTTACGGGCGTGGGTGGATACGAGTGGTGGAGGTTCTACTTCAGGGACATGGAGCAGGTTCGCAGGGTGACGCAGGAGGCCGGAATACCTTTCATGAACTTCCCTCAAGTCTCGCCGTTCTATGCGTTCCCCCATACGGTGACCGAGGGAGAGGTTCGCTGGCAGTACTATGCGTCTCTTGCCTATGGTGTGCAGGGGATACTGGATTTCGTGTACAACGAAGAGTCTACGGGCTCCGGATTGTTTCAGTCTTCCGCCTCTTACGCCCCATACAACGACTACACTACGCCGTTGCCTATATGGTATGCGGTATCGGGAATGAATCGCGAGTTCGTGGCCATCGGCAAGGAAATACAGCCGCTCAAGTGTCTGGCCGCGTATCACACGACCAACACGCCCAGTGGCGCAAAGTCTCTTCCCAACGACAGCCCGTTCACCGTGGCGCCCGCCGGTGCTAACGAAGGGTTTGTTCTCGGGTGCTTCACCAAGTCAGGGGCTGTCACGCACGTACTGGTCGCGAACAAGAGCTTCACGAGTCCTGTCAGCGCCACACTAAATGGCCCCGGGCCAATGGACGTGTTCGATACTTCGACTCGGACGTGGGCGGAGAAGACTGATTCGGTTAGCTTGGATCTGCCCCCAGGTGGTGGTGCGCTGCTGCGATTGCGGTAGTCTATCGGTAATGAACAAGGAAGTCAGTGTTGTGAAATTCATCTTTGTGCTTTTTCTCGCAATAGCCTCTGTTATGGCGATTAGTGCTGCCGGGCCGGCGCAGTGCGCTTCCGCCAATCTGTTTCCCAATCCAGGGTTTGACAGTTTTACCGGCGACTTGCCGGAGGGCTGGACGTTCGATAGTTGGAACCAGCCGGCGATGAAAGTTCGTGTTGGGAGTTTCAAGCCCGGAATGAATGGCAGTGGCCAGTGCCTGGAAATCCGGCGAGGGAATCCGATGAGCGTCGCCTCATTGACTAGTCCCGTCATCAGCGTAACTGCCGGCCATGACTATCTGTTCAAAGGTTATTATGCTTCTAATTGCGAACTGGTGACCACGGACAAGCGATGGATGGATGCCGAGGGAGTCGTGTTGGTGGGCAACTGGTTGGATGCTCAGAAGAAGCCTATCGGATCGCACGCTTCCGCAGTACCCGATACCGCCTGGCAGCCTGAAACCCTGGGGACCCGACCGGCAGGATCATTCCTTATGCCACTGCCGGACACCCAGGACCGCTGGATTGAGACTTATGGCGAAGTGCGCGCCCCTGACAACGCGGCCTATCTCCAGATCGTGATCACTCGCCGTTGGGTCGGCGGACGCTTGCGCTTCGATGACTTCTCGCTTCGCGAGGGCAGGATCAAGGATTTCGCCGGCGAGTTTTCCATTCGGTCTGTGCCGGACGAGGACTTCTTTCCGATCTTCGCATGGCTGGCGCCCAGTTCCCGCTGCGAAGAGCCTGGAACGAATATGGAGGGAGACTTGCAGCACTCCCAATATGCACTGGCAAACTTCAACGTGGGATACAGTGCTCGCTTCGGCGCAAAGTACCATGGCAGCGTCCCCGCAGATGATGCGGAACTGGCGAAATTGGATGGAGACCCCCAACTCTGGTGGATTCATGGCGGCGACGAGCCTGGCGACGGAGCGTTTCCGGAACTGGCGAGGATCAACGAGCGGGTCAGGCGATTGGCGCCGTCCAAACCTTTCTGGGTGAATCTTCTTCCCACGTATGGCTTCGCCACGCTGGATGATTACGACCGCCACGTCAAGAACTACATCGACACCGTAAAACCAACATTCTTGACATACGACCACTACTGCCTGGTGGGCAAGGACCCACAGGTAAACGAGGACAGTTGGTGGGGCCCGAACCGCGATGGCTGCTATTTCCCCAATCTGGAAATCGTGCGCAAGAGAACGCTGGAGGCCGGTATTGACTTTGGCGTGATTCTGTCGGTGGGGACATTTGGCGGAGTGCGGGGAGCCAGTGACGCCGAACTGCGCTGGCAGGCATTCACAACCCTCGCGTACGGTTCGAAGGCATTGGGCTGGTTCTGCTACTTGACAGAGGTCAACTACGGCAACTGGAACAACTGGGAGGATATGGTGATCAACCGGGATGGCACCCGCACCCGCCACTACTCCATGTTGAAGTATCTAAACGGAGAAGTATTGGCCTGGGGCCCGACGTTGCGCAATCTCAATTCCACGGGAGTATATCATACGGCGCCATTGCCGCCGATGACCACCCCAGTCAGCAAGTCGGAGTTAGTTTCGTCCGTCAGTGGCGGGATGGGCCTGATTGGTGAATTCAAGTGCCCCGATGGACATTCCTATGTGATGGTAGTCAATCGTAGTTTCATCAAACCGGTGACAATGCGTGTGAAGTTCCGCAAAGCCCCTGGAAAGCTGATGGAGATAAGCCGGCAGAGCGGTCTGGCACAAGCAGCGGGTAGCTATTCACGGCAGAAAGGCGAGCTGCTGCTCCGTCTTCCAGCAGGGGACGCTGAGCTCTTCCGGCTAGATTGGCCTTGAGAAAATGGTCGCTGAGAAAGTCTTGTGCAAGAGGTGCAAGACGAGACAGAACTTATTGGGCATCAAGGAGTACGACATGAAAGAGAACAAGGGTTTCACACTGATTGAGCTGCTGGTAGTCATAGCAATTATCGCGATACTGGCCGCTATCCTGTTTCCAGTATTTGCCAAGGCCAGAGACAAGGCCCAGCAGACTAGCTGCTTGTCGAATCTCAATCAGATAAGCAAGGCTTGGAGCATGTACGCTGACGACTATGA
>CAYSLA010000243.1:1266-4322 GCA_964431685.1 uncultured bacterium | reverse complement strand
GCAGTGTGCGGAGAAGAACATCATCCACCTGGACGGTCGTGACACCGGAAAGAGCGTAGTGCTCTCCACAGACGCCCTGCATTTCGCCTTTACCAACTATGGCGTTCAAGGGCTTGTAGCCGCTCCGCACCAGGGACACTTGGACACGATCATCGAGGAGATAGAGTTCCAGCTTGAGGCCAGCCCCGAGCTCACGGCCAGCGTCGGGGTAACGAAGTATGGCAAGCCCAAGATAACCCGCAAGCCGTATTTCCGGCTTGAGTTCACCAACGGCTCCATACTCTACTTCCGACCGGCGGGCGCGTACGGCGATGCTTTCCGGTCACTGCATGTCGAGCGCATCTGGGTCGATGAGGGCGCGTGGCTTACGGAAAAGGCGTGGAATGCGCTGCGCCAATGCCTTAAGGCTGATGGGACGCTTCGCATATACTCAACTCCCAACGGGCTTAGAAACACGACATACTACCGGCTCACGAGTTCGGATCAGTTCAAGGTGTTCCGGTGGCCTTCGTGGCTCAACCCGGATTGGAGTAATCATCGCGAACGTGAACTGCTGGAGTTCTATGGCGGCAAGGACACTCCCGGCTGGCAGCACGAGGTCGCCGGTGAACACGGCAAGCCATCATACGGCGCGTTTAACATCGAGTCCCTGAATCTCTGCAGGCAGGAAGTGGCTGACTACCGCAAGGTGACGATCCAGGGCAGCGATCTGAGCACGTGTGAGACCGAAGAGGATTCACTCGACCGCTTGGAGATACTACTGAACCTCATGCCGCAGACCGGTGTGTTCTGGATAGGCGGCGACCTGGGCTACACCAACGATCCGACGGAGATCGTCGTGTTCCGAGAGGACGAGTTCGGAGACAGGCGGGTGATGACGCTGGTGCTGCGCATTCACATGGAGCACGTGTCATATCCGCACATCTCTCAGGTCATATCGCTTCTGGAGTGCTACTTCACTCCGGTCGGCATTGGAATCGATAACGGCGGCAACGGCCTGGCGGTCGTCCAGGAACTGCTCACCCTCGACAAGTACAAACAGCTACAGCTTCAAGGCAGGCTCAGAGGCTATGACTTCGGCGGCATGACCACACTCGATGTTCGCGATGACCGGCAGGTGAAGAAGCGCACAAAGGAGTTCATGACCACGCTCATCAACGGCGCGCTAATCAGACGTCAGCTTACATTGCCTGCGGACGACTCGGAGGTTGAGGACCAGTTCACAACGCACACCTACACGCTTTCCAATGGCAACATCATCTACTCCAAGGGCAACGACCACATCGTGGACGCCGTCCGCTGCGCGATGCTTGCCCACGAGCAAGGCGCGCTTGATTCGGTGAATGAGGAAACAGTCAGCTTGATGCCACTGGTTACCGATCCCATCTTTGTCTGAACAAAAACTGCCGATAACGTCGACCGCAATTGCCGTTGTATTGCCGATAACTGCCCGGTCGGCTCATTTACCGCGCTCTGGCGCACTCGCGCTACGTTGCGCAACCTGGCGCGAAGAAACGCTAATCACACGCATCTGCGGAGGATACTATGAACAACGAAGAAACCCTGACCCAAACCGCTAAGGCGGGATCCGACAATAACGCCGCGAGTGGAGTGGTCATAACGCCCCTTGCCACTATCGCCGCTCTGGATTCATCTACATTCAGCGCCGTCAATGCGACATCAGCCATTCCAGCAAACTGGGACGAGCGAGCCAGAAAGGCCTGGGAGTACTACACCGAAGAGCCCCTCGTGAAGAACTGCGTGAACTCCTGGCGGACGTTTGCGGTCGGTGATGAGATACGAATCACCAGCGATAATGACAGCCTGAAAACTGAGGCAAACGAACTCGCCACCCGCTTGCGCATATCCCGGTTCGTGAAAGACATGATCCTTCAGCTTCTGGTCAAGGGTGACGCTGTCGGGTTCAAGCGATACACCAAGGATGGCAAGGATATCGAGCAGGTCACGTGTGTGAACCCGGTTTCCATCAAGGTGAAGTACTCTCAGGGTGAGCTAATCGAAGTCCAGCAATACCCGGACGACAAACCCAGTGCCGGAGGTGGCATTGAGCTGCCGGTTGAACAGACGCTTCACCTGAAGTGGGACGCACCGGAGTTCTCTCCGCGTGGCAACTCGCTTGTGCTTCCAGCATTCCAGTCCATTGAACTGCTGCGCAACTATCGCAGCGCCGAGGAAGCCATAGCCAAGCGTTGGGCGACGCCGCTCAGGATCATCAAGGTCGGCGGGGAGTTCGCGGGCAAGCTGATATCGCCGGATCAGAAGATGCTTCAGGACGTCCGCGACCTGATGAACAAGATGGACCTCAAGAGCGGCATGATCGCGCCCTACTACGTGACTGTGGAAACCCACGGCACGGAAGGACAAGTCCTCAATGTCGAGGACAAGGTCAAAGAGGTCAAGGAAGACATCGTGGTCGCTCTCGGTCTTTCCCGCTCACTGGTGTCCGGCGACGGCCCCAACTTTGCCACGGCCTCAATCTCCATGCAGAAGATGCTTGTCATGATCCGGGAGATAAAGCACGCCGCGCGTGTGATCCTCGACTGGATATATGACGACTGGTCGGAGCTTTCAGGGCATGCGGGAAAGAGCCTGCAGTTCCTTTTCAACGATCTCGACCCGACCGATGCAGTGGATTTCAAAAAGCTCCTTATCGAGCTGTACGACAGAAAACTGATCAGCCGCTCGTCCCTGCAGCTCAAGATGGACCTTGACCCGGAGATTGAAGAAGGCAACCGAATCAGCGAAAGCAAGTCTGCCGACCTCCTCGATGAAAAGCAGGTCAAACCCATAGTCGATATGGTCGTGGCCGGCATAATGAGCGTGGAGACCGCCCAGCAGATGCTGGGGCTGGACCCCGCGAAGAATCCCGTGGGCACCGGCGCTGCGGCGGACTGGGCAGGTCTGTTCTCGCAGGCCAACTTCTCTGACAAGCTCTGCGACGACTGTGGCTACTTCGGCGAAGACAACAATCTCTGCGGCGTGACATCGGCGGAGGTCACATTCGACACGCCCGCATGCCGAT
This sequence comes from uncultured bacterium, assembly GCA_964431685.1. GTDB lineage: Bacteria > Armatimonadota > UBA5829 > UBA5829 > UBA5829 > CAYSLA01. Next base: position 1,279 of record CAYSLA010000243.1, on the reverse strand, counting down.
TCCTGCGACCCAA
>CAYSLA010000243.1:0-1166 GCA_964431685.1 uncultured bacterium | reverse complement strand
GATGTGCATCGGGAGCTTGCCGATGGCATTAAGCGCACCATCTTCTCCGGCGTTGCCACAGGCAAGAGCGCCAAAGACATAGTACGCGAGATGGGACTTGTGATAGAGGACAAGGAAGCGTTCCGCCACGCCGGAACCAAGGTGTTCTCCAAGGCACAGTACCGGATGGAAACGATAGCTCGAACCGAGGTGCTGCGCGCGCACAACCAGGGCCGCATTAAGTTCCACCAGCAAGTCGGGGTAACGAAGCTCGAATGGATGACCATGGAGGACGAGCGCACGTGCCCGGTCTGTGGTGGTCTCGATGACAAGCAGTTCGACACCGACCACTTCCCGAATCAACCCGCGCATCCCAACTGCCGATGCAGCAGTGTCGTCGCGTGGCCCCTGGTCATCTGCGGCGGTGAACTCGGGGCGACTGCCGCTGTGGCTCAGAGCGCATGCATCCTCCCACCGCAGGCGATACACGATCAGGCAAAGCAGCAGTCCGAGGAAGAGCAGAAACTCAAAGGCGCATTTGAGTCCGGTCAGATCGCGGACCTGTCGGGGCTTACGGTGAAGCAGCTCCAGACTCTCGCCAAAGGTAATGGCATTGGTGTCGCTCGCACAAAACCCGACTTCATCAAGCTCCTCGACGCGGCTGAGCCGGGCGTTGGCCATGCGGACCTCTCCGGCGCGGCGCTGCAGGCGAAGATCAAGCAATACAATATCGCGGCGCTTAGAAGCAAGGAAGATCTGGCGAAGCTCCTTGCCGAGAAGCAGGCTATCATCAAGCAGGCGAAGGCCCTGGAGGAGGCCGCGAAGAGCGCAGCGCCTCAGACCGACCTGTCCGGACTCACCATGGTCCAGCTCAAGGACATGGCCAAGCAGCACGGCGTGTCTTTGAACCTCACGAAGTCCGATGTCATTGAGATGTTGGACGCGCTTGAGCCGCACATAGATCACTACAACTATTCCGGCAAGACCCTGATTGCCGCCAAGCAGAAATTCGGCATCCCGCCGCTCAAGAACAAAGAGCAGCTCGTGAAAGCCCTGGAGAAAGCGGCGGGCAAGCAGATGGCTGATCAGGCCAAGCAGCAGGCTCTTGATGTGGCGAAAACCGAGGCGCTGAAGAAATCCGAGCAGACACTCAAGGATGCCACCGCGCAGATTGTGATGCCGTCGTC
>CAYSLA010000242.1:0-4341 GCA_964431685.1 uncultured bacterium | reverse complement strand
TCGGACCAGGTTAACGCCGGCGACACTGCGTGGGTGCTGGCTTCTACTGCACTAGTGTTCTTCATGACGCCCGGACTGGGGTTGTTCTACGCTGGCATGGTGCGCAGAAAGAACGCCCTTGCGACCATTCTGCAGAGCTTCATTCTTTGCGGAGTTGTTGGGGTTACGTGGGTGGTCTACGGGTTCAGCCTGGCTTTCGGTTCCGACCACGGGGGCGTAATTGGTTCGTTCCAGTGGATCGCATTGAACGGGGTCAGCATAGATAGAGTCTGGCCCGGAACAGGCATCCCGGAACAGGCATTCATGATCTTTCAGGCTATGTTCGCGATCATCACGCCGGCTCTTATCAGCGGCGCACTTGCCGAACGCATCCGGTTCAAGGCATATTGCTGGTTTATCGTGTTGTGGGCCACCCTTGTATACTGTCCAGTGGCGCACTGGGTCTGGCAGTCTGATGGCTGGCTTTTCAAGCTGGGAGCATTGGACTTCGCAGGTGGAACAGTAGTACACATCTGCTCGGGTTTTTCCGCCCTGTGTGCTGCACTGATTCTTGGAAAACGAAAGAACTACGGACGTGAAGAGTTCCGTCCGCACAATCTGACGATGACCTTGATCGGCACAGCCCTTCTCTGGTTCGGCTGGTTCGGGTTCAATGCCGGGAGCGCTCTTGGTGCGAGCGGACTGGCGGTCAACGCGTTTGTGGTGACCAACACTGCCGCGGCTACCGCAATGATATCCTGGGTTATCGTTGAATGGCTGCACCGCGGAAAGCCAACAGCCCTAGGCGCGGCTTCCGGCGCGGTTGCGGGACTGGTAGCGATCACTCCGGCGTGTGGGTATGTGAATGCCACGGCGGCGCTTGTGATAGGTGCGCTTGTCAGCGTGTTCTGCTACCTTGCTATAATGATGAAAGGCAAGCTGGGCTACGACGATTCGCTTGACGTATTCGGAATCCACGGGGTAGGCGGACTGTGGGGTGCGATTGCCACTGGTCTGTTTGCCACTGCGGCTGTCAATCCGGCCGTCACTGACTTCGGCCTGTTCTACGGAGGCGGCTTCGCATTGCTTGGCAAGCAGATGGTGGCTATACTGAGCGTTGTGGGTTTTGCGGTTGTCGTGACATTCATCATACTGAAGTTGATCGGTCTGTTCACTCCGCTTCGAGTTGAAATCGAGGAGGAGGAGACTGGGCTTGACCTGAGTCAGCACGGTGAGATCGGCTACACACTTTAAGAGTTAGGAGGCTTAAATAATGACTAAGATAGAAGCGATTATCCGGCCGAGCAAGCTGGACGACGTCAAGGACGCCCTTGATGAGCTTGGGATCAAAGGGATCACCGTTACTGCCGTGCAGGGCGCTGGTCATCAGCGTGGGCGCACGCAGTTCTACCGCGGGCAGGAGTACGTGGTGAACCTGTTGGACAAGACGCTTATCCAGACTGTGGTGTCTGACAGCACGGTTGAAGACGTGGTAAAGGCTATCACTACTGCCGCCGGCACGGGTGAGATAGGCGACGGGAAGATATTCCTGTCAAGAGTGGATGAAGTCATCCGGATAAGAACCGGCGAGCGCGGGGAATCAGCGCTCTAAGCAGTTCAGGGTCTATGAATTGCATCCGATGGCTACGGTAGGCCGGACACTCTTGTCCGGCGTCGGCCGTCAGGAGTGTCGAGCCTACCATACAACTTAGCCACTGCGGATCACTGACTCACAGTGGTGTTTCGGGACTTGAGTGGAGCTTGCGGAACGGAAGTCCCGAAACTTGACAGGCTGGTTAGTTTCGGGATTTGGGGGTTGGACTGGTAACACCTCCCAGGGCCTTGGCTCTGATGTCCAACCCTCAAATCCCGAAGAAGTGTATTGACACCATCTTCAGGAGAACGGATGCTGCATTCAGAACTGCTGAACTACGAGAGGGCGTTTGCCGCCTCGATTACAACTGAGGAACTATCCGGGACGCTGGCGGGATGCAGGGCGTGCCTGGCCGCACACGCGGACGGGGCAGGTGGGCTGGATACTATGATGGCCTACAGCGACCTGACCGATGCATTCATCCGCCGCGTGTTCTCTTTGGTGATTGCGGAGTGCGACGGCGGAAACGACATCTCTATGCACGCGGCGCTCGGGCTTGCTGTCGCCGCAGTCGGAGGCTACGGCCGGCGCGAGATGTCACCGTTCTCCGACGTGGACGTAGCGTTTATCGTAGAGACTGGCGAGGACGACCAACTGGATGCGGTAGTGAAACGTGCGTTTCGGTTTCTGATGGACGCAACCGAGCTCACTGGTCTGAAAGTTGGATATTCCTATCGTCGAGTGAACGACGTGGAGAACCTTCCTTTGGATACGCAAACAGCTCTGCTCGATGCAAGGAAGATTGCGGGCAGCCAGTCAGTGTTTGACTCATTCGAATCTGCTCTGCGCCGGGCTATCGTGCCTGCCGCGTTTGTGGTTGGTCACAAAGTTGGAAGGCGCTCCTCCGAAATCTCATCGACTCCTCTAGTAGTTGAGCCGGACATCAAGGATGGGTGCGGCGGTTTGCGAGACATACACGCGGCCCGGTGGATTGCTCAGGTCGCTTTCGGGCTGCGGTCTGACGAAGTTTGGGAGGGTCTGCGGGCACGAGGAGTTGTCACTGATATTGACATTGAAGGTGTCTGGGAGGCGCTTGAGTTCATGGCTCGAACGCGCAACCATCTGCACTGGGCGGCGGAGAGGGCACAGGATGTCCTGACTCTCGAAAAGCAGAAGAAGGTGGCCGAGCGACTTGCGATGCCATTCGACGAATATCCGATCAACACTCGTTTCATCTCTGTCTACTACAGGCACGCAACGCACCTGCGAATGGTTCTGCGCAAGGTCAGCGATGCTTGCGCGGACGAGTGGCTTGAGATCGAGCCAGGGGTGGGGGCAAGAGAAGGCAAGCTGTACATCCGCGACCGCGGTCTGCCCGCGCGTGACGACGCATTTCTCATCCGGGTGTTTCGTCACACGCAGTCGTTCGGACTGACCCTTGCTCCGCGGGCCGGGGAGATCATCTCCGAGGCTGCTTCCAGGTTCAGACTTACGCATCCCGGAGGCTATGCGTTTCTGGATGTCATATCTGCCCGTGGCGCAGGCAGCGCTCTGCGCGCGATGGCCGACAGTGGCGTGTTGCAGGCGGTGATACCCGGCTTCCGTGACTTGATGTATCTTGTTCCGGGCGATGTGGCTCACAAGTTCACTGTGGGCGAACACTGCATCAGGTGTGTTGAGGAATTGGAGCGGTTGTTGACGGAAGATGACGAGCTGCTGGGAGACGTATTGAGCCGCATCCAGAACCTGGATATCCTGTTCATTGCCGCCCTCATGCACGACATCGGCAAGCTTGATTCCACGCGCGATCACGCAAAGACAGGGGCGTTCAGAGCCGGCAAGTTCGCTCGGTTGCTGGGAATGGATGAAGATTCGTGCCGCAAGGTCGAGTTTCTAGTGCGCCACCATTTGCGGATGAGTGAAACAGCACGGATGCGCGACCTTAACCAGCGCAAGACTGTGCGCGATTTCACGGCTGTTGTGCGCGATGCCGGTCTGCTCGACATGCTTCTGCTTCTTACCATTGCCGATTCGCGGTCTGTCGGCTCCCGGCACTGGAGCCAGATACACCTGCGATTCCTTATGGAGCTCCACGGACGTGCATCTGCTGCTCTTAGAATGCCGGATTCTGCCGGCGCAGACGTAGAAAGACATCGCAAACGCGTTCGGAGGGAACTGTGCCTGTCGAGTCTGCCGCCAGAGGAGGTAGACCGCCACTGTGAGTCGATGCCTGCCAGCTATCTGCTGAACACGTCTCCTGAAGAACTGGCATCGCACATTGGCTTCGTGCGCGCACTCGATAACGGCTCGCCATCCGTAGACTTCAGAGACCAAAGAGAACGAGAGTACACGGAACTCACCGTTGTTGCCCACGACAGGCAGGGCCTTCTCAGCGACATCGCGGGGGTCATGCGTTCAATGAACGTGAACATCCATGCTGCCCAGATATACACCCGGGCGGGAGATCCGGAGATCGCCATCGACAAGCTTTATGTTGATTGCGAGGGCAGGCGTCTTACGGAGACAAAGAAGTGGCAGATTGAGGACGGACTGCTGTCGGTTCTCACTGGATCCCAGACTGTGGACCAGATGCTGGCCAGGTTGGGTAGGAAGACCAGTATTGCCCTTGAGGGTGTCTCTGTGAGGGTGCTGGAAAACCTGTCCGATCACCAGACTGTCGTCGAGGTCCGAGCACTGGACACTTCCGGACTGCTGCACCACCTCACGTGCACACTCTCTGAACTTGGGTTCGACATTCACAGTGCGCG
>CAYSLA010000241.1:0-4343 GCA_964431685.1 uncultured bacterium | reverse complement strand
CGTGGTCGTGATGCGACGGTGCTGCTTGTTCCTATTGGCGAGAGCGCGAAAAGGCGGCATCAGGACATGGAGGGCAGGCCGGTGCAAAGCCTGCGGCGGGTCAGGGCAACCCGGGAGACGTGCACTGACGCGTTGTTTGGGCGATATCCTGACCCTGACGAACTCGCGCGAGCGCTCATCGATACTGATCCAGAGCTTGACCTTGAGACAACCGGACGAGCGACGGGCCCCTGCGACAGGGTTCACATCGATGGCGACGGACAGGTGCTGTATGCCCCGTCTGTCGTGGAGGTTCGCTACGGGCCGGATGGTATTGAGACTGACCGTAGGCCACTCTCGGTTCGCCCGTCTAATCTGGTGACACCCGCGGTGCCGGTGTGGTCAGGCGTGCTGACGCCACGTGGTGATGTCATCAGGAAATACGCGCTAACCCGTGCGTATCAGGTGATGCATACAAACGCACTGGAGTTCGACTTCCTCTACAGCATAGCTGCCTATCTCGACGAGCACAAAGCCATGGCGCAAGTCGGTTCCGGCAGGCGCGGGATTGGTCCATTGATTCTCGAACGCAACGGCCCCAAGTATCGCGGGTTCCTTGACGGCAGAGTCCACGGTGACGCGATGCGACTTGTCCTGTATCTGGCTTCGTTTGAGCTTGCAGTGCCGGAGGAACGGTTGTGAGCGTTGTGACCACAGGCAGAGGCAGGCCGCTGGGCACTGGGCGAATGCATCCGGCAGGTTCCATACCGGATTCGGAGCTTGGCGCGCTGCTTGCGTCCTACAAGCGCGATGTGGCCGGAGCGTACACCAGCGTGGCGCCTGATGCGATCGCCGCGACAATCCCCGCCGGGCGTCACGTGGCATCGACCAAGATTGACGGCGAGCAGTGGTTTCTGTGCAGAGACCGCGAATCCTCGTTTCTTGCCTCACCCAACGGCAAGGCCATAACTGGCGTGCCAACAACCGACGAAGCAGAGCGTGTTCTATCCGGCTGGACGGGCATCCTTGCCGGAGAGCTATATGCCACGGTTGATACCGGCAGACCACGTGTCTATGACTTGCACTCGGCGCTGGGTGGCGGAACTGATGCCCAGGTGGATAGACTTCGCTTCGCCGTCTTTGATATTCTGCGGGATGGTGACAGGGATTGCCAGACGCTTCCGCTTGGTGATCGCGTCAGACGCATCCGGGAGTTGCTGGCGGAAACCGAACTGATTCACCCGGTGGACTTCGCGGAAGTCGACGGGCCGGATGGCGTCAAGCAATTCTTCCAAAGCAGAGTCCAATCCGCCGAGGAGGGCGTTGTCGTCCGCTGCAGCGATGGTCGGGTGTTCAAGGTGAAGCCACGGGTGACGATAGATGCGGCGGTGGTGGCATACACCGAGTCGTCATCGGGTGTTGGAGAACTGCTGCTGGCCCTGATGCCGGATGAGCAATCCGGCGAGGGGCACACAATGCAGATCATAGGCCGCGTGGATACCGGCTTCACCCAGGCCGCAAGGCGCGAGCTTGCCGACCGCATCGTGCCGCTGAAGTGCGAGTCTGCAGTCAACCTCCCCAGCCGGAGCGGCCTACCATACCAGTGGGTTCGGCCACAGACGGTCGTGGAGGTGGCTTGTCACGAGTTGCTCACTACAAACAGCGAAGGCGAACCGATCCGGCGCTGGCTGCTTGAGCATAATGGTGACACATGGCAGCCACTTGGCAAGGCAGCAAGCATCAGCATGCGGGATGCTGTGTTCGTGCGCGTGCGTGAAGACAAGACCGCGGCGCTGCCCGATGTCCGGTGGTCACAGGTTACCGACATTGTGCCTGTAGCCGCCGTGAACCATGACGTCGCCGATCTGCCCCGCTCCGAAATCATCCGCCGCGAGGTTTACACCAAGTCCGTTCGAGACTATGGAGTAGCCGTGCGGAAGCTCATCGTATGGAAGACGAACAAGGAAGATGTGGATCACCGCTATCCAGCATACGCCGCTATGTTCTCCGACTACTCCCCGGCCCGGCAGGAGCCAATACGCACTGAACTTCGTGTGGCCTCCTGCGTCGAGCGGATCATGGTCATCGCCGAGAACTGGCTTGCGGAGAACATCAGACGCGGGTGGGACTGCGTGGCCAAGGCCGGCGATGTGGACATGACAAAGCCGGAAGAAGACGCCACCACGTCGGTTGCCGGTTCTCATACTCTCACGGTCTCCTTCGCACGAAGCACCTCTCCCACATTCCCCATAGTGCGCAGAAGGCTTGATGCCCTGGCTGGACTTGGCGATCTCAATATCACGACCGGGGAATCAGGAAAGGAAGTCTGGTTCGAGCTATCCATCCTCGGCGGGCTCGTGGAGAACTACAGGCGCATCACGAACCTGCTGGTCCTGGTACGTCGTTGGAAGAGCATCGAGGTCGCACTTGATGGCGAGACACTCGACAAGTATGCAGTTGACGACGTTCTGAACCGCATTGAGGAAATCCGGCAGTGCTGGAGCAGGCGCAGAGCCACGGGCCAGGCCGGGTGCCGCCGTGACTGCGCCATCGGTTGCCGGGCGCTGCGCATCGCGCCGTCACAGCGGTTCCTCGACGGAGCGTTCATAACAGAGCCGCCTTGGCACACGGTCGGCAAGTTCGAGGGCGGCAGAGTCATGGTAGATAAGGCTGGGCTCGTCGCTCAGGTCGGCCGGCGTCGCAACAAGCTCCTGGACTGCTGCCCGTGCTTTGACAGGGACGCTGTGCTGTCCGCGATACAGGAACTGCCGGATACGTTGTCCCCTGATGATCCCGGCTACCAACTCCTCTACAAGCGTGACGATGGATTGGCGGCCTGGGTATGGCCGGAACACGCGCCGATGCCGCCGAGGCTTGGCATGCGCGGAGCACAGGTGCGCAATCCGCTGACAGGTAGCGAGGGCACGGGGTTCACGATATCCACCGCACACTCCCAGCCAACAAAGCTTCGACGCGTACCTCCCGCGACCTACGCCGATGTATGCGGGCAGGAAGAAGCGGTGGAGGCCGTGCGCGATCTCATTGAGCTTCCAATGAAGCACGCGCACCTGTTCGAGGCAGTAGGCGTCTCGGCAAAACCGAGCGGCGTAGTCCTCGCAGGGCCACCCGGAACTGGAAAGACATTGCTTGCCCGAGCAGTGGCCGGTGAATGCGCAGCGCACCTTGAGATCGTCTCTGGACCGGAACTGCTGAACCCGTATGTCGGCGCAACGGAGCAGGCTCTGCGGGAGGTCTTCGAACGTGCTGGACGAAACACACCGTCACTGATCCTCTTCGACGAGATCGACTCCATCGCTCCATCACGATCTACAGCCGATGCCCACCACCAGCAGTCAATGGTTGCGCAGTTGCTTGCTCTGCTCGATGGGTTGGAATCCCGCGCGGGTGTGTTCGTCCTTGCGACTACCAACCGGCCCAAATCCATTGACGCCGCACTGAGAAGACCGGGCAGGTTCGACCGCGTGGTCTGGATGAAGCTGCCGGATGAAAGTGGCCGGGCAGCTATACTGAGGCATTATCTGAAGCCGCTGAAGCTGGATTCCAGCATCGACATGAATGCTCTGGTCGCCGACCTCGCCACTGTCACCGACGGAGCCTCCGGCGCCGACCTGGAATACCTGTGCCAGACGGCTGCCAGGCTGTGCGTGAAGGAGGCCATCCTCTCCGGGATGTCGCCCGACACCGTGGTCATCACCCGCCGGCATGCTGAGGAGGCGCTGGGGACAGCTGGCCACGGGTCGAGGCTCTCAGAGCCTGTCGTTCCGGCATCCCTATGCAAGGGGGCACACCAGACGGGATGAACGGAATCGATAATGTGGAATCGCTCACCTATCGGCCGACTTGGAGCATCTCTGCCGGACGGCTGCGTGGGTCTGCCTGAAAGCTGAGGATCGGCGCGGGAAACAGTTCTGGCCGACGGCGCGATTGTGTGCACGATACTGCACGATCAGTGCACGATACCGCACGATCATGGTTCGCTGGCAAGCGCATATCGTGTCTGGGGGCCGCTGCCCACTCTCGCCACCATTCCTGCGGCTACAAGCTCATTGAGATCATTCACCGCCTGGCGCTTCCTTACTCCCGTTACCTCCTGGTAGACCGCTGTCGAGATGCTTCCGCGGTTCCGGATGTGATCCAGGGCTGACGTTCATTCCGATCAGTCACACGATGAAGCCAGGACGCGCGCCGGTCACGTCGCTGTGGCCCTGGGATCATTGGTCCCTGCGCGCCGATGATTACACTATCTACTGCGTTGCGCTTGACCAGCGCCGCATAATGCAGTAGAATGCATCGAGTGAGGCTGCTATGGATACACGGACAAACGGATACGGTCAAACGCAAGG
>CAYSLA010000240.1:0-4373 GCA_964431685.1 uncultured bacterium | reverse complement strand
GTGTAGGCGTCGTTGAGTCTTTCTTCTGCCCGCGTGCTCAAGGCATTGTATATCACCGCCAGAACCAGCGCCACCACGATCAGCGCGAATCCGTAGGTCACCGCCAGGTTCAGGTTACCAACGCTCTTGCTCATCAGCTTTGGATTGACGCTGTTTATGACGACGAACGCCGCATACACTATGCAGTATGAGGCAAACATCCACATGCCAAGACGCTGTTTATACCCTGAGGCTTTGTCCTCGCCCCAGTCCGTTGCAGGTCCGTGTTCCATCTATCTCTGTGTCCTCCTGTTTGTTATAGCGACAACGGTCTATATCTTAAGTGCCACTGCTGCTTTTGTCAAGGCACGCTAAGTAAAGAGGTGCGACCTGGTAGAGCCCACAAGGTGCATTCAGAAAACCCACCATGTCGTTATGGGCCCGCCGCTGCACACCAATCGACTTAAGATGTGCGCCGAGGGTTTGCACTGCTGACGGGTCGCTTGTAGAATGTAGAGTACTCAGGCCCGCATCGGGAATACTCAGGAAACCGGGGAGGGGACATGTCCAGCTTTCTGCAACAGCAAGTCGATTTCGACAAACACAACGAACAGCTCAAAGAGTTGCTTGATCCTGACACCAGGCCATATCGTGCGGCTTGCAGCATCGTCGGCAGTATAACCAACTACCTCCTCAATCCGGAGTTGAACACGCGCGGTTGGACCTTCCGCGACTTCTTTGAAAGCGTAGACATCCAGATAGCTGCGGAACTGGAGTTCCAGAAGTGGCAGAGGTTCAACGTGATCTGCGATCGTGAGATGGGACTGCCCAGCGACGGTTGGCGGATGAACATCAACTTCCAGAATTGCTATGACGCAACCTGGTTTGGCTGCCCTCTGCACTACCACGTCGGGCAGGTTCCGGATACGGTGGAAATCCTTGCGGATGAGAAGACGCGGCTCTACGACCTGCCGGATCCTGACCCGCTGTCGAGCGGCCTGATGGGCAGAGCGCTGGAGTTCTACGAACAGATGGAAGACAAGTGCGCCGGTATGGAGTTTGAAGGGCGGCCCGTGATTCCTCCTGACGGGCTGGCCGGGGAGGGAACTGATGGTCCTCTCGACTGTGCCTATAAGCTGAGGGGCGCTGGAAACCTGCTCACGGACATGCTGACTGATGAAGACTACTACCACGACCTGATGGGCTACATTACGAGGAACATAATCCGCCGTATCAAGGCTGCCAAGGAGTTCCGGTGGAGCAGGAGACCCAATTCGCCTGACAAGGGCAACTACAAGTCCATGGGCGGCTTCGCGGACGATGCGGTTGCTCTGTTGTCATCGCAGCACTACCAGGAGTTCGTTCTTCCGTACCACAAGATGATATTCGATGAGTTCGCGTCTCCCGGCGGAGTATGGGTCCATCTGTGCGGAGACGCGACAAGACACTTCAAGTTCATTGTGGACAACCTCAACGCTATAGCTTTCGACACCGGCTTCCCGGTGGATTTCCGTTGGCTCAGAAAAGAGCTTGGGCCCGATATTCACATAAACGGCGGCCCGACGGTCATGCTGCTCAAAGATGGCACTCCGGACGCAATTGACGCAGAGGTGCGGCGAATAGCCAACAGCGGGGTGTTGGAAGGCGGCAAGTTCACGTTTATTGCCGCAAACAACCTGGCCCCACGCACTCCAGTAGAAAACATCGCCGCATTCTACGAGTCCGTCAAGAGATGGGGGGTATTCGACAAGTAGCACGCCGGGAAACCTGGATAGACTCCGACGTGACGCCGGGTCTGGTCTCAGTTTGTCGTTGTTTACTATTCAGCAGAAGGAATCCTTGATCGTTTTGACTAAGCGTATACGTGGAGCCCCTGGCTCACGGGATCCCCGCCATATGGGAGGACAGTCATGTCAACAGAGAGTTCACTCAGCATCATCGCGGTCGTTCAGGTCGCTTTCCTGGTGGTCGGCCTCGGAACGGCCATCGGCCTCATATACGCCATCGTAAGCTTCAAGAGGGCAGTTATAGCCAAGATTGACGAGGCCTTCGACAAGGTCAAGCCGGTCATCGACAGCGCCGCAGACGTGGCTCTGCAGGCACAGGCGACGGTGGAGAAGGTAAGCGAGAAAGTAGACAAGATGGTCACTAAGGCGGCGGAAACCACCGACGCGGTCGGAGACACCGTGCAGTCGGTTACCCGCAAGTTCGACGAGGTGCTCAGTCCTCAGGTGATGAAGGCTGTCGGTGTTGGCAGCGCTGTGCTGAAGGTCATAAACCTTGTGCAGTCCATAAAGAAGTCTCAGCAGGCGAAAGCGGACGAGCCCACCGTAGACGGCGGCGGCGTGTGATCTGCTGAGGGCTCTCTGTCACGCGCTATACCGGCTTCAGGCTGGCTACCATCTCCGACACGCTCAGGTCGGCGCCGGCCATGGTTTCGTCTGACGCCCCGTAGTAGATGGAGACCGTATCGCCTCGCACGATGGCCCCGCACGTGAACACCACGTTATTCTTGAACCCGTTCACCTCGTAGTCAGCTTGCGGCTCGAGTATTGGGCTTGGGGATTTCGCGATGACTTTCTCCGGGTTGTCCGAGTCCAGCAGAACCGCACCCAGGCAGTAGCGTTCGTCTGTCGTGGCAGCGTGGTATATCTCCAACCATCCCTGCTCAGTTCTGAATGGAACCGCTCCTCCGCCGATTCTTCCGCCTTCCCATGTACCCTCAGAGCATCCCATAAGGAACTTATGCTCTCCCCAGTGCACAAGATCATCCGAGTAGGCCAGCCACATGTTGGGTGCCCCCATGTATCTGGGCATAGGTCGGTGAAGCGCGGCGTACTTGCCGTGGATCTTCTCGGGGAATATCATCGCGTCCATGTTCTCAGGACAGAATATTATGCCGCGCTTCTCAAACCGCACGAAGTCACGAGTCGTCGCCAGACACTGAGTGATCGCATAGGGAGCGACTCCTTTGTAGACGATCAGATACTCATCTCCCAGCCTCGTGATGCGCGGGTCCTCAATTCCGAATATCTCGTAGTCTCTGTCCGGCCAGAGCGCCGGCGTCTCGTCTACGGTGAATATGCGCCCGTCACTGCTTCTGGCGATCCGGAAATGAGAAATGGTCGTCAGGAACATCCCGCCTGGGGTCACGATCACGCGCGGGTCGGAGAAGTCGATGCCGGGGTCGGTGCGGTCAAATTCCAGTACTTTGAGCGGCCCCGCGGGGTTGTCTCTGTCCAGAACTGGAGCGAGTACGGTGTTGGGCCTCTGACAGACCGGTCGCTCCGCGACGCGCATCAGCAAAAGCACCTCACCATTGTGCTCGATAGCCCCGGCGTTAAATGCGCACAGCACTTCATAGCCCGGTAGCGACGGCTTCACGTCCGCGGGACGCACAAGCGGGTTCTCAGGGTATCGAAAGACTTTCAATTTCGCACCTCCGGCATTATTCTACCACGAATGGCGGCGAGTTCATACGCACTATTTCGAGGCAAGGTTGCCTATTCACGGTCAATTGTGCTATCTTTGGCTAACTGCTTGCCATTAAGGATGTGCCGATCTTGAGCCTTGAGAGTTTCATACAGGAAGTCGCCAGGGGTGCGGGCGCCATTGTGCGCGACAGGTACCCGACCGCCAAAGCCACCAGATCAAAGAGCGGGCGCGGTGATGTTGTCACCGAAGTTGACATTGAATCCGAACGCTATATCATAGACCGGATTAGAAGCGAATACCCGGAGCACCATATTCTCTCTGAAGAGAGCGGCGTTTCCGCCGGAGTCGGGGACACACCTACGTGGATTATCGACCCCATTGACGGCACCCGCAACTACGCAATCGGCATCCCGTTTTTCTGCGTGTCAATCGGTCTGGCAAAGTCCGGGCAGCCCCAAATGGGCGTCGTATACGATCCCATCCACGACGAGATGTTCTTCGCTTCGCGAGGGAACGGAGCCTATCTGAACGGCGAGCGGATATTCGTCTCTGACGACGACTGCATAGATGACGCGCTGGTCTCGGTCAGTTGGATCAGAGGCAAGGTGGATACCGGCAGATACGTCGGGTTTATGAGCCAGGTCAGTGAGGAGACGTCGTACTACAGGCGCTTTGGATCGGCGGCTTTGGTGCTGGCGTATGTTGCCTGTGGGAAGCTGCAGGGATATCTGCAAGGCACGCTAAATCCGTGGGATGTTGCCGCGGGCATTCTTCTTGTTGAAGAAGCAGGCGGGCACGTGACCGACTATCTGGGCAATCCAATCGACCTGTCTGCCAAAGACATCGAGATAATGTGTGGCAACGATGGCATCCACGCATTCTTCAGGCAGATGGTGAGCAACAGCTAGTGTATCGTCCCCTTAGTTATATGATATAATAGTAGCATCTTTGGAGGTGCT
>CAYSLA010000239.1:0-4405 GCA_964431685.1 uncultured bacterium | reverse complement strand
GCGGCCATTGCATAGGAGTTGATCCGTACTATCTGACTGCCAAAGCGGAGCTTCTTGGTTATCATCCTGAAGTGATCCTGGCCGGACGGCGCATTAACGACAACATGGGCCGCTATGTTGCTCAGAAGCTCATAAAGCTTCTGATACATGTAGGGACAAGTGTGCGAGATGCGAAGGTAGCGGTCATGGGGCTCACATTCAAGGAAAACGTGCCTGATCTGCGCAACAGCCGTGTTCCAGATATCATCAATGAGCTTCAGGATTTCGGTGTATTCCCGAGTGTGCATGATCCACACGCATCAGCGCATGAATCGCAAGAGGAGTATGGAGTAAAGCTTAGCGACCTGGATGATCTGAAGGAATTGGATGCCTTGGTTCTTGCGGTGCCTCACCGAGAATACTGTATGTCGGCAGATGCGCTAATCAAGCGCGTGAAGCAGGGCGGGATTATTATGGATGTAAGGTCCGCCCTGGACGGAGCGAAAGTCGCTGATACACACGTCTACTGGTCGCTGTAGAAAAACGCTGTCCCAGGAGTGAGGTAAGACATGCAGACTGGCGGAATGCTGGATCGTTACTATTCTTCAATACCAACGCTGTGCAGGACGGGGTCAAAGGAAAGCCTCATCTGGGAGTGCGATTTCCTGTTCAAAGATGTGGACCTGTCTGGAAGTGGATTCCTGGACATTGGAGGGGGCGTGGGTCTGGGATCTTTCTATGCTGCTTGCGCGGGTGCAACGGAAGTAGTCTGCCTGGAGCCTGAGGCAGAAGGCAGCACGCACGGAGTGCGGCAAGAATTTGCGAAGATTGCTCAGGCTCTCAGTGTGAACAACGCGCAATTGGTGGATTCCACATTCCAAGCGTTTGAGGCCGAACCCGGAAGATTTGGGACCGTGTTTCTCAACGCTGCCGTAAACCATCTTAATGAGCCTGCCTGCATTGACGTTCTCAGGAGCGAAGAAGCTCGCGGAGTCTACGTCGGGCTGTTTCGCCAAATGGCTGAACTGACCAGAGAAAACGGAGTGATAATCATCAGTGATGTCTCCCGGCACAACGTGTTTCCAACTCTCGGACTCAGGAACCCGATAATGCCCACCATCGAGTGGCACAAACACCAAAGCCCCCGGACTTGGGCGCGATTGCTTGTGGCCGCCGGATATACTAACATCAAGATCGCCTGGCACACCCCCCGACCACTTGGTATAGCCGGGCGGGCGCTACTCGGCAACTCCGCAGGGGCGTTCCTTACGCGTAGTCGGTTCAGAATCCTGGCAAGGAAGATGATGCAGTGAGTGCTGTGCGGAATAGACCAGCAGTTGTGATTGCAGTTTGGCGGCATGCTGCGTGGTTTGAAGAATACGTGGGAGTCCAAAGCCACGAACTCGAGCACGCTCGACGCGGAGCACAATTGCCTGGCACGACGCACGGTAGGCAAACGTAATGGAGTACGGTCCAATGAGTTGTCGCGGTCCACTCCGCGGTGCCGCAACAGACCTCGGACGGCGCATCGTCAAATGAGAAGGCTGCTGCGTGCCGTTCTGGTGATGATGACCTCACAGGTTGCCGTTGCAGTCGTAGGGATTTTGCGCAACAAACTGCTGGCCGTGCTACTTGGGCCAGCGGGGGTCGGTTTGTTCGCACAGCTTCAGACCCTACAGAATTTCCTCGCAAACGGCGTACCTATGGGAATGCAGCTGGGGGCACTGAAGTATATCGCGGCCCATCGGGTCAAGGATCAGGACCAACTTCCCATCACAGTATCGACGGCAGCCAAGACTTTTGCGGTGTTGTCTTTGCTCACAGTTGCCGCGTGTCTCATCTTCGCCAAGCCCCTCGCTGCTTGGATTATGAGCGATGCAAGCTTGTACGTCTATGCTATCCCGGCGATCGTAGGTGTTCCGTTTCTGATTCAAACCCAACTCTGGCAGAATTACCTGCGTGCCGGTCTCGAAATGAAGGAATACTCGGCGACCCTGGTGATCACTTCTCTAGTGGGACTGCCAATTGTAATACCTTTGGTGGTGTTCTGGAGGCAAGCTGGCGCAGCCAGCCATCTGCTTATTATTGCTATTGTTGGGTATTTCGTTGCGAAGTCTCTCGCAAGCCGGTCCATGGGACCGCAGTTGACCTCCGACCTCAAACACGCCGGATTCGATGTGTCTACGCTTCGCAATCTGATACGGTTCGCGGTTGGCAACCTGCCAGTGTTCGCGATTGACCTGGCGGTGCCGTTTCTGATCCGTGTGCAGATAATCCGGGATCTCGGGCTCACTGCTAATGGTATTTACCAGGCGGCGTTCGCTATATCGAGTCAGTACCTATCGATGCCCTTGAACGCCATAGGCGCCTACGTGTTTCCGCGGATCAGCCAACTGACTGACAACAAAGACATCAACTCGGAAATCAACAGCGCTCTCAAGATAAGCCTCTTGTTCTGCACATCCGGCATTCTGCTGGCGCTTCTGTGCAGGGATGTGTTTGTATCAGTGCTCTTCTCCAGCAAGTTTCTGCCGGCGGTGGCTCTGATGGGTTGGCAGTTGATAGGGGACTACTTCAAGAGCATTACTATCGTTCTGCAGTATCCCATGCTGCCGCAAGAGAGATTCAGAGCGCGCGTGGTGATCAACTTGCTGCGAAACGCCCTCTTCCTGACTGTCTTCTACCTGCCTAGTGCGGAGCTGAGACTGGAGGGGGCAGTGTGGGCACACGCATCAAGCTGGTTGTTTGAGTGCGTCACAATCTATTTGTACACGAATCGTACAAACGGATTCACCATCTCTCGTCGGAACAAATTCCTTCTGGCGACGAGCACTGCGGCCGTGGCTCTGCTCGCGTATTGCAGCGTTACCGATCCGATGTGGCGGATTATCGGTGCAGCCGCGTTGGCATTGTGGGCCACCACCTCGCTGAGCAGAGAAGACCTGTCCAAAATCACACGGACAGTAGTGAGGAGACTACGCACTGAGAAACGAGAGGATGAGCCGGATGCGTAAAGTATCGACGGTGATAGTAAGCTTCAACACGCGCGAATTGCTCGACAGGAGCATTACCTCGGTCTTTGCTGGCTCCCCCAACATCGACAAGGAGGTCATCATCATCGAGAATGCCTCTGTGGACGGGAGTCGCGAGATGTTGGCGGAAAAGTATCCCGGTGTAAAGGTCATATACAACGACGACAACCGAGGGTACGCGCCTGCGTGCAATCAAGGGCTGCGTGAGGCCTCCGGGGAATTCGTGTTTGCCTTGAATTCTGACGCCTTTGTTGTGGGCGACGCATTGTCGGAGATGGTTGGCTTTATGGACGCGTTTCCCGAGGTTTGTGCGATCGGACCAAGACTGCTAAACTCTGACGGCAGTGTCCAGCACGGATGTGCCCGCAGAACGCCCACGTTTTGTTCGCAGCTCACGTCGTTGACTCCGTGGTTGTCGTGGATCCCCGCGCTTCGGAGATACTATGAACTACGTATGCCACTCGACTTCTATGAGAAGACCAATGATGTGGATATAATATCAGGCGCGGCATTGTTTCTCAGGAATGACGCGTTGACGACGGTTGGGTACTTGGATGACAGTCTCATAGTGAATGGAGATGACGTGGAATGGTGCTTGCGCGCTCGGCGCATGGGCTGCAGGTTGGTATATTTTCCACGCGCTGAGGTGATACACATAGGACGTGCAAGCAGGGGATTCGACTCCTCCAGTATGTACGCCAGCAACGTGGAATCGCTCTTCAATCTGTACGGAAGAATGCACCGATGGCCAAAGCCTGGGATTCTGAAGCTGGCAATGGTATGCAATATCTCCGTTACGCTGATCCGAAATGCCGTGGTTGCTCCGTTCAGCTCATATCGCCGCAAGAAAACTTCCGCACTGGCTCGGCTCCTGGGAACCGCTGTGCGACTGGCGCTTCGACGTTCGGCTTCCTGAAACGCGTGGTCTAGCGCTGGCTTTGACTTCCGAACCAATCGGATGTCGCCTGGATTCCTTGATCCAGCGACCACGCCGGCCG
Organism: uncultured bacterium; assembly: GCA_964431685.1. Lineage (GTDB taxonomy): Bacteria > Armatimonadota > UBA5829 > UBA5829 > UBA5829 > CAYSLA01. Next base: position 396 of record CAYSLA010000239.1, on the reverse strand, counting down.
GAAACCAAGCAACTTGACCGCCTTATCTATCACCGCGTCAGAGTACCGGACATCTCCGACCCTGGCGGGTTGGTAGTCGGCAGGAATGTCGGTGCCCAGCACGCACTGCACGGCGTTGAGCATCTGATTCACGGTAGCAGGACTTCCTGCCGCGACATTGAAGTGCTCTCCCACTATTCCTTCGCCCTCTACGAAACCGGCCAGCAGGTTGCACTGAACGCAGTCGGCCACGTATGTGAACTCACGGCTTTGTTCCCCATCGCCGTAGATGACCGGTCGCTTGCCTTGAGCCAGTGCCGCGAAGAAGCGAGGGACCACGGCGGCATACTGGCTGTCGGGGTCCTGCCTGGGACCGTAGACGTTGAAATAGCGCAGAACGACCGTCTCAAGACCGTA
>CAYSLA010000238.1:0-4445 GCA_964431685.1 uncultured bacterium | reverse complement strand
CTTACTGGGCGTATCTCCTCCACGCCTCCACGAATCTCAAGAACCTCTCCCAGGTTACGTCGTCATCGTAGATGTACATTGCCGCGTTCAGAATAAAGCCGTTTGGCCCAAGCTTCTCGATGGCAGTTCGGACAGCTTCATCTATCTCCATATCCGTTCCCATACCCACGGTCACGCAGGAGTTGACGCCGCCCCAGATGCAGTGACTATCGCCAAAGGCATCCTTCACAAGAGCCAAGTCTTCGCTCTTTCGAGCGGCAAGAGGCTCCAGCCCAAGAAAAACATCCGCGTCCAGTTCCTTGATTATGTCCCTGTAGAGTGTGTAGCCCTCGGTGAGGAGGCAACAGAACAGAGAACCGCCATCGTGCACCCGCTTAGCGAGCTCCTGTATCCTGGGAAACAGTTGTGTCTTGTAGCGTTCCCGTCCCCAGTAGTCAGGGGTATCATACCATCCGCGATATTGAATGATGTCCGGCTCGACCTCGGCCACCATATCGACGATCTGCCTGTTATAGTTGTTCACGATGTCGTAAAACCGATCAACGTACTCCGGCGTCTCCATCATCTGGACGCAGAAATCCTCGATCCAGCAGACCCACATAAACCAATCGCCGACCGATACTCGCCGAGCCTGCGAGGCAAGGCCCATATCACTGGCAATCCGTTTCGCCCTCATAGCGTCTCGGATCCAGAGGTCACGATAGCCGCCGTCCGGCGCTTTGAGCAGATGCTCAAACGCGTCAAGATCTTCCGGGCCTTTCACCAGCGGCACTTTGTAGCGCCGGGTGAAGAAGTCGTCCATCATCTCGATGCGATCATACTGATCCGCGTCGCGATGGGCGTTGCCGTCCCAGCGTGGTAGAAAGCGATAGTGAGTCTTGTCATACCAGTCATCGTCCGTCCTGCGAACCTTGGCGGTCAGAGTTCCGGACGGAGTCTCATACGCGGCGCAAAGGAGCTTGGTCCCGTCATCATCCGTCTCCATCCATTTGCGCACCGGTATCTCCGGCGGAGCCTCAGGCGCGGGCATCCAGATGTCAATAGTGGGGTCGATCCCCAAGTCCTGCATCACACGTGCTCGCTCGAACTGATTGATCCACTGCTTATCCGCGGGCGTGTCCAGTATTGTGCTGTGGAACAACTGTCCCAAAGGGATGTGATCCACTGGTTTGCATTGTATGGCTGAGAGTATTCGCTCTCTTGATGTCATTTCGTATTTCATTCTGTCCTCTATGTTCGTTGCTACCGTGATAGACGCTGCTTGTCTCGACAAACCCCCTTCACACAAACCCACAGACAGGATAGTCTTTTTCCAGCCAGACGCGCCGAAGAACGGCCACTGAATTCCTCGTTTGCCGCGCCCTCACGGCTTTCCCTTCGCGAAACTGTATATGGTGGTCCCAGAGAGCTCACTGCCGACTTCGGCAGCGAAGGCCTTTGTCTGAGCCTCTATATCCACGCCCACCGCCTCGCTGAATGCACCTAGCAGTCTGTCGAATACAGGCCCACGCTTGCCATCGCCAATCGGAAGGCCGTTGAACTTCGTGCACGGCAGCATCGTGAATGCGGTTGATGTGAAGAATGCCTCATCGGCGCTTGCCACGTCGTAGGGTTCTACGTTACACTCGCGCACCGGTATCGCAAGTCGCGCAGCAAGCTCCATCACGAACGCCCGCCTTGTCCCCCGGAGAATATTCCTGGGCTCCGGAGTCTTCAGGATACCTTCACTTACAATGAAGAAGTTGGATCCGGTGCCTTCAGCAACAAACCCGTCCGGATCAAGAAGCAGCGCCCATGCGTTCGGGTCGCTGGTTAGAGAGACCTGCAGGTTGGCCACCATGTAGTGCATTCTGCTGCGGTTCTTAATCTTTGGTTCCAGCAACTGCGCCGGAATCGCCCGCTGGCTCGGGGTGACCGCATGAACGCCATCATCGAAGAAGTGAGCAAGTGAGGCCACCGTCCACTTCACCGGGAAGTCGGCGACTACCACGGTGGGCCTGGTTTCGCCGTCAAAGACCATCTTGTACATCGAAAGCGGCCCTCGAGAAACGTTGATCATCAGCCTGTGCTCATCGGTTTCGGAAAACGCCGGCCGGTTCGCATCAACTGTATCCCGAATGATCTGTTCCATCTGTTCTATGCTGATATCCAGAGGAATCTGAAGCTGTTTTATACCCCGCTGCAACCGCTCCAGATGCTGCTTTAGCATGAACTGCTCGCCGCCAAATGAACGGGTCATCTCAAAGACCATGTCCCCGAACATCAACGCCGAGTCAAATATGGATATGTTCGCGTCTTTCTCGGGGACGAACTCTCCGTTCAGATATACTAGTCTTCCAACATTATCGCTCACGATCTTCTCCTATTCGCTGCTGCCGTCGCGTTCGCGGTAAGTAATCCGAGGGCCCCGCGACCGGCCGAAATGTAATTTCTCCGAGGATCTCGCTGATCCTGAACTTGACTGCCGGACCTCACGCTGCTCGCAAGTGACAGCGGCTGCGCGGCTGACGCGCACACCCACACAATCAAGTGCGTGGCTGATACCCCGGCGGTTCGACCCACGGCCCGTTGGGATAGTCATACTCAACTTCAAGTTCAATGTCCGTGATCACGATGGACAACTCATTCTTCAGGCGCTGGTTGCGCCCGGTTATCCTGAACGTGATCACATTGTCGCCGACGCGAGGCAGCGATTCCCGCAAGTTGTAGTTCTGCCAGGTGGAGGTGCTCGGATCGTACGCGCCGGGCACCCTGGGATTGATACAGGTAAGAACCTTGCCGCTCAGTTTGATCTCGACTCTGTCATAGACAGTGAAGTCTTTGAAGTTCACGCTGAGTAGAACACTACGCAGACGGGAGCCCGCCGCGGCAAGATCATCCGCCACGTCGAGATGAATGTTCAATTCTTCTTCTCCGATCGTTGCGGGCAACTGCCTCGGGTGCGGCAGGCAGTTGGGGAAAGAACCATCGGTACGCATGACCACATAACGCTTGTTCTTATGTTTGAGGCGCAGAGGATTGCCAATGTCGTCCAGAGCCACGTTGATATCGTAGCCGTAAGCGGCTCCGTATGTGGCCGATGTGCCGAACCAGTTGAAGACATACAGCCCGTCGGCGCCATTGCGCCAGTGTCGGGCGGCAATGGCGTTGACCATCTCGCGGCTGAGGGGAAGCATCACGGGAGGCGAGTAGAAGCAGCGGTTGACACCCCCGGTGTGCCCGGCGGAGTAGGCCTCTTCAATAGCCGGGTTTATTCGCACCGGCGTGCCCTCGGCCAGAGTTACCCACTCGCTGATGTCCTCCTCAAGGTCGGCGTTGAAGAAAGTTGACGGTACGACGATATCCACCAAGTCTTCCTTGATCCAGACGGGCACGTCCAGCCCGAGGTTCAGCGCTCCGGCTATTGTATTTGGCACCCGGACGCTCAGACCGATGGGGTGACCTTTCTTCTCCCCCACAGCATCGAGCGCGGCTCGCGTCTGTCGCACAAACTCCGTCATCAGCGGAATGTGTTGATTGACCTCGCTGTGCTTGAAATACAGCGGACAGCGCATGAAGTCGTATTCGAAGCCGGTTACATCATACCGTTCGCACGCTTCCACAGCCGTCTCCAACCTGAGACGACGCACCTCCGGGTGGGCGTAGTCCTGAAGATGCCGCAACGTCTCACCCATGCCCGGCCCGAGATCTGGCCCAATCCGGTAGCTCGGATGGTCGTCGAAGAAGCTGCTGCCCATCAGGTTTATCGAGCGTCCCGTGTCATCTTCGTAGTGATGCCAGTCGTTCATGCTAAGCCTGAACCAGAAATCAACGCCCAGCCTGGCCGCTTCGTCAATCTGAACCTGAACTGGATCAATGCCGGCCTCCCACAAAAGCCGCAGATTCTCTGCCGCGCGCCACCAGTGGGCACCGCCTACCAGTTTCCCGGCAGTCAACCTGTCAACGAAGAACTCCATTCCCTTGACTTTGGTCGGCCATCCCACAATGTAGCCCGCATTGCATCCCAACGCGCAGACATAGGCGTCCACAGGTGTGCCCTCAAAGTGCCCGAAGTGCGCTTGAGCAACCTTGGCCGGGTCCATCGGCGGGTTGTAGAAACACTCCAAACCCGCATTTTGGTCCCACATGATTCGATACGTCTTTCCAAGTCTGCCATTGTGTTTAGCCATTGTATTGATCCTAGTTCCGCTAGTCCAAGCGCATGCCGCCGTTGACAGGCAGCACGGCGCCGTTTACGTAGGAAGCCGTCTCCGATGCCAGGAATGCAACAACGGACGCCACCTCACGAGGTTCCCCCAGCCGCAGGGCAGGAATGGTCTGTCTAAGCTTCTCAAGGCTCTCAGGCGTATTGTGGCGCTCGTGTATTGGCGTATACACCACTCCAGGGGATACGGCGTTTGCGGTGATGCCAAACGGCCCGAGTTCCTTGGCAAGACTGCGGGTAA
>CAYSLA010000237.1:0-4510 GCA_964431685.1 uncultured bacterium | reverse complement strand
GGACATCCGGTCCATCCAGATGCTGACGTCGTTGTGGAATGCGTTGACCTTCTCCTTACCGAACATCGCTTCGACGAAACGCTGCCTCTCCTTGTCGGAAGCTCGAAGCTTGGCCTCAGCGTCGGCACGGTTGTAGCTCTCAAACTTCATCATATTCGCCACGCGGTGATCAAATGAGGCGTCGATGTGCACGTGCAGAGCGTCAGGCAGCAGAAACTGTGCACCACGACCCAGAATGATTGCGCAACCTTTGGCGCCGATCGCAGCCACGGTTCGGGCCAGGTGCTTCTCGTACATGAAACCAGACATGGCAAAATCGCCGATCACCGCCCTCGCAAGAGCCTCGAACTCCGAGACTCTCTTCTCGTCCTGATCCTCAACGAGACTCCTGGAGACATCAGCATCCTCAGCGATCTCGTCTATTACTTCCTTGCCCCAGAAACTCCACCCCAGTTCGCGGGCAAGCAGTTCCGCTACCACTCTGGCACCGCTCCCCATCGTACGGGATATCGTAATCACCGGAGACTGACACGGCGAACCCGATTCGGTGATGATCTTTCGAGCAGTCTCTGAAAGACGCATCTGTCTGCTTACCAGTTCTGCGATTTCCTTAGGCATAGTAGCTGACCTCGATTCCTACTATCATTATACCCACAATTGCCGTGGCCCGTGGATGCGGCAAACAAGTTGCCGCACGACGCAGTATCGTCATCCCGAACTTGATTCGGGACCCACCTTCGTGCAGCCACCGTTCTTCTGAGCGGAGTCACGTGGCAGCCTCCACGATGCTCGGAGCGGCGCGCCAGCCGCGTCAGGCCACTCTAACGGCGTTGCGGCCCAGCATCCGTTCCAGGCTTGAGACAAAACTGGGCGAGGGATCCACCCGGTAGTCCGTGGCTATCTTGCGCCTGGCGCCTTCGTCACAGACGTGCAGGTAGACGGGAATAGCGCCGGGATGGGACTGGATGAAGCTGCGGACAGCTTCCAGCCTGACCGTCGCATTCGGACTCAGCCTGATATGCACCGCACGAGTCCCATTGCCGTTTGACTTCCCGTTGGCCTCCCGGAGCGGCGAGACCGCCTCGCCGCGTATCTCGACTTCCACAGCACCGTCCTCGTCATCCGAGTTGATGCGCTCTCTGTGAGAGGCCTTGCCCTTTACCAGCACGATGCGATCCACCGCTAACTGATTCTGGCAATTCTTGAAAGCAGCGGGAAAGAATGTTACGTCGATCCCCCCATACAGGTCTTCAACGCGTACGTTGGCCATCTTCTCGTTGCGCCTGGTGTGTTTGATCCGCACATCGGCGATGATCCCGCCGATCACGCACTCTTGGTCGTGGGCAAGCTCCCTGCATGTCACCGCGTTTACTGTCGTATTGCGCTCCAGGGCCTCCCGGTACTCGTTGAGCGGATGCCCCGATTGATAGAATCCCAACAGCTCCTTCTCGAACTCCAGTATCTCGGACTGGGCAAACTCGCCGACGTGGTCGTACTTGCGCCAGTCGATACACGCACCGGCCGAGACCATCTCATCACAGAACAACCCCGCCTGACCGTTTTCCTGATCGCGTCTGCGCGCTGCCGCGGAGCTCATCGAATCCGGCAGCATCTCCAGCAACTGCGCTCTGTTGCTTGTCGTATGGCAGAACGCGCCTACTTTGATAAGACTCTCGATGGCGCTCCGGTTCATTGTCACCTGGTCTGCCGTCCTGTCGCAGAAGTCGAACAGATCGGTGAAAGGCCCGCCAGTCTCTCTGGCCGCGACCAGCCCGTCGATCACACCCCTGCCAACCCCTTTGACCGCTCCAAGGCCGAAGCGAATTGATTTGCCCTCCACCTGAAAGGCGGCGGAGCTCTTGTTGATGTCCGGAGGCAGCACTTCTATCCCCAAACGCTTGCAGTCGCCCAGATAGATGGCGAGTTTATCCTTGTCGTCCATATTCGCCGAAAGCAACGCCGCGTAGTATTGCACGGGGAAGTTGGCCTTGAGGTAGGCAGTCCTGTAGGCCACAAATGCGTAGCAGACCGCGTGCGCTTTGTTGAATGCATAGCCGGCAAACGGCTCAATCTGTTCGTATATCTTCTGGGCGATATCCTGCTTGACACCCCTGGCCACTGCGCCGTCGACGAACTTCTGCTTCTGCTGGGCCATGACTTCCTTGTCCTTGCTGGACATAGCCTTGCGCAGTTTATCCGCCTGACCCAGCGAGAACCCGGCAATCGCGCTCGCGATTCGGAGAACCTGATCCTGATAGCAGATGACGCCATATGTCTCCTCGAGGATGGGTTCCATGTCCGGATGAAGATACTTGATCTTCTCCTGCCCAAACTTGGAGCGAATGAACTTGGGGATATGGTCCATCGGCCCAGGACGATACAGCGCCACGATAGCGGCGAGTTCTCTGACGGATCTGGGCTTGAGTTCGACGACATTGCGGCGCATACCGGGGCTTTCCAACTGGAATACGCCGTTTGTATCGCCCCTGCCCAGCATCTCGAACGTCTTCTGGTCATCCAGAGGAACGTCGAGGATGTCGATATCTATCCCCGTGCTGGTCTTGACGTTGACCACCGCATTGGCGAGAATGGTGAGGTTCGCCAGCCCCAGAAAGTCCATCTTCAGCAGCCCGACCTTCTGGATATCCTTTTTCGCAAGTTGCGCTACGGTTTCTCCCTTGCCGCCCTGTTGCACGGGCACGTGGTCGGTGAGCGGATCATCGGATATCAGAACCCCAGCCGCATGGACTCCGACGTTACGGTTCAGACCCTCCAGGGTCCTGGCAGTGTCAATCAGCCGCCTTATGCTGCTGTCCCGCTCATAAGTGCTCCGAAGATCAGGGTTTTCTTTTATGGCCTGTTCAATGGTCACGCCGACGGGTATCGCGGGGATCATCTTGCAGATACGGTCCACTTCGGACAGATCCATACTCAGCACGCGCCCGCAGTCCCTTACGGCCGCACGCGCTTTCAGGCTGCCGAACGTCGCGATCTGACCCACCCGGTCGCGGCCATACTTTTCCAGAACGTATCCGATGAGGTCATCACGCCGGTCGTCCTGGATGTCGAGGTCAACGTCGGGCATTTCGATTCGCTCGGGATTGAGAAAGCGCTCAAACGTGAGACCGTAGTCTATGGGGTCAACATCCGTGATACCCAGACCGTAGCAGACAATGCTTCCCGCCGCGGACCCGCGCACGCCCACGTATATGCCCTCGCGCCTGGCAAAATCCGTGAAGTCGCGGACGATCATCATGTAGGTGGCAAAATCGCACTTGTTGATGATCTCGCACTCGTAATCAAGCTGCCTTTGATAATCCTCAGGGATGGTACCTCCCATGCGGGCTGCCAGCCCGGCCTTAGCCTGCTCGTACATATAGTCCGATGACTTTGTTCCAGCCGGAATCCCCGGGTCCGGCAGGTTCAAGGTATCGAACTTGAATGCGCAGTTGCACTTCTCGACTATCTCCAGAGTGTTTTCCAGAGCATCCGGCACATCCTTGAATAGATCCCACATCTCCTGCTGGCTCTTGATGTAGAACTCCTGTGTGCCGAACCGCATCCGGTCCGGCGCGTCCAGAGTGGAGTTGGTCTGGATACACAGCAAGACGTCGTGTGCGTCGGCATCGGCCCTGCGCGTGTAGTGGGAGTCGTTGGATGCAACCAGCTTCAGTCCGCGTTTTCGTGCGATCTCAACCAGACGTTCGTTCACTCCGCGCTGTTCGGGAAGATAGTGCTCCTGCAGTTCAACGTAGAAATCATCAGTCCCGAAAATGTCCAGATACTCGCCCAGCGACTGGTCCAGACCTTGGTCGTCTCGATCCATAATCTTTGCCGGCAGTTCACCTCCCAGGCACGCGGACATAGCAACCAGATCACCGCCATACTCTCTCAGCAACTCTTTGTCAACCCTGGGCTTGTAGTAGAAGCCGTCCGAGAACGACGCGCTTACCAGCTTGATCAGGTTCTTGTAGCCCTGACTATTCTTTGCCAGCAGCACAAGGTGGTACTGCCGCTTGTCCAGTTTGGCATCTCTGCGGAATCGAGACTCGACCGCCACATATACTTCGCAGCCCAATACAGGTTTGATACCCGCCTTCTTCGCCTCGTCGTGGAAGTTGATGTTGCCGTACATCACACCGTGGTCGGTGAGGGCCACAGCGGGCATTTCGAAGTCTGCCGCCGTGCTTACGATCTCGGATATGCGGCTGGCGCCATCAAGAAGACTGAACTCCGAATGTGTATGAAGATGCACGAAACTGGGATTGCTCAATTGGTGCCTCAAAATCGAATGATGACTCTGACCGGCCCCGGGTGCCTCCGGCCATACAAAGAATTCTAACCATCTGCAACCCCGTTGACAAGTGGGAAATAATACCCACCTTCCGTTTTGGGGCGAACCCTTTGTTCCGGCAGCGCATCGCGCAACTGGGCTGGTTCTGGTATAATGGGTTAGCAACGTCATCCCGAACTTGATTCGGGACCCGCCTTCGCGCCCCGTAGGTGCTGA
>CAYSLA010000236.1:1707-4527 GCA_964431685.1 uncultured bacterium | reverse complement strand
GCCGTCATCCCGAACTTGATTCGGGACCCACCTTCTCGCAGTTCGTGGATGCTGAAACAAGTTCAGTCAATCATGGCGCTTCGCGCCGCACAAGGGAATGAAAGTAGACCTTGAGGGTCTTCTTTCTGAGTAGCATGACGTATTCCCGGCTCGGTACGACCTGATTTTATGCTTCGCGGACACTTGTCCCGAAGCGGTTGACTCACCTGTGGCTTCGGGACGAAGAACAGTCCCGAAGCATAGCTCAACAAGTTCGGCGTGACACAACGCCGTCATCCCGAACTTGATTCGGGACCCACCTTCTCGCAGTTCGTGGATGCTGAAACAAGTTCAGCATGACGTATTCCCGGCTCGGTATGACCTGATTCCGAACTGGTGTGTTGCGATTCCTGTGCCCTATTCTGCTCTCGTCCTTGCCTGCAGTTCTTTGAGCGTGACTTTCAACTGCTCGACCTGGGTGCCGTATTCGGCCCAGTCACCCCTGCGCTGCGCCGCCTGAGCTTTCTCATACTGGCTGATAGCGCGATCGGTAAGCGTAGCGATCTGCGAATCTGCCGCTGGCGCCTTGCCAGGCGCACCTGCTGCCGGCTTTGCCGCTGGTTTCGCGGGAATCGAACTGACCGCCTGCCCCAGGGCCCGGGTGGCCCTGATGTCTCCGCCCACCACAACCGAAAGCGCCGCGTTGAGACTCGGCTCCATGGCCACTTTGTTTCCGAGCGCCACTATTACCCTTTTGAGCTCAGGTATCTTTGTGCTTGTAGACTCCAGGTACAGCGGCATCACATAGAGCAGCGACGACTCAATGGGGATCACCATCAGGTTGCCGCTGCTGACTGATGAGCCCTGCTGACTCCACAACGTGAGCTGCTGACTGATGACGGTATCCTGTCTGATACGAGCGGCAATCTGCTTTGGTCCGTACACGGTCTTCTCGTTCGGGAACCGGTACAGGACCAGTTGCCCGTAGTTCGTCCCATCGCACTTGGCACACATCCAGGCTACCATGTTCGGCTTGTTCGCCCTGGTGAACGGCGTCATGAGGATGAACTCCTCTTTTTGGCCATTGGGCAGTTTCATGATCACATAGTAGGGTTCCATTATCTCTGGATTCTCGGAGGCGCCGGTCAGGTCAGCACGCGTCGGAATCTCCCACAAGTCGCTCTTCATATAGAATGTTCTTGCCTCGGTCATGTGGTAACTCGAGAAAATTCTGGTCTGCACCCTGAACAAGTCTTCAGGGTATCTAATATGCTCTCGCAGAGTATCGGGCATATCTGATATGGGCTTAAACGCACCTGGGAAGATGCGCTTGTATGTGCGAATGATGGGGTCCGACAGCGGTTTTTCGATCACATAGGCGTCGACCCGCCCGGAATAGGCGTCAACGACTATCTTCACCGAATTGCGCAGATAGTTGAACGAGAACCCGCCAGCGCTGTAGGACTTGGAATAAGGGTATGCGTCAGTCGCGGTGTAGGCATCCAGCATCCAGTAGAGCTTACCGTCTGCCGTCACAAGATACGGATCCTGATCCTGGATGAGGAACGGGAATATCTGTGTTACACGCTCCTTGATCTCGCGCCGCATAAGCATCTTGCTGTTGGAGCGAATGTCGGAGTTGAGTATTATGTTTATATCCGAGAACCTGAATGCAAACAGGATTCTGCGCCACAGACCCCCGACCCTGATGCCGCCCTCGCCGGAGTGGGTGGTTTCGATATTGTTCTCCCCGGACGGGTAGTCGAACTCGCGCTGGTTAGTGTTAACAAATACGTTGTCGTGTGTGATCTCGCCAAAGTATACCGCCGGGTTCTCCACTTTCACATCCAGCGTTGTCTTCGGAGGAATGTCATAGACAAAGAACTCGGGCAGACCTTCGTCAGAGAACTCGTTGACCGGGCTCATACAATAGCCGAACCCGTGCGTGTACTGCAGTTTCCGGTTGATCCAGGTCTGCGAGTCCTGTGGAAGCGAATTTTGATCCAGTTCGCGTGCGGAGAGCCACACCTGCCTGTAGCGCTTCTCGCCGCCTGGCTTCTCCGCCAGCCAGTATCGGTCCACATCGACGTCTGGGAAGTGATAGTACTGCTGGATTGTCTGTATCTGCGAATAGGCTTCCCGCAGGTGGTCAGCATCCCAGAGGCGTATGTTTTCGACGGTGGCGTCGTTCGCTTCAATCTCCGCCGGCGTGAGCGTGGTGTTCGCCGCGAACGGCCGCTCAGCAATTTCCGATAATCCAAAAGCCTGAAGCGTGGCATCGATGCTTCGTTTGATATACGGAGATTCCTTCTCAATCTGATTGGGTTTGACTATTAGTGACTGGATGGCCGCCGGGTATATCCCCAGAGCCAGGATCGAAACCACAATCACGGAACCCAGCGCAACGACGGCTCCTCCGGTGCCCCGTCCGCGTGCCGTCACCAGCACCAGGAGCCCCGCGAGGACGGCAACAACCACCATCACCCACAGACCGGGTATGTGGGCGTGCACGGAGGAGAATGAAGCACCGTCGATGAACGACCCTTTTTCCGTGAGCAGATCATACATACCCAACCGGTAGCCAACAGCCTTGAGAAAGAACATCAGCGCGACCAGCACGGCCAGGTGTTCCTTAACCTTTGGGGCAAACTGCACACGGCCATTGTAGGTCTCTATTGCCTCATTTGCATAGTAGATCAGGGCCGTAACGATCGTCGTGGACATCAGGGCAAAGAACAGCCAACCGTAGAGGTATTTGATGAACGGCAACTGGAAGACATAGAACCCCACGTCGATGTTGAACAACGGATCAGTGACGCCGAATGCGGTTGGGTGCGTGAA
>CAYSLA010000236.1:0-1607 GCA_964431685.1 uncultured bacterium | reverse complement strand
CTGCCTCCAAAGAAAAGAACCAGCACGGCAATCACGACTATCGTAGCCCAGATAAACCTCTTCATAGAGACCTCCGCAAGAGAGCATCACGAGAAAACAGATTTGGAACTATCGTGGGATTATACCATCCCAGTATACCCAGCACAAGTACAGGTGAAGCCCGAGGCATATTGGATCGTTGACGAGGCAGAATAGCTCGTGCTAGACTTTCGGGTCACATGCGCATCGCTGCAGACAGAATCGAACGCTGCTGCGGCGTATTTGGAGGATATCAGGTGAGCCCAGTCAGTTCTTTCAGCGCCATCAGAGTCGGAGCCGCACAGGTGGACATAACCCCAAAGGCCGACACGCATCTCTCCGGAGCAGTTGGCTTGCACAGGCCGGCGAGAATGGTTAGGGATCCGCTTTATGCCAAGGCAGTCGTCCTTGAGCGTCAGGGACGCAAGCTTTGCGTTCTATCTATGGATCTCACCATCATCACCAGCGAATATACCGCCGAAATCAGAAAAGCCGCCGCTGAGCTCGGATTCGACCCGGCCTCGGTCATGGTGCACGTTGTGCAGAACCACTCTGCTCCCTCGTTGGGCGATTTTATGCTTGACAGGGATTTCGAGGGAATAGCCCCGGAGGACGCGTGGCTTCGCGGCAGCGACGCAAGCTACAACGCCTACGCTCTCGAGCGCGCCATTGAGGCCGTCCGCCAGGCGAACAGCTCTCTGGCACCCGCCAGAATCGGCGCAGGCAGCGGGATCGAAGGCCGGATGGCTGTGAACCGGCGGGCAGTGCAGCGCGATGGAACGGTGTGCATGCCCGGGCCGGGCAGCGCTGGGCCGCTCGGCCCGACCAACATACGTTACACTGAAGGACCGATCGATCCTGAGGTAGGCGTAGTGTGCGCAATAGACGACTCAATGTCCCTGAAAGCTATGCTGCTGCACTATAGCTGCCATCCCGTACACGTCTTCGGAAGCCAGCGCGATGTCTCAGCCGACTGGCCGGGCGCGTGGGCGGACGAGATGAGGGAACGCTGCGGCGCTGGATGTGTACCGGCGATCATAAACGGCGCCTGCGGCAACATCAACCCCTGGGACCACTATAACCCGGATTACCAGAACGATCACAAGATTATGGGGAAGACTCTGGCCGACATGGCCGAAAACGTGATCAGAACCCTGGAGTTCAAGGATGATTGCGAACTGGACTGGCGCCTGGACAAGATACGTATCCCGCTGAGGGAACTGGACCCGGAGAGACTGGAATGGGCTCGAGACATCCTGGCCCGGCACCCCGAACCTCTCTGGACCGATGACACGCACACCCAGACCGACTATGACTGGATAATGGCTGCCCAGATGTGGAGCGTACAACTGTGCAAGAATAGGGACTCTCATCTCGAATACGAGATACAGGTTCTGCGCATAGGTGACATCGCCATAGTCGGGCTGCCCGGTGAACCCTTTGTGGAGGGACAGCTCCGGATCAAGATCGCCTCCCCGACATACCCGACCTACGTGGCGCACTGCACTTCGCAATATGTGGGCTACCTGCCGACACTGGAGGCATTCGCCAGAGGCGGGCACGAAGTAGTGACAACCCACTGGAGCAAG
>CAYSLA010000235.1:0-4576 GCA_964431685.1 uncultured bacterium | reverse complement strand
GCAGCATTCCGAGCCACCACGCAGACTCGTTGCCATCCGCCTCGCGCATGCGGCTCGCCGCTTTGAGCATCCGCTCGCCGTCGCGCAAGCCCGCGCAGATCATGGCCAAGCACGCAACGCGGCTGCCCCAATCAGAGTCCATCGGGTAGTACTGCCCCGGCTTCAGCGCCCCCTCCAGCCCGGCGGAGCGGCCCGCGATCACCGACTTCGCAACCGCATCCTTGAGAAGGGAAGTTCCTGCCGTGAACGCAAGAGGCGAAAGCGCCGCGATTCGTTGGAGCCTGTCGCGGCCCTTTGCGTCGGGTTTGCGCCGGTATATGGTCGCTGTGCGGCCATTGCTCCTGTCCGTAACCCTGAACGCGAACGGGGCCGATCTTGTAAGCCTCATTCGTTCACTTCCTCTCCGAACTCCGCAACAATTCCTATGTCGCCGGATGCCTCATCCCTGGCGCGCTCGAAACAGCCGCCCTTGCCCTTTTCTCCCGAATCTCCGAACTGCATGCTGATCTCGCAGGTGAACTCCAGCTTTTCCTCCACCGCTCGTGCCAGCTCAGTGGCGCGGTCGAGCGGCTTGATGCCGCAGTTGACCTTCGCTCCCTGCACCAGGAACCTTACGCTGCCGCCGTCTCTCAGGTCTCCGATGGCTCTCACCGTGAGACCAACCGACTGAGCCCCGAAAGGCTGCGCCAGCCCGATGAGGGACTTCGCGTCCTCGGGTTTGGCAGCCGATAGCGTGACCGTGCGCACGGGCCGGTTCGCAGCGTATTTCACTGCTTCCTCCCAACTGGTGGCTGTCGCGCCGGTCGGAGGCGGCGGCGGGGGGTCAACCGTAATATCCTCATGCGGCTCCGTTGTGACGCGCGTCCAATCCGCGACGCACTCTGCGCGGGCTGGCGCCACCAGCACGTCCGATGTTAGATTCATCGTGCTCAGGAACCTGCCCGCATTGCGTTTGCGGCTCCCATCCTGCCCATGCACACATCCCTGAGAATCGTACACTTCTCCGCTTGGCAGCCGGACTACCAGCTTGCCTTCCTTTACGGCCTTGATGATCGAATTGCGGACCGGCGAAACATCCAGCATCAGTCTGACCTTGTCGCTCGAAAGAGCGCGCTCGTGTATGGCACTGGCGGGAAATGCACCGGGATGATCCAGGGACGGCGTTGCCCCAGGCATGATCTTCTCGAGCAACAGGTCTACGTCAAGTTCGTCGCTGGGCTGATATACCAGCCTCGTATCGTCCAGGAACCGCTTAACTTTGTCCTGCCCTCTCTGCGCCTGCAGACCTCCATCCTCAGATATCAGATATCTCTCTTCCAGAGTCACCGACGGTCGACCCTGGAACACCACACGGCTGAAAGCTCGGCAAGCCGCAATCTGTGCGCGCTTGGTCAGGTTCGGCATGAGCGCCTCAACCTGCTTCTTGATCTCTTTCTTTTCCTTGTAGTCCTTTAGCACCCTCTCCGCCGCCATCACCCACCTGCGCTCGCGTATTGCCTTATGCATCTCGTCGCGTGCAGGCGCAACACCGAAGATAGTGTTCCGGAACCTCCTCGGTCGCTTGGCATCGGGTTCGGAATCGTCTTCGTAGTCGCAGATGGCCTGAGCGGTCTGTTCATCGTCGGCCAGCACCAGTTTCAAGTCCGTGCTGTCCGAGACCGCACGCGGGCTTCCGGGATAGGCCACTAGCTTGAACACGCCACCCGTGAAGTAACTCTGGGCATAAGTGATCACACCCTGTTTCGCGTCTTCGACAGGAATCTGCTCCACCGTCTCCTCGATCAGCTTGTTCGGGTTCGGCTCGTAATCGAAGAAGAACTTGTCTCCGGATTCTTTCTTGTAGGTGTGCCAGCAGACATTCAACAGGCGGTCGATCGCCTCCTCGGGCTCGTGGCCAACGTCGCCCGGCCTCAGAGTGGCAAGCGCCAGATCCCGCTTGTCCATACTGCCTTGGGGTGCGAGACTCTCCAGCAACAGCGCGGAGGCGACCCGCCTGTGGATATCGGTCGAGTGAGTCTGGTCGAGCTGCGCGGCGTGATGTCGCACATCAGCGTCCACCGCGGCTTTGAAACTGTCTTTGTTCAACCTGTCCAGCAGATCCGCCTGGATGCTGGGACTCGACCAGTTCAGATCGCCCGCCGTGATCAGCGAAATGCCGGTCTCTGACTCCCATACATCACGCAATATGCGTGCGAATAGACGGAGCACCCCTCTGCTCTTTTGGAAGTCCTGTATTGCGCTGAGCCGTTCCTTTGCAGTATCGAGCAGCCTGGGGTGAAACGGATAGCAGGTTACGATCCGGTCGGCGTAATCCTTGCCCGTCACCCCCGCGGGCAGCGCGTCCGACTTGTCGGCGGCTATGCGAGAGTAGGCGTTGTAGTACTCGGCAGACATTGCCTGGGCCGACGAACGGTCAACGCTGCTGAAGAGCCGCCGTATTATCACCTGGGCTGACTCGTTGCCAATTGGGTCGAAATCCGCCATCTTCCGGCCCAACACGTCTTCGAGTCCCTGGGTCGTGTCGTGATGACTCACTGCCTCCTCAAGGTTGCGGGCCTCAGTCTGTGTGGCCACCTGACTGCCCGGATCAGTGATCACCAGCACCGCGTTCTTCCTGCCCGACACTTCCGACATCAGCGAGTTCACGAACGACATCAGCGATTTTGAGCCACGCTCGGTGAGTTTGAGCATGTACACCACGAGCTCATCGAGTAGTATCAGCACCGAAGTATCGACTGGCAGAATCTCCCGAATCAGCGCAGCGTCCGGCACTTTCTCAGGGTGGTCTATGTCCTCGACTTTGGCGTAGTTCTGCGGCCCGCCGAGTTGGTAGGCGAGCTCCCCCCAGAGGCTGTGCGTGACAATACCGGCGTGCCGAAGACAAACATCCGTGCCAGCCTTGTCCCCATCGACTCCTGCGACCGCGACTTTCGCGGGGCGTCCCGCTGCCGGCACAAGCTCCGTCCCCAGGGCGGCATTGCCGATATTGCGCGCGAGATGCCACAGCGCAATGAGCGTGTGTGTCTTGCCGCCCCCGTAGCCTGTGCTCAAGCGTATGAGCGCTCCTGCCTCATCGGGCCTGGCGAGGCGCTCGAAAACTGTGGTTGCCAGCTTGCTCAGCGGCGCAGCCGGGTGGGTGTTGGCAAAAAAGGTATCTGGGTCCTGATACACACTCGGCGCGTTACCATCAATCACATGCCCGAAGTCCGCGCCAAATATCGCATCCTCCAGATCACCTCGCAGCACCTCCGGGCGTGGGGTGCAACCTTCTCTAACTGATTTCATATCGCTATTCCTTCCCTCGCGTTCTCCCCGGGAAACAATTGTGGATATCCTCTCGCCCGGAGACCGGGCTCGAGTGTCCAATCGCCACAAAGAGTTGTTCTACCATAAGGGCCGAGTTCCCTTCATGTCTGTAGTCACACGCCTCAGCCTGACCTGATCCTCACAAAAGAACATAGTCAATTATAGTATAGCATATCGTACTGCCAATACACGACAGTCACAAATACCTGAGTACTTTCTTTTTGAAAAACTTCTCTGCGACTGCTGTCTCGAAAGTACCGAGCAAGGGGCGGCCCGTTCACGTTGGTCTGCGAAAATGTCCGAAATGGGCCACCGATATTCGTGATATTCGAGCAAGTCTTAACGCATAAACGCATCAGGAATGAACTCGACTCCTCGTGATCCAGGGCAGAATGACCGCCGAAATCAAAGTCCCAAACAACTCCCAAGTATCCCTGGCCAAAGTCCGAATAACTGTCGCAATCCACCCCGAATTCCGCAGACTGCCAGCCAGATTCTTTCGACTCTCGGCGCAATGACTCGCAATGTTGCCTTGCTGCACCTTGGGGAGCTTAGTGAGGTGAGGTAGGTGGTTCAGGGGTCCACGCCCAGACATCGTGAGCAAAACTTCTTTGGCGCTGAGAGTTTTTTCATACGCCCGGCAACATCCTGAATCCACCTCACCTACCTATCCACCTCCCCTGCCATGGACAACGATTACCCAGATGCAGTCGTGCATACTTCGCTTGCTAACACACTATTATACAGATTGTATGCTATATTGATGTGTAAACGTAGTCTTACCAGAACTACTGCGAACCTCTTCTCACAAGGGGGCGTCTAATACATGGAAGAGGCGCGCACAGTGTTGTAGAGCGAAGCCTACTAAGACCGTTACGGAGAAATCGTAGCAGTTGTGAACTTTGTTATATAGCATTTGCATTTTACAGATTATTGAACTATAATATACGTGGCATTGATTAATCTATAAAGAACTGCGCTGTTGCAATACATTAGCAGTGCACTGAAAGGAGTAAGTCAACAGAATCCTGATAATACAATATCACGATGGTCCTCGGCGCGACGGAAGGAGGTGTTATAGCGCGCAGTCTGCGACGGAGCCAAGCCTGAGCCAGAGTCAGGGGCAGACCCCGCTGCCATTGGGAAACCAGCAACACGGGGATACTAACAGTCTCGAGGCGCTGTTAGAGTGTATCTATTCTGAATGTTTCTAAAGGAGATAAAAACAAATGGCTATTGTACGCCCAAAATCGAATGATGTTCTTCCGAT
>CAYSLA010000234.1:0-4594 GCA_964431685.1 uncultured bacterium | reverse complement strand
ATACGGCCGAATGTGCGCGGTCGTACAGCACCTGGATAGGTCTGGGACTTGAGCCGTACTCGACAAAGAAGAGCTCGTTGCGGTCATCTTCCGTCCAGATGACGCTGGAAGTATCGACGCCGTGATAGCCGATTTCACGAGCAATACGGCGACCGAGCGGATTGTCGCCAAGACGTGAAACCCAGCCGGTGCGAAAGCCCATCCTGGCCAGAGCAACCATTGTGTTGGATTCCGTGCCTGCGGTCCGAACTTCGTAGACCGAAGCGGTCTCCAGTCTCTCTCCGCTCGGCACAGAAAGCCGGATCATAGTTGAGCCTAGCGATGTGACGTCGAATTGTCTGTTGCTGTCCATCTACTCCGAAATGTCTCCCTTTGTGAACTGCGTCATCAGGATTTCGCCAGCGCCCTGGCGGTCGCGGTCGTGGACGCAGTAGATGGTCCCGTCGGTTCCGAACGCCGCATCGGGATAGCTGACGTCGTCGCGTTCGTCGATAACGAGCCGGCCGTGCCACGTGCTCCCTTCGTCAGACGAGAGGCTCGCGACAATCCCCTTGCGCCTGGTCGGATCGGGGCTGTTTATCAGCAGCCAGTCACCGTCGGGCAGGGCGCGGATGAAGAATCGTGAGCCGGGGTTGGGTATCTTCGTCGGCTCCCCAGGCGTCCAGGTGCGGCCGCTGTCAGCCGACTTACTCTGCCAGATCACTCCGGCGCCAGTGCGCAAGTACATGACCAGTGAGCCGTCGCGGCGTTCCACGATCATATTCTCCAGTGCCCACTCCGGTGCCTCCACCGCGCCGTGCAGTGTCCACGTTTTGCCCTGGTTTTCGGAGATCCCGACGCCCTGCAGTTGCGACTGAAACGCGAACCACTCGTAGGTGGTATGCGAAGCATATGTTACGGGCATGAGCCACTCGCCTGTTGAAAGCACGGTTGGCTTGTTCAGGCGGAAGCTGAATGGCACATCATAGCCGACCCTGAACTCCTCGTCCCACACGGGCTGAGCAGCGTCCGGCGCGGTGCAGATTCGGGCGAAAACGCCGTGCTCGGCCGTTTCTTTGTTGCCACGGTTGAAGATCAGCCACAGACGTCCGAGTGGGTCAATCCAGAGTGTGGGATCGAATGCCCGCATGCCGTTTTCGGGACCTGCCACTGCGACGGGACTGGAGAACGTCCTTCCTCCATCGCGGCTGTCGGTGAGATAGATAGTGTTTTCCGGCGCCGGTTCCTTATCCCCGCCCGAGAAGCAGACGATATATGTGTTGCCACCAGGAGTGACTTCGATTCCTGGGATTCCTGCCCACGCCTGACACAGTTGATCGGCGTCTGTAACGATCTGTGGTGTTCTCATTGTTTTTCCTCCGCGGTCCCAATCTGGTTGGGGCGTAATCCAAGGACGAGGCCGTCAGGTTGCCTCGGAATGACGCAAATAATGCGAGCTAACCCGAATAATTCATGTCATTTCGACCGCAGGGAGAAATCTCCGCAGGGAGAAATCTCCGTTGCGATGGTGAGCCCTGAATCGGGTTCAGGGGACAGTGTGCGGGACAATCGTGCCTCTCGTGAATTATGCGAGCTAAGGGTTATTCGCCCGAGCGGTCGCCGAAGCCGCTGCTCGGTTTCTGGTCGAGCTTGCCGGATATGTCTTTGACACTGTCGGCGATGCGGAAAATGACAATTATCAGCTCCATGTATATCCTGGCTATCAGTACGACCAGCATGAAGATGACCGGCGATAGTATCAGAGCCACAATCCCCAGCAACACACCAGACTTAAAGCCCATGGCGATGGCACTGATGGCATAGATAACAGCCCCTATGATGGCAATCACATAGAGGACCTTTATCACGCTGCCGGTCACAAACTCCTCGAAAGACAGGTCAAACACTTTGGCAAAGAATCCTTTGTCGTTCATCCCGCAACCTCCTAAGGTCTGAGAGTGACCGCGTCAGACTTACCCGCCGTCCCGAAAGTCTCTGAAAGCTTTCCTCGAGCGCAGGAGAGCCATTCACAGTCCTGTATGCAGCTTACCCACTCCTCCCGCCATTTCCTTCTTTTTGTGTCAGGCGGCTTCCAGATCACACTTCGTGGACGCATTTGAGGCCGATTGCCTCAAGGTCAGCTCGTATCTTCCGGACATCGGCGTCAGGCAGCGGGCGAATCGGCCGGCGCATCTTGCGGCTGGGGAACTTGCCCAACAGCCACCTTGCGCACTTCATCCGCTGGTGTGCACTGCCGGAAGGTTCGCCAAAGCTGTAGACGATCCTGGAGAGCGGTTCGACTTTCTTCTGTGCAGCTCTTGCGCCCGCCAGGTCTCCAGCCAGCGCAGCGTGTGTCATTTCGACGATCAGCTCTGGAACAAACCCTGCGAACCCGACCAGGCACCCGTCCGCTCCCTCCAGCAGCGTCGCCAGCAGGAACTCGTCATGGCAGGTGATAATCGGCTTGTCTGGCGCCGCTTCTTTGAGCTTGTCGTAGTCGTAGCGCCACCGGGCCATGTCTCGCGTCCCCATCTTGATAACCTTGACCTGCGGTATCTTTACCAGTTCGAGCATCTCCTCCAGAGAGTAGCTCGCTTTCGTCCACGCCGGGTACTGGTGAACAACTATGGAAATGTCGGCTGCCGCGACGTCTTCGAAGTATCCGATCGCCGTCTTTGACGATCTGCCGAACCTGAGCCACTCGTGGGGCGGCATCAGGAGTATTCCATCGGCGCCTGCTTCTTTGGCCGCCAGGGCGTCGTCGACGGCTTCGAGGCTTCCTTCGCAGGCGACTCCGGAGATCACCTTGCAGCGTCCGTTCACGGTCTCCGAAACTATGCGGGTGACCTGCGCCCGCTCGCGGTGGCGCAGCGCCATAATCTCGCCCGTGTGCCCGTTGCATGTAA
This sequence comes from uncultured bacterium, assembly GCA_964431685.1. Lineage (GTDB taxonomy): Bacteria > Armatimonadota > UBA5829 > UBA5829 > UBA5829 > CAYSLA01. Next base: position 1,709 of record CAYSLA010000234.1, on the reverse strand, counting down.
GCCCGACGACTCCCGGCACCCGCGCAAGCTCATCTATGTAGGCTCGCAGCCCTTCCTCATCTATCGATTCATCCTCGTGGAAAGGGCAGAGCGTCGCGGGAAAGACCCCCGCCCATGGATTATCTTGCCAACTCATATATCGTGTTCCTTTCGTCTAGTTGTTGTCGTGAAGCTCGGATCATCTGCCGTACCAGTATCCTGGCAGAACATCCTTCTGGGCCGCCAGCAGGTCTGCGATGCACGCGTCAGCGTCGGCGATATTGTTGCAGATCGGGTCGGTGAGCATTGCGCGGCGCAGGATGGCCCGATCGCCGCTGACGGCGGCCTCGGCGGTTAGCTCGTGCGTGTCAAGAACCTGGTGCTGGAGCGCCAGGACTCCTCTTGGGATCGTGCCGAACGGCTGGGGCCTTGGCCCGTGCATGTCAATGTCCGATCGAAGCTCCAGAAAAGCATCGTGCGGAAGATTCGTGACAGCGCCGCGGTTTGCGCTGTTGATATAGAATTGCTTTCCCAGGCCTCCCCACATCGACTCGACGATGTCCGTTGCGTGGTCATCGTGCACTTCTTCGATGAACTGCTTTGCTGGCAGACGCCCCTCCGCATAGTCCTCCGTGATCTTCCAGGCCGCAGCCATCTCCTCGGCCCTGTTGTCAGCGTCGAAGAGCCGGATAGGTTCCGGGTAGTTTGGCAGGACCCCATAGCCCTGGAAGAACGGAACATACTCCTTGGTGTGGCTGGCGGCGGTCGGGTATGCTCCGTACAGATCGAACATCTGCAGTGCGTAGGCCTGGTTGTAACGTGGTTTGGCCTTCTCGCCGGGGTTCGCCTTCTCAGCTTCGGCGGCCTCGATGAGCTTCTGGCGGATGACTGGCATGTAGTCCTTTCCACCGCAGGTGAACCGGACAATCCACGTGCAGTGGTTCACGCCGCCGATGGCCAGATCCAGTGTTCTGTATATCTCCGGAGGCACAGACTGCGCGTCCTCGGGGAGTATGCCCACATGTTTGCACCAGAAGAGTGTGTTGTGGGGTTCGTGGTTGCCGTCGCAGAGTGCGAAACTGCGGACCTCGCTGGCGTAGCGCATCAGGGCGATCCCGAGAACCGCCGTCGGGTTTACGAAGTTGATCACCCATGCGTCCGGGGCCAGCTCACGTACGTCCTTCGCAACATCAATCGCGTGAGGTATCTCCCTGAGCGCGCGGAAAATCCCACCAGGGCCGATTGTATCCGAACTGCACATCCTTATGCCGTGTCTGGCAGCGATGGTCGTGTCGACGCCCCGGTAGAAGGCGTTCTTCTCTGAGAACGTGAGCACCACGAAGTCAGAGTCGGCGATAACGTCTCGTCTCTCCACCGAACCGATCAGATGGACATTCTCTTTGGCCTCTGAGAACACCCGCTTGGCGAGGTTCATCATCGTTGCCAGAACACCTGGGTCTGTGTCTACGAGGGCAAGTGTGCCGCCCTGCATGATGGCGCTGGTCGCCATCTTGTGAATGACCGGTCTTCCAAAGAAGTAGCTTCCGGCACCGATTACCGTGACTTTGGGTCCTCTCATCTTTTCTGTTCCTCCAACGTTCTCATTATCTTGAGGCGCAGCTCAATCTCATCCAGTGTCTTCTGCGCGTCGGGCTTCTCGTCTGTTGGTATGAAGCGCACCGGCAGCCAGATGCCCGCCATGGCTACGGTGTCGGTCACGCGTACCGCCA
>CAYSLA010000233.1:0-4595 GCA_964431685.1 uncultured bacterium | reverse complement strand
CCTCTGCACTGATCTTGATAATCCAACAGGTCGTCCGGGTGCTAGTGTCCGCGCCGATTGGTGAGGTCACGGACAGGCTTGGTCCAAAGCGAGTTCTTCCGGTTTGTTTCGCAGGTACTGCTCTGGCATTCGTTGCCGTGCTCCTGGTACCCAATGCATACGGTGTATATGTCGGCTCAGGAATCGCAACCATATTTGTCGTAGGCGCGTACGCGACATTCACACCGCTTGTGTACGGAACACCAGCACCGGAGAACCGATCAGGATTGCTTATTCCAAAGAAAGCTTGCGGAAGACATAAGCAGTGGGAGAGTGTTTCCCGCCATAAGGAACAACAGAGTGGACTTCTACTACGGTGGTGGCAAGCTGTTCAGCTACACAGCCGCAGGGTTTGTCACGCACATCAAGTATGCTTCAGTGCTCACAAGTACGAAGAACTACGTCCATGAAGGCGAACTGCCGAGTCTGAATCCCATTGACTCCTTTGCGAATGTATATGACAGAATAAAGGAGAACTGCGCCCTCTATTCTGGCCTGGAAGCTCAAGGCGTCTCTGAGGTACTCCGGGCATTCGGCAAATTCATGAACGGCAAAGCGCAGTCCATCATTCCGCTCGATATCGAAATATGCTTTGATGCTGCTGATGCAGAACCCTTCGAAACCGATTCATCCAAGCGGAAAATGGATCGTATCGATATCGTCTTCTATGATATGCATGCAGGGGTTCTGCGATTCTGTGAGGCAAAGCACTTCTCAAATAAGGAAATCTGGTCAACGGAATCAACCCATCCACGAGTCATCGGCCAGTTGTGCAAGTACAAAAGGCAGATTGATGAGCGGAAGAACAACATTCTTGCAGAGTACAAGACCTATGTCGGCTTGCTAAACCAACTACTCGGCATATCCATCCCTGAACCCGAGTCCATAGACGAAAACATCCCCGTGTTCCTACTGGTATTTGGGTTCGACAGAGATCAACTAAACGGGCGTCTCTCCAGACTCTTGCTCAATGACGGTAGCCTGAGAGATCAGCACTGTTACCCTATTGGCAAGATCAAAGACATCGACCTGAATAACATGTGGAAACGCACCAGGCGTGGGGAGTAGATTGGTCTTGGTCGATGCTTCATTCACGCTCAGGCTGAGAATGTGTAAATGAACCTCATCGTACACAGAGGCACAAAGCAGATCGGCGGCTCATGTATTGAAGTCCGCAATGGATCTGACCGCATACTGCTCGATCTCGGCCTCCCGCTACCATCAGGCCAAGATGATCAGATAGATGCAGGACAAGAGATTGGTGATCTGTTGGCATCGGGTGTACTGCCGTCTATCGACGGTGTGTATGTCAACGGCGAGCCCAATGTGCTGGCAGTTGTCATGTCTCATGTCCACCAGGATCACCTTGGGCTTGGCGAATATGTTCATCCTGCCATTCCGGTCTATGCTACGGAAGGCACGTGGGCGCTTTACGACGCCTTGCGACCGTTCATTCCTCAGTCCGGAAGTATCGCATTCCGCAGCACGTTGGTGAAGCGAAAGTCCGTCACCTTTGGGTCACTCAAAGTAACCGCCTTACCCGTTGATCACTCCGCTCCGGATGCAGTAGCTCTACTCGTAGAAAGTGACGGAAAGAGGATCCTGTATTCCGGTGACTTGCGGGCCCACGGGCGTAAGGCATACTTGTACGACCGTCTCATCGACGATCTTTCGGGCACGATTGATGTTCTCCTGCTAGAGGGCACCACCATCGGACGCCCCACTGGTGAGCTTGCCACAGAGGAATCTCTAGAGAAGGATCTGCTTCAACTGCTTCAGCACCAGGAACACTTCGCGCTCATCTTCTGCTCAGCTCAGAACCTGGATCGCCTTGTAACAATCTACCGTGCCGTCAAGCAAACGCGCAAGATCATGGTGATTGATCTGTATACTGCCTACACCCTACACAAGCTTCGCTGCATATCCGGTCATCTTCCGCAGTGGGATTGGCCGGAGGTCCGTGTTGTGCCCTGGGGATACCAGCAACAGCGTCTGATCAGCGCAGGTCAGTCTGATTTTGTTGAGGCTACAAAGAGGCAGCACAAGTGGATCGGCTGGGATAGGATGAGGGCACAGAAGAGCGATGTCGTGCTGCTAATGCGCTCTAACCGTAAGGTCGCCGATCTGGAATCGCAGTTGGGAGACGAGATACGGAATGTGCAGGTGATCTGGTCCATGTGGGACGGGTACTGGGCGCAAGATCAGTATACACGCCCAATGTGCGAGAAACACGGGATCGAACGGACCAACCTGCATACGAGTGGTCACGCATCGTGGGGTGATTTGCAGCGCTTCGTTGAAGGCATACGGCCAGGGATAGTAGTGCCCATCCATACAGAGCATGCTTACCGCTTCGCCGAACGCCTTAGCAACGTGCGCCTACTCACTGATGGAGAAGTGCTGGTCGTCTGACCTTCTGTACCCGAGATGAAAGCGCGTGCTTCACGTGATCTGCGGGTATGTGGTACAATATACATGTCGGACGAGGTTGCCTCTGAGGTTCTTTTGGACTTGAGAGAAAACCGCCGTCACTTTTTGCGGAGGGAACATCTCCTCCACCAAACAACCGAATACAAAGATTCTCTCTAGCGAAAGCGCCGGTGATGTATGATCCGGCGCTTTCGGCGTTTTACGCGTGGAATTCGTGCTTAAAGAAGCAGATCGGGCAGCCTGACTCCGCGCCAACCTGTGGACGTAATTCCTCGAATCCACCCGATATCGCGCCCCAGCATTCTCTGTTTGGCAGGCTTTTCTCTGTTTTCTCAGGACTCGGCCAAGTGAGTCCACAGCTTTTTCTGAGCACGAGTTTGGGAGGTTCCGCAACTGTTTCGTTCTTCGCGACTGGAGTAGCGGGTGCTACCATTGCCAGTGGTCAGTTGGAAACACCGTTCTACGCGCCAAAGCGCAACCAGTATGTCGAACTTGGGGATGTGGTAACGGGCATGGTATTTTGGAACTGTGGATCAGCGACAAACTCAGACTACCCCGCCAGGATACCCTCAGGACTTGCCGGACCGTGAGCTGGGTCTCTTGAATCAGCCGCCAGCGACCAAGGAGCCGCAGTCTGCCTGACAAACGCGTTGTTGCCGCACGTAGCCGCGAAACATGCGATCCTCGCGCTTCACCGCAGCAGGTCCTTTCGCTGAAGCTGGCTGGCGAAATGCTCCGTCGGATACAGCTTTCCTTTGTATTTCCACCTGATCAGACTGCCCGCGCCCGGCGACCAGTCATAGCGGCCATCGGGCGTGTAGGCGACCCAGTCCGGAGAGATCGACTGGCTGTGTCGGCCCGGGAGCCCGATCATTGTCAGCAGGAGTTCTCGTGTGCCAGTGTCCCACAGTCGCACGCGGCCTTCGTTATCTCCGGCCGCCAGGCAGTCGCTTTTCGGTGAGAATGCCAGAGCAGTGATGGCGGTGTCGCCATCCTTAAGGACACCGGTTTCACTCAGCGAATCCGCATTGTAGAGGTGAACGGCGGAGCCCATAGCGAGAGCGAGTTTTTGCCCATCTTTGGAAAAAGTTGGCTCAGTGCTGCGGCCATCGCCAAGAAACTTCTCGCGCAGAACTCCACCTGTGAGGACGTCCCACAGGACCAGTCTGCTGCTCTCCTTGGTACTGCCATCGGCTGCCTGCTCCATAGTCAACACCGACCCCGCGATTGCCCTGCCATCCGGCGAAAAGACGGTCAGCATAACGCTGTGGCCGGGCTCCGCCAATTGCGACACTCTGCGGCCTGTGCTGAGGTCCCAGACATATATGGTGTCGGTCGGCGGAGAGCGCATGGAATGCACGCGGGTTACGAGGAAGCGGCCGTCGGGCGAAAGCGGCTCGCCTTCCATCCAGCCGCCAGCATTCTCAATTGTCGATATCAGCTTACCGGTGGTTCTGTCTCGCACCACGTACTTGCTCGGGAAGCTGCCTCCTGCCTGGTTCACGATCTTCGAGCCGTCGGGAGTCATCAGCGCCCATCTCTGCTCCGGTCCTGTGCTGGTGTCCTCCATAAGCCCCTGGAGCTTACGTTCCAGCTTGCCTGTAGAAAGGCTCCAAAGATAGATGCCGTTGAAGCTGTTGCTGAACGCCTGGCGCGCATCAATAAACCCCACGCTCTGGAGGTTTGGCGGAGGGCCGATGAGTGATCGCGACATTCGCCCGCGCTCCACATCCCACAGCCTGAGACCAGTAATGGGCCCTGCAGCCTCGCTTCCCTGGGCAAGCAATCTCCCGTCCGGAGAGAATGCGAGAGACTGAACCCGGCTTGGAGGTCCGGAGCGTTTCGCGATGATCTTGCCGCTCGCAGCTCTGTAGATCGCAAAGCCGTTCCAGTCTGCGAACCTGCTCGCCGCGATCATCTTGCCGTCGGGGGACAATGCACTGCCATAGTCGTTGTTGAACTGCCTGACCAGCTTTCCGGTTCTGATGTCCCACAGGGCGACGAACCCCTCACCGCCCGCAAACAGCTTGCGGCTGTCCGGAGTGAACTGCAGCACTTGTGTGCCGCCGTCGTTGCTGGAGTGGCCGGGCAGCATTCGTATCAGCTTGCCGGTCCGAATGCTCCAC
>CAYSLA010000232.1:0-4597 GCA_964431685.1 uncultured bacterium | reverse complement strand
GGCGACTGCGACGCGATCATGCTGGAGATCAATGACCAGGCCTATCACCTCGAGTATTTCGAGAAGTGCGCGGGTCTGGGCAAACCCATATTCGTAGACAAGCCGCTAGCGGACAGCGGCGCCAATGGCCGAAAGATGGCGAAAATCGCGGCCGCGACGGGAGTTCGCTGGTGGTCCAGCAGTTCACTGCGATTCGTCAATGCCCTGGTCGATGCATCGGCACAGATCCCCACCCCGAAACTCGTCAGCGTCTACGGGCCGCTGGGAATAGCGCCAGCCGGCAGTTCCATCATCTGGTACGGTTGCCACGCTTTCGAGATGCTTCAGAGGGCAATGGGCCGCGGAGCGGTCGCAGTCACATCGCACAAGGACAAGGCCGGAGTTGTCTGCATTGTGGAATACAACGATGACCGCCGCGGCGTGGTCGAGTTGACTGAAGGCTCCTATCACTACGGTGGCTGTCTCCGCGCCGATTCCGTAGCGCCGTTCGTGCCGGATGTCTCCAAAGCCTATTCAGAGCAACTGCCGCAAATCGCAAAGTTCTTCCAGGGCGGCGACCCGCCGCTTACAATCACCGACATCCTTGAAGTAATGGATATGCTGGACGCCGCGGACAGGTCCGCGCGGTCGGGGGTGAAAGAAAGGCTGGGGTGAACTGCCCCCCAAATCACCATAAGCCGATCGGGCTGGATATGTGCCCGTTGTTTCGGGATTTTGGACTCAGAAGACCTTCCAGCCTCGTACAATCCGAAATCCCGAAACAACGCAACCAGACCTCTTCGGTCAGTCATAGATGTTTCTTCTGTGGCCTACGGCGAGAATCAGCACAACCATTTTGTCGTCTTCTATCCGACACACGATGCGGCAGTCGCCGACTCGATAGCGCCAAAGCCCCGACATATCGGCGAGCAAAGGCTTTCCAAACCGGCGGGGGTCTTCGTCAGTATTGATGCGTTCTCGCAGGTATCTAGTGATGTTTTGTCGTGTCTGGACATCAAGTTTCCGGGCGTCACGGACAGCCCGCTCATCCCATTCAATCTTCCACGCCAAGCTCTCTCTCCGCTTCCTCCATCGTCAGTCTTTTCCCTGGCTTTTCCAACCGTTCCACGGCAATGTAGGTATCTTCCATGTCGTCTATCAGCCGCAGGATCGCCTCTCTGGCGTAGTAGGTCTTTGTCCGTCCAGTGCGTTTGGCAAGTGCGGTGAGCCGGTCGTCAATTTCGGCAGGGAGCCTAATGGCCATCATACTCTTCATTTCGTTAGACCTCCTGAATGATATACAAGTATATCATACCACAGATGTCAGTCACAAAGCTCACTCTCGATTTCAGATCGCGTATCTTGTTGTTTCGGGATATTGGACTGATCAGACCCCGCAGCATAGTGCATACCCAAATCCCGAAACGACGCAATAGGCACCATGTGGTAGCTTCGGGACGAAAACAGTCCCGAAGCATAGCGCCGGTATCCACCCGAGTGGTCTTCGGGGCACACGCCCGCGAAGTATGAGGGCTGGCGTTGGCTGAGGTTATGCGGAAGCTCAGAACTCGGCCACCACATTACACGAACAACACAATACGCAATCCCCCGTTCTACTTCAGATAGTTGATCATCTGCTCCCGAAGGGTCTGCATAGAGGTTCCGGCCCGGTAGCTCGCCAGAACGCTGTCTAGCTGGCTTGTGAGCCCGCGCTGTCGCATAAGAGTCAGCAGACAGTACTCCTGCCATCCGGCGCGTATACCTTCGGCTCTTCTCGAATCCACGGCTCCATTCGGACCGGGGTACGCCATCATGTGGTCCAGCCAGGGTACGTACCCCGCTTCGTCAAGAATGCTCCAGGGATCGTCGTACGGAGAATATGGCCACGCTGCAGAGAGTGAGTAGACCCCCCATCCATTCCAGCCATAGCTGAAACTACTCCAGGCCATAGTTCTCATCACCTCCGAATCCCCTTCTGATATACCGTCCACGCTATGATGATAGTAAGCATTGACAAAGCGCGGTTGGTGGTTCCACAGATTCCAACTCAGCGGCCATCCGGTTGGACTGACCATGAGTGCATAAGGCACGGATATATCTATCAGGTTGTTGTACCATGGACTGAAAGCGTCATAAACCAGCTGATCGTAACCCTGCTGCCAGTAACCGTCCTGTGGGGCTGGGTCGACATATATGCGGACATTGGGGTTCGTGTTCTTTATGGTCTGGCAATATGCGCCAAACTGAGCAGCATTTGACACACCGGGCTCGTCCCAAAGTTCGACATACCACTGATCGTAAGTAAGCCCCAAAGCCTGAGCCTGCGCGACAAGAGCATTTACCTCCGCCGGAAGATCCGCGGCTTGATAGTTTATACCGATGTTAAACAGCGTTCTCTGGCTTTTGGTGCGAGCCATGGCCGCGGCGCTGCCGGGTGTCGGCCAACCATACCATACGTTTATCCCAAGACCAAGCGCATGATCCACCTGCTTTTCAGTCCAGTCGCTAAATGTAAACGGCACCTGCGATCGGGTCGATTGTCCCCATGTATGAATCCAGGTCGGGGATGGAGACGGCAGAGTGATGTCGTGAACATTCACCTGTATCGTGACAGGGCTTCCGCCAGATGCCGCAAGGTTGGCTTTGTAGACTCCGGGAGCGCAGTTCTTTGTGCTGATCGTCATCCACAACGCCGCGGACCCGCCCGGCGTCAGAGTTACGCTGGGGAAGTTGCAAATATACTTCCCGTTTGAAAAGTAGCGCTGCATAAGCCCGTCGTCGAGCATGTTGTCCGCCGAGAAGAGCGGAACAAGATAGGCTTGCCCGGCCGTAGCCGAATACGGCATTGCCGCCATCACCCGAAGCGATCCGACCACCAACGGAGACACCGAGCCGTTCAGCTTGAAGTCGTCGAGTGCAACACTGAGCACTGTGTCAGACAGCGACGTGTTGGTGAGTGCAACTGCAATCTGCTCGGTCATGTTCCGAGCCATGTCGATTGTGATCGTCCTGCCGTTCTTGACGGATGCCTCGGAGGGCAGTATAGGTGCTCGGGGATCGCTTATGTTTGTTCCGACGGTTATGGTACCCCAGGTCGAGACCTGGCTCCACACGGCCGGCTGGTTAGCATAGGCCCCAAGTTGGCTTCTCCAGTTGTTGAACTCGGTAGTTGTGAATGAAGTCGAGTTGATTCCAGGTATGGAGTAGTAGCCGGCTGCCTGGGCGGAGTATATAGGTCTAATGACCTCGGGGTACCTGTCGCTCACGATGGCATCGCCCCAAACCCAGACTTCACATAGTTTGCGGGTAGATGCGCCCTGGTCGCAGGTGATCCTCATAAACCTTCCGGCTGCGCCTCCGGGAATCGGAATCCGTTCCAGGAATGCGCCAGGGGCTTGCTCCGCCGGCCTTTCCACCGCTACCGTCCAGGGGCCGATTGTGCTGTTTGCTGTCTCTATCTTTATGTAGTTCTTCTCATTTTGCCAGGGAGCTATAACCACTTCAGTGAACGTGCAGGGTCTCTTGAAATCGAAGAGAACCACCAATGGAGCCCAGTCCACTCCGACAGGATTGTTCCAGTTAACGCTGCCCTCACCATCAATAAGCCGTCTTCCGGGCCAGGGACTGCCATCAGACGGATTCGTCGGAGCGCCGTTCGGATACGTATATGTCACTCCCGTCAGCACCGATGGCCCGTAGAAGAATCTGTTGTCCGAGAGCAACTTGCCCAGATTAGCTGTTCCGTCGTCCGTCAGTCCGCCGGCCCAAATGCGACCGACCGGAGGCGCGGGCGTGGGCGAGGTAAGTTCCACCATATCCGAAAGGGAGCCCAGTCTGACGACCGGGCGAGTAATCCCCGACACCTTCTCACAGGAACTCACTCCAGTCACCACAACAAACGGATACGGAGCATAGTATTCTTCGAAAACGCAGCCCGGAGGAGCGATCACTGCAACTTCTTTGCCTGAACCATCAGATACCAGTATTCTGGATGCGCTGACAGGAGTCAGCTTCCCATAGATACTTACCAGCATCCCAGTGTTGTTTGCGCCGACGCTGGCCGTGCCCGCCTGATACCCGCAAGCGGCCCCTCCTACGTCAGAGCAGCCCATTGCCACGGGACTGATCGCGCCTGTGCCGGCTTGAGTAGTAACGCCGGAAGCCTGAACGTACAGCTCGCCATCGGAATTGGTCTGCACAGTACCCGCCACACTCACAACTGCCTGCGAGGCCGGAATGACCCCGTCATACTGAACGCGCATCCCGATCAGGGAGTTCTGATCCTGTATGTAGAAGAAATCCGAAAACGCCGACGAGACGGCCACGCCGCCGATGGCGACGGTGGTGTTGTTTGGCGAGTTCTTCGCCTCAGCTATGCTGGTCGCAGTCGCCCAGCACACCACTGATCCGCAACACATCGCAATCACTACCAGAAGAACCGTAACCACCTTGGAGATCATGTAAGTAACTCCTTATCGCATATTCTCGCAATATCAACGATCACTACGTTGCATACCAAGCGCCCACCTCACTTAGAAATGCCTGTTTGGCTGAGCCGACACTGCGAAGTAAGGGAAGATGTCTATGGCAGGATCAGATGTCCATTCGCACGGGAAAC
>CAYSLA010000231.1:3331-4600 GCA_964431685.1 uncultured bacterium | reverse complement strand
GACACGTTGTTCTGTATCTTGACTTTGTTGCCGATCTTGACACCAGGAGACACGCAAACGTTCTGGCCCAATATGCAGCCTTCGCCGATCTCGGCACCAGACATGATGTGGGAGAAATGCCATATCTTCGTTCCCTTGCCGATGATCGCGCCATCGTCAACATACGCCGATTCGTGCTTGAAAAACTCGCTCATGATCTCAGCCTTTCTATGGTTTTCTGCATTACCTTTATGACCTCCAGACCGTTCCGTCCATCGGATATCGGAGTGGAGCGGTTCTCGCAGCACTTGATGAAGTGCTCCAATTCCAGTCTCAGCGGCTGACCGCTGCCCTCAAAGATGACCTCCGACCCGTTGTCTACATTCTTGAGATCGGTGCCTATGGTCTTCTTGTGCAGGGTCACCACTTGATCAGCCTCATTATACTCCAACATTGCATCGTTGCCTACAATGACCATCCCCCTGTCCTTGTTCGGCCACAGCCACGAGCAATGCAGGTGTGTTTCAACTCCGTTTGGAAAATCCAGATGCAGGTAGACATCGTCTTCTACATCCGTTTGTATTACTCGGTGACCGGTGATGGACAAGTCCATCGGAGAATCACCCACGAGATAGAGCACTACCGCAACATCGTGCACACCGAGACTCCAGAGCACGTTTTCGGCACTGCGAGCTCGGCCCAGGCCCAGCCTGTGCTGGTGAATGGAGTGCAGCTTGCCGATCTTTCCGTTGTGGATGGCGTCCCGGAGCCACTGAACCGCGGGTTGATGCAGCAGAAGATGCCCAACCATGAGCACACGTTCAAGCTTGTCGGCAGTTTGCACCAGCTCCTCGGCGTGAGCCGCGCGCAGGGTCATAGGCTTCTCGATAAACACGTCTTTGCCGGCGGCAAGCAGCGCCATGGCAATGTCGTAGTGGGTTGGCGCGGGTGTTACCACCACTACGGCCGGGATATCGTTCGCAATGACGCTACCGATGTCCTCGTAGACCGGCACATCCGGGTACTGGGCGGCTACCGCCTCTCTGGACTCCTGGCTGGTCTCTACGACCGCGCCAAGTGCGCCCATCTCGTGCAAATTCTTGATGTGGTTCTTTCCCCAGGCCCCAGCTCCTACAACGGCTACTTTCATAGCAGAGTTATCCTTTCTCTGTGGTTGGTGACTCCCCGGCAAGCGTTTCTCGTGTCGAGCACGCTCTTCGCGTGAGAGACGACCCAATCATAGTCGACATCAGTATGGTCGGTCAGTATCAATACCATATCCTGCGAATC
>CAYSLA010000231.1:0-3231 GCA_964431685.1 uncultured bacterium | reverse complement strand
AACTCCGGCATCATCCGGTTGACCTCGCCTGCCAGCGCAATGAAGTGGGTATTGAAGTTTAGTTCCTTGGCCTTCCATTCCAGGTAGTGCGGGTCAAGTGGAATGCAGTGTCCGCCGACCCCCGGGCCGGGATAGAACGGCATTATGCCGAAAGGTTTCGTAAACGCCGCGTCCAGCACCTCCCACACGTTAAGGTCCATGCGGTCGCAGAGCAGCGCGACCTCGTTCGCCAGAGCGATATTCACCGCCCTGAAAGTGTTCTCGTAGACCTTCACCAGTTCCGCCGCTCTTGCACTGGACACCGGCACCACCGTTTCGATAGTCTTGGAGTAGAACGCCACCGCCACTTCCAGCGAATCAGGCCCAACGCCGCCGACCACTTTGTTCGTGTTCTTGGTCGTGTAACGGCGATTGCCGGGATCCACACGCTCCGGAGAATGCGCAAGGAAGAAGTCCTTGTCCGCCGTCAGCCCCGAAGTCTCAAGGATCGGTTTCATTACCTCATCCGTTGTCCCGGGGTATGTGGTCGATTCCAGGCTCACGAGTTGGCCCGGCTTTAGTCTCTTCGAGAGCTCCCTGGTGACATTCTCCACATACTGCAGGTCCGGTGTCAGGTTCCTGGTCAAAGGCGTTGGGACGGCTATCACGATCACGTCCAGGTCAGATACTACGTCAAAATCGTTTACCGCTCGCAGCAGTCCACGGCTCACCAGATCGCGAAGTTCATCGTCATTGACATCGGAGATGAAATTCTCGCCGCGATTGATCGCGTCCACGCGCTTCGCGCTTCGGTCGATGCCGACCACGCGGAACTCCATCTTGCCCTTCTCCACAGCGAATGGCAGTCCGACGTATCCCATTCCGACCACCCCGACCGCGGCGGAATGGTCGCTTATCTTCTTCAGTAGATCCGATTTCAATGACATTTCGCTTCCCCTTGTGCCACAGCCGTCTTAGCCCTAAGCACGTTCACAATCTTTCTGGACGCGCTGCCATCGCCGTAGGGCTTGTCGGGACGACCCGTGGTCCCGATTGCCGAGTGAATGGCATCGACCACCGCATCCACCGACGTCGGCGGACTGACGCGATTCCATCCCATCTCGACCAGCTCAACCCATTCGGTTTCGTCACGCAATGTGACGCACGGTACTCCCTGGAAGAAGGCTTCTTTCTGCACTCCTCCAGAGTCTGTCGCCACGACTGCCGCGGACCGTTCCAGTTTGATCATGTCCAGGTATCCCACCGGCTCGATTATGCGCAACCTGCGCTGGACATCTGCCAGGAGTCCGAGCGCGTCCAGCACGCCCCGTGTCCTCGGATGCAATGGAAGCACCACTGGAATCCTGTCAGACACACGCCCGAGCGCCTCGAATACTACCCTGGCACGATCAGGATCGTCAGTGTTTTCGGCTCTATGGACCGTGGCAAGCACGAAGTCGCCGGCGCAGACTCCTATCCGTTGAAGCACATCGCTCATCTGTTCGGCTCGCTCGCCGTGCATCAGAGCCGCATCATACATGACGTCGCCCACAAGATGAACCTTCTCCTCAGATACGCCCTCGTGTGCGAGGTTCGCTGCCGCCTCCGCAGTAGGAACAAAGAGCAGGTCTGAGACTGAGTCAGCGACTATTCGGTTTATCTCCTCAGGCATGCGCCGATTGAAAGAACGCAGACCAGCCTCCACGTGCGCCACCGGTACGTGCAGCTTGGCCGATGCGAGCGCACCCGCGAGCGTGGAATTGGTGTCTCCATAGAGAAGCACCCAGTCGGGTTTGTGTGTCTCGATAGCCTCTTCCAGCCCAATCAGCATGCTGGCAGTTTGCTGGCCGTGCTTGCCCGAACCCACTCCAAGGTTAATGTCGGGGTTCGGTATACCCAGCTCCTCAAAGAAGACCTGTGACATGCCGTAGTCGTAGTGCTGGCCGGTGTGAACCAGCACTTGCTCGCACCCGGCTTCCCGCATTGCCGCACTCACGGGCGCAGCCTTTATGAACTGGGGCCTGGCCCCTATTACTGTCAGCACTCTCAAACTACACTCCAGAGCCGCAGAGGCTTGCGATCAACTCCACGTATTTCTTCTTCTCAGTAGACCAGTTTGACTGCCTGCTGAACTCGATTCCCTTCCGGGACATTTCCTCGCGCAGGCCCGGATTCCGATACAGTTCCAGCACCGCGTTCTGGAATGACTCCGCATCCCCCGGCTCAAAGAACCGCACCACCCCATCCGGGAAGTAGGTTTCGACGGTTCTGGTGCGGGTTACCACTGCGGGAAGTCCCACCGCGCTGTACTCGGCTGTCTTGTTGTTGAAACAAAGATCAGTCAGAGGGTCAAGCTTCAGCGTGGAAACACCAAGATCACACTGTGATATAAGCTCGGGTACCTGCTTGAAAGGCACTATCCCCAGGAACTCCACGATATCGTCCACACCCAATTCTTCGGCGAGTTTCCGCAGGGACGGCAGGTCATCACCTTCACCAGCGATCCGCAGTCGAATGCCCGGAATCTCGGCTCTAAGTGCGGCGACGGCCTCAATTACCATCGACAGCCCATAGGTCTTGGAGACTGTGCCAGTGTAGAGCAATATGAATTGTCCGTCGCTGCGGTCACGCTTGCCGCCGGGTTGTTCAGGATTGAACATCCGGTCATCCGGCAGATTCATGACCACAGAAACCGGTTTCTTTCCGGCATTCGGAGCCAGCAATTCCTTCATTGCTTCGTTGACCGTCAGCACGTGGTCTGCAAACCTCATGCTGACACGCTGTTGCCACCGCAGGAATCGAATCACCGGATGGGCGTCGGGCATCTCATACTTAGAAACAAAAAGCTCGGGCATCGGGTCGTGCTCGTCGAGTATGACTCGCGTACCGAAAAGCTTAGGCACCAGCGCCGAAAACACCAGGAAGTCCGGTAGGTTGCTGACGTGTATCACGTCGAATGTCCGGCCCCACTTTGTGAACATTGCCGCGCTGACCATCAGAAAGAAAGCCGCATACTCGTAAAGGTATCGCACCTTGCTGCCGCGCTTTCTGCTGAGAGGCATCCGCACCACGCGCACGCCATTGACAGTTTCCGTCTTTGCCTCGCCTGCCCCGCGCAAACAATACACTACCACCCAATTCCCGGCCTCGACCAGTGCTTCGGCTTGTCGCCTTATGCGCGGGTCACGCGGGTAGTAAGACTGCACTATGTGGCAAATGCGTTTCAGTTGATTCGTCTCCGTAGCAATCAGA
>CAYSLA010000230.1:0-4618 GCA_964431685.1 uncultured bacterium | reverse complement strand
CACCCAGCCGAGAGTGAAGACTGGACGAATCGCGGCAAACATAGTATAATAGTGACCGATCAAAACTGGCGCTGTCCCCCGTACCGCCGGCACACCCAGACGTCTTGCGAAGCGGTTTTGCGCTTGCCTGCCGTCTGGTTATGCGAAGGTGCTCCGGGAACGTGCGCCGCCAAGCACAGGAGCGAGCAACGATGGCAACAAAGATGGTTATGCCTCTCCTCGGCCAGACGATGGAGGAAGGCACGATAATCAAGTGGTTCAAGAACGAAGGCGATCAGATAAAAGAGGGTGAACCACTTCTGGAAGTGCTGACCGACAAAGTCAATATGGAGGTCGAATCTCCGGAAGCCGGCGTTCTAAGAAAGATCCTCGCTCCGGTGGACGCAATCGTGCCGGTGAAGGACCCGATCTGCATTATCGCGAAGGCCGATGAGTCCATCGACGCGCTGTTGACCGATGAGCCAAGTGCTCCTGCTGAGCAACCCGCCGCCGTGGGCTCCGCTCAGAATACCGCGTCTGAAGAGAGCAGCCGAAGCCCGCATGCATCTGCCGGCGCCAAAGTAGAAACACCCGCTCAGCCTCAGGCCGCGGTTCCAGCCGAAGGCCGAGTATTCTCTTCGCCTGCCGCCAGAAGGGTCGCAAGGGAGCGCGGGATCGACATATCGCAACTCGCCGGCACGGGAACCGGCCCCAATGGGAGAATCGTTGAGAACGACGTACTCACCTATGCGGAGTCCCTGCCAAGAGCAACCCCTCTTGCCGGTAAGATGGCCACGGAAGCCGGAATCGCGCTTTCAGGCGTGGCCGGAACCGGAGAACGTGGCAAGATTACCAGTGCCGACATTGTGGCCGCTCAGGCGCAGCCGGCCGCCGCTTCAGCCTTGACCATCGGCTCCGTGATTCCTTTCGCAGGTCTACGCAAGAGCGTGGCTCAGAATGTGGCCGCGAGCGCCCAGACCGCTCCACACGTCACACTGGTGTCCGAGGTCGACATGTCCGCATGCGTCGCGATGCGCAACAAGGTTCTGCCGGACATCGAGAAGCGGATGGGAATCCGGATATCCTACACCGACATTATAATCAAAGCAGCCGCCGCGGCCATCCTGGCCAAGCCAATCGTTAACTCTTCAATCCAGGGCGACAACATCGTCGTCCACAACCAGGTCAACATTGGCGTCGCCACCGCGATAGAGGGAGGACTCGTGGTGCCTGTGGTTAAGGACGCTGTCGGGAAGACCATACCTCAGATATCGGCTGAAGTAAAGGAACTTGTGGCCAAAGCAAGATCCGGCCAGGCGAAAGGCAGCGACATGGCCGGCGGAACATTCACCATAACCAACCTTGGCGGTTACGGCATTGACGTTTTCAACCCGATAATCACTCCCGGCCAGAGCGCGATTCTCGGCGTATGCCGGATAGTCGAGAAGCCGGTTGCAGTGAGCGGCGAGGTGTCGGTCAGGCCGATGATGAACCTGTGCCTGTCGTTTGACCACAGAGTAATGGACGGTGCGCCGGCTGCCGAGTACCTGGCCCGTCTGAAAGAAATACTTGAGAATCCGTATCTGATCTTCATGTAGTAGAGACCCACCCTGCTCCCTCTTCTGAACGTGGGGAAGCGCAAAAGTAACGGAGAGACCGAAAAATGCAGAAAGTAGCCCTCGTCGGCGCGGGTAATATGGGAAGACGCCACGCAGCCGCGTACGCCGAGATACCCAATGCGCAACTTGTGGCGATATGTGATAATCGCGAACTGGCCGCAGAGGAATTTGCAGGCGCTCACGGCATTCCGGCGTACTCCACAGTGGATAAGATGCTCAACGGCGTCGAGGCCGATGTCGTTGATATCTGCACACCTACCGCCGTCCACGCCCAGGCGATAAGGTCCGCTTCCGGAAACGGCAAACACGTCATCGTCGAGAAGCCGCTGAACCGCAATGTCGTCGAAGCAAAGGAATCCATCAGAGCGTGCCGCGAAGCCGGAGTGATTCTTTGCGTCGGACACGTGCTGCGCTGGTTCCCGGAGTTCAAGCGACTTCACGAACTGACCACATCCGGGGCTGTTGGCAGCCCTGCAATTGTCCGCACGAGCCGGATAAATCGACACCCGGGAGGGTGGTTTGCCGAGCACAAGAAGAGCGGCGGAGTCATACTGGATCTGCTGGTGCACGACTTCGACTGGTTGCGCTGGACTTTCGGCGACGCAAAGAGAGTCCATGCGGTGGGTCTGGTGGAATCGAGAATCCCGATGCGGGACTACGCGCTCGTGACAATCAGGTTCAAGAGCGGTGTCATTGCCCACGTAGAAGGGAGCTGGTGCCAACCGAGCGAGTTTGGCACAAGCGTGGAGGTTGCCGGCTCCGAAGGGCTACTCAGCTTCAACAGTCGTGAGGCAAGTTCGATAAGGATCGATCTGCGCACTGAGAACGGGGCGTCCGTATCATACGAGAGTCCGTTCGGCATGAGTCCACTCAAAGATGAACTGACGCACTTCATAGATTCCATCGAGAGCGGCACTCCACCCGCGGTGAAACCGGAGGATGGGTTGGAGGCGGTAAGGATGGCGGAGGCCGCACTGAAATCGATACACACCGGTCATCCGGTGACGCTGTAACGGGAGCGAATGATGAGTGACCAATCACCGGTTAAGATAGGAATCGTAAGTTTCGCGCACATGCATGCGGCAAGCTATGCGCAGTGCCTCAAGAGCATCCCCGAGATCGAGTTCTTTGGCATTTACGACGAAGTCGCCCAGCGCGCCAAGCAGATGAGCGAGCTATACGGAGTCCGAGCATTCCGCACATACGATGAGCTTTTGGCGAGCGAGGTCGAAGGTCTCATCGTCTGCAGCGAGAATGCCAACCACCGCAAACACGTGGCCCAGGCCGCTCAGAACGACAAGCACGTGATGTGCGAGAAACCTCTGGCGGCGACAAAGCAGGACGCCGAAGCGATTGTCGAGGTGTGCCGGAGAAGCCAGGTCAAGCTGCAGACTGCGTTTCCAACCCGTTACCACCCCGCGTTCAAGCGCCTGCAGGGTGAGGTCTCCAGCGGCCGACTGGGCAGGATTCTCGCGATCAAGGCAACCAATCAAGGCAAGTGCCCGTTTGGGTGGTTTGCCGACCCGAAACTGTCCGGCGGGGGCGCAGTAGTAGATCACACGGTTCACTGCGTCGACCTGATCCGCTGCCTGACCGGCCAGGAACCAACTCGGGTGTATGCCGAGATAGACAACCGCATGTTTGGCAAGGAATTCGACGACTGCGGCATCCTGACCGTTGACTTCACAAACAAGATATTCGCAACCATCGACTGCAGTTGGAGTAGGCCGAAGACTGCTCCGACCTGGGGCAACTTGACTATGACAGTGACCGGCACTGAAGGTGTGGCATCAATGGACATGTTCCGGCAGAGCATTGATCACTTCTCAGACAAGAACGGCACTTTCACGCAGGACTACTGGGGTGCAAACACAGATATGGAACTGGTGGCGTCTTTTGCGAACGCCATCGGGAGCGACTTGCAGCCCGAGATATCAGGCACGGACGGCGCAAAGGCGGTCAGCGTGGTTGCCGGAGCCTACGAGTCCGCCAGAACCGGACAGGCCATAGAGTTGGCCGACCTCATATAGATACGAGAGCGAAGACGCGTTGTATCGGGAACTTGTTGATGCTAGCGCGGTGCGTGCTGTTCCAACACACCTCTTAGATGCTGAAACGCCTGGCTCCAGGCCATCCCGGCAGGTGGAAGGCAGTTGAGCACTACATCAGCCCTGGAACTGACCTCTGAGAACATGCTGGCAAACGCTCTCCAGTCTACGGTGCCGGTTCCGGGAAAGCCGTGCTGATCCGAGGTTCCATCGTTGTCATTAAGGTGAGCGATGACGGAGGCGGAAAGCAGCGCCTGGGCAGTATCTCGGAACGAGCCGGTAATGTTGGCGTGCCCGCTGTCAAAACAGGCCCTCAGAGAGTCGATCGCCCCATCTCCGATCAGCATCAGCAGTTCCTCGGCAGTCTCTCCCAGGTATCCGTTGGGCAGATTCTCGAGAGCCAGCGTCCTGCCTGACTCACGAGCCACCACGGCCATCTCTCGGAGAACGCCGCGGGCGCGGTCCATTCGCTTTGACCGCGAATCGGAGACTAGGTGACTGCCGCGGACTATTACGGTCCGCGCATTCACGACTCCCGCGATCTCGATAGACTCGATAAGCGCATCAACCCCGCGCTCGTGAACGCTGTCATTCAGACTGGAAATGTCGCAGTCTCGTCCGCTTGGGGCACGAATCGAATGCACGCGCAGACCGCAGCAGGATAGGATCGACAGCGCCGCAGTCATCTCAACCGCATCACGGTGGTCGAAGTAGTCCGGCGAACCCAGATCCATTTCGACTGCGGTAACGCCCTGATCGGCCAGAAGTGGAAGGGCCTCGATGAGTTTGTCGGTCTCAGGAAGATAAGCGGGACAGACTAATTCCACGTACCTCTCCAATTACTCCCAGCCGGTGCTGGATGGAGCCGCAGAGCAGCGCGGGACACACTGCGCACAACTGGCTCTATCTATCTATTTGGCGAGTACGGGCAATTATCCTTCCCAATAATACTGCAGACTTGCATGTTTGAGT
>CAYSLA010000229.1:0-4669 GCA_964431685.1 uncultured bacterium | reverse complement strand
GTGGCGACGTGCAGGCAGCAGTCAGTCGGGTGTGTGCCTCGCTGGGCAGCAATGCGGGCGGACTGATTGCCCAACTGCACTGGGGCATATCAGACCCTCTGGAGAACATCTTGGCTGCCTATGAAGAGTGGGAGATGGCATATACGCAGGACTGACCAACGCACCTACCACAATGGACTGGCACCTGACGGCGGTTCACTCGATCTTGAAGATGCCGTATGAAATGCCCTTTGCTGAGAACGCCACTTTGCCGTCTTTGATACACGCGTCGCAGCCCCTGACCATCAGAGGCGTGACCTTCGCGGCCTGCACGTTCACGGGCAGGTCGTAATCCTCTTCCGTGCTGTTGATCAGCACCAGCACTTTCTCGCCGTCCATCTTCCTCATATATACGAAAGGATACTTCTCCTTTTCGGCGTATACCGGGACAAACTCCCCGTCCGCGCAGAGGGCTTTGTGCTGTTTCCTCAGCTCGACAAGGCTCTTAACTTCGCTGTACAGGCTGCTGGGATCGTTCATCTGTGCGTCGACCGTCGGCGCATCACTTGCTGTATCCACCGGCAGGTACAGATCATCCGGCTCGCCCTTAGAGAACCCCAGGTTGGCGCCGCCAGACCACTGCATCGGGGTTCTGGCGCCTGTTCTGGTGTCGCCGCCTTCCTTCGACGGCAGACCCTCGATGTATCTCATCCCGATCTCGTCGCCGTAGTAGACGAACGGAACCCCAGGCATCGTCAGCAGGAACGCGAAGATGACCCTCATCTCCTCATCGGTGTAGTACTTCCTCAGCCGGTTCACGTCGTGGTTGCCGGAGACGAAGCACATGTAGCCATTGTCTTTGGTTGCGTGGTAGTCCCTCATGTAGTTGTCGACGAAGAACGTGATATCCCCTCCGCCTTCGCGCCGGAATATTGGCTTGTGCTGTTTCTGCAGAATCGGCATTGTCCATATCGAATCGTCGCGCGTGAGGTAGTCGCAGTAGTCGATCATGGCAAAGTCCATGTGGAAACCGCAGTTCAGAGACTCGGCGGGGTTAAACCATTCTGATATCAGGACTGCTTCCGGGTAGTCCCGGTCGAACATCGCTCGTATTCCGCGCCAGAGCTTCTGGGTTTCCAGCCGGTCTTTGTCTCGCTTCACCAGCGTGGAGGCCATATCCACTCGGAATCCGTCGCATCCCATATCCAGCCAGTGTCTGAGAATGTTGACGATCTCGTCTCGTGTCGCCTGGCAGTCCGGGTGATCGACCGGAAGCTCCCACGGGAACTTGGTCTCGGCGTAACCAAAGTTCAGGGCTGGCTGAATCGCGAAGAACGATGCCCTGTATGAGCCTCTCGCACACCAGCCGCTCACATAGTAGTCGTCGGAATCTTCGGGGTCTCCTCGCCAGCACAGCCACGGGCACCAGATGTACCTGTTGGAGTATTCGTTTGGTTCGACCTCACAGGACTTCTGGAACCAGTGACAATCCATGGACGTGTGTCCGGCAACCAAGTCCAGGCAGACCCTCATTCCGCGTTTCTTCGCCTCCGCAAATAGCCTCTTGGCGTCATCGTTGGTCCCATAGCGCGGGGCCACCTTGTAGAAATCGCGTATGTCGTATCCGGCGTCGAGGAAGGGCGAATCGTACCAAGGGTTCAGCCAGATTGCGTCGCACCCCAGTTCTTTGACATAATCCAGCTTCGCTATGATGCCATTTATGTCACCTACGCCATCTGCGTTGGTGTCGTAGAAGCTCTGTGGATAAATCTCGTAGAAGACGGTCTTCTCAAGCCATGCGGGTTTGTCTATTGCCATACGATCGGTATACTATCCTCTCTTGATGTTGTGAAGTGCGTCTACATAATACCTGTAGTGATTGAGCGGGACCTCCGGAGGGACCATATCGTCCAGTGCCGGGATGAAGCCGCCGTCTTCGATAACGGGCATCAGGTGATGTATCTCGGCGTCTATCGCAGCCGGGCCCGCTATCAGGGCCTCCTTGGGGAATCCGCCGATCAGTCTGAGGTCTCTTCCGTATTCACGGCGGAGTTCAACGGGATCCATCCCAGCGGCGCGCTCCAACGGATAGGTGCAGTTGAAGCCGTGTTCCATCAGCATCGGCAGTATTTTGCGGATATTGCCGGCAGTGTACATGGCAACGAACTCCACGCCATTTCGTCTCAACTCCTCGACTATGGGGTCCTGATACGGCAGCCAGAATTCCTCGTATATCCTCGGCGAAACGTGCGGGCCGTTCTTGTAGGCCAGATCTTCTCCGAATGACGCGATGTCGACTTTGAGCCGCGGGAGCGTCTTCCCGAGCACGTCCAGCGTGAACTGGCCGAAGTACCCAAACATATCGTGCATCAGCTCAGGAGTTTCGTAGAACGCGGTCATGAAACGTTCCATGCCCATAAGATAGAAGCCAAGTCGAAAGAAGAACGGAAAGAAGATCAGGTTTGTCGGGGAGTCCGAGGCATTCAGCCGATCTATCTCTTCGTCGAGGTTATCAAACCTTTCCGGTGATGACAGATCCAGCCGCTCTTTGTAGCGCTCCCAATCGTCTCTGTTCTTTACGGGATGATCGATGTAGCCATAGTACGTACTCGGATCGACCTTGTGCCTCCGAACGGTGGCTCCCATCCAATCCTGCTCAATGAAGTCCTCGGCGGTCTCCGACAGCATACGCTTCTCGAACGCTGGTATGGGCCCAACCGGAGGACAAACAACGTTAATCGCATCCATTCCGAGATAATCCACGGGAGACACGTCAGCCGGCAACCCCTCGTTTCGCCATCTCTCAAGGCCTGGCTCCTCATAGGGCTCGACCACCACGACTGGCAGGCGGTCCACTGGCTCATATCTCAGCATTCTGTTGAAGCGATCTCTACTGTTCAAATGCAGTCGTCCCTCAGTTCACCAACAATCCATCCACCCTATGCTTCGCGGGCGTCTGCCCCGACGCGTCCTGCTCTCATCTTCGGAGCACTCGCTCTCGAAGCATTCATCCACCCTATGCTTTGCGGGCGTCTGCCCCGAAGCCCCACACTCATCCACCAGTGCCCCGAAGCGTCGCTCACTCCGGATACGCCCCATCCCTGTTGTGCACAAACCACGGCAGCGGCAGGCCGTGTGTCACCCTGTAGTCTCCCGCCAGGTTGTCCTGCGGGAATGAGGCTATCAGATAGTCTGCGTCTGCTCTGACCGCGTACAGCCTTGCCTTGTTCATCTCGAGATACAGTCTGAACGGCTGACCCTTGAACGGGTCCGTGGAGTCTCGATCCTTCCAGCGCAACTGCATGAAATGCCCGTCGCCGCTCAACGGCAGCGAGTTCTCAAGCTCATAGCCCCGAATCGGGGTGTTGTCCGGCACTTTGCGCAGCTCAGCCTTAATGAAACCCTTCTGTCCGACGATGGCGTTCACGTTGATCTGTCCACCGTTGGCGATGAGCGGCCTGGTGGCGACAAATCCATCGTCCGAGTGCGTTTCCAAGGCGCAGAAACCGTCGCGTCGCAGGCGCGATATGGTCAAGAACCCGAACTGCTCGCCCCGTTCCCAACTGTCTCCGTGCCCTGCGATGTAGGACGAGTTGTATATTCGAAGCCAGCCATCATTGTCCAGGACCATGCTCGCCGGGTAGTCCTGCAAGAAACCGTGTGTTCCCAGGCCTTCGTCCGGTAGGAAGGACTGCCGGTTGGTTCTGTTCCAGTGAGTGCCGTTGATGCTGTAGGTCAACTCGGCATCGACTCGCCCTTTCATACGCAGTGAGAGGTTGTAGTCATCCAGCGCGGCGTGCATCTTCCAGAGGAACCCAATGAAATAGCCTTCGTAGTTAAACTGCGGCATGCCGTAGAACTCAACGCACGGAGGATCCTGGGGATCAGGATGCAGGATGACCTGCGGTCTGGAGAAGGTCCTCCAGTCTTTGGTTTCGTACAGCGCAATACGCCGGTCACCCCACACAACCCGTGATGTAAACTGATAGTTGCTCGTATAGGGATTGAACACGATGGTGTTGTACGTATCGGCAACGTGCTCCTGCCACTGCGCGGCGTGGTCTATGGTCCAATGGATTCCGTCCGGAGACGTCGCAATCTTGTTAACACCGGCATCCGCAAGATGCGCACCGGCTATCTCTGAGTAGACCACCTTATAGCGTCGGCTGGGATCGGGCTCTCTGACGTCCTCGAACACCACCGATCCGTGGCTGGAGTGCTCGCCGCTGAACACGGCGTGTGATGTCTCTGCGCTTGCCAGTCTGTCGACAAGCGGATCGATCTTCTCCGGCTTCCACGAAAGACCGTCTTCCGAAGAGTATAGGTAGACCACCAGTCCCTCATCGCCTCTGGACATGTCCGGCGATCCCGTGGCCCACATACGCCACTGTCCGTTGTCAGCGTCGAAATGCACCGACGGATGCAGGAACGAACACACCATCCGAGGGTCATAGCCCGGCTCGGTTCCGGGCCACGGCTCGGCCCTGAACCACTTTCTGGTGAGTCCCCTCTGCTCCTGTATGTGCCAGTCATCGAAGAACAACAGCGTGCGCATAGTGCGTCTCCTATCCATATATCCAGTCCAGCGTCACGCGCCGGATGCACAGGTCCTGGAGTACCTGGCTATTCCCTCCGCCGCCGCAGCAATAGGCCAGCAGCACCGCGTCATCGGTGTGGCAGTTGTCGATGT
>CAYSLA010000228.1:0-4686 GCA_964431685.1 uncultured bacterium | reverse complement strand
CGCTTATCCCGTCCGTGTTCGCCAGTTCTTTGACTTCCGGCGGGGGATTGCTCCCAACTACCACAAACTCGGCATCCGATCGCCTGGATTTCAGGGCAGGAAACACTTCCCTCGCAAACCAAATCGCAGCGTCAGCATTCGGTTCGTAGCTCATTTTCCCGGAAAACACTATGCGTCCCGGATGTTTCTGAACTCCTGAGGGGGCGAAGTATCCAACGTCGACACCGTTGGGTATGACTTCGACAGGCAGCGAGCCATCAAGCCCCAGGATCTCATCCCGTTCAGTATCAGACGTAATGACTATCCTGTCAAAACCGCGCATCATTCGTGGCTCATAACGTTTCAGCTTCCAAGCTTCTTCAAGCATTACGAGCCTGCCTATAGGGTTCTTCTTTCTTTGCGCCATCTGGCGGAAAAGCCCTGCCAGGCAGTCAACGGAGTCGAAGACAACAGGCACGCCGGAATACTTCGGAACAAAGTGGGCGGCACGCAGGTGCTCAACGTGGACGATGTCAAAATCAGCAAACGAAAGCAGAGACGCGACTTCCTCGCTCATTTGGGCAGATCGACAGAATGCCGCGCACATCGGCACGCCGGTCGGCAGAGCCATCAGGGACTGGCCGTAGCCACGTATCTTGGAATGCGGTATGACACGTACGTCACTAACAACATCACGCAACTCATCAGCGGCGTGTGTCTTTAGCCCATCGACTTCTCCAAGCGCGACCACGGTTACGTTGTGCCGCTTCGAGAGCTCTTTGATTATGTGGAACGGGCGGACCCTGATGCGGGACGGCACGTATGGAGCCAGGAACAGAATATTCATTGTTGCACCACGGTACTGCTGTAGCAATCCAGCAGCCGTCTTCCGACAGTATCCCAGGAATACTGCCCACAAACAAACTCGCGGGCATTTCTGCCGATCGTGTTCGCCAGCGAAGGTTTAGTAAGAACGTCAATTACTGCTCTTGCGAAAGAATCACGGTCGTCTGCCAATATAAGATGCTTTCCAGAAATGACATCCAGCCCCTCGGCGCCGACCGAAGTCGACACCACAGGCAGTCCCATCGCCAGAGCATTCAGTATTTTGACTCGCACACCGCTTCCGGATCTTAAAGGCACAATGAACACGCCACAATCCTGCGCAACCGTGCGGGAGTCATCCACGTAGCCTGTCACCTTGATCGATGCGTCCGCTGCCAGCGCCCGGATCGATGCCGTCGGCTTCTGTCCTGCAATAGTGAGTATGGCCTCCGGAATCTGTTTCTTTACCAGTGGGAATATCTCTTTGCTGAAGTATAGCATAGAATCCACATTCGGCGGCCAGTACATTGTGCCAATTGAGAGTATATTCCTGGAGTTGGGGGCGCGCTTCACCGGGCTGTGGTAGTCTGTGTCTACCCCTATCGGAACGGTCCGGATGTGCGCCCTATGGTCAGTTAGATGCCGAAGCGTGGCATTGTCTTCATCGCTTACCGTCAGAACAAGATCACACTTGCAGCAACAGTCGGTTTCGTAGCGCTGCAGCTTCGGCCACTCAACGGATGCGTAGAGCCGCATACCAGGGCTGTCCGCTGTCTCGGCGACTCTCCTGATTATCATCGCTTCAACATTGTGATTGTCTAAGACCGTCTTGTACGGAGCACCAAAGTCAACAAACTGGGCCATCTGCAGGTGGTCTATATGAACGATGTCCGGACAGAAATCCTCCACTAGACGATCGAAAGCGAGCTTCATTTCGCGTCTGAAATCTCTGCTTATGATGAAAGACCTGTTTCGCAGGAGGCTTGTCAGCAAGTCCGATGCCTGGGTCAGCCTGTTCCTTCTCAACGGCACGATATCTATGTCGGGGCAGATGTTCCGGAGCTCGGGAACCAAGTCCTGTTCTTCACCTGTCCGAACATAGGCAAGAATGCAGACATCGTAGTCTGCTGCCAGAGTCTTGAGGGTGTAATACGACTTTATCTTGCCTCCGGAGTCCAGAGGCAATGGGAACAGATGCGCGAGAAACAGTATCCTGGGTCGTTTTGACAAGAAAGTCTTCCCCTTGGAAATCGGCTCGTCTGACTACTGACTCGCAACTCCCGCCTTCTTGTCCGGCTGCGCCGATGTCAGGCACTCGAGCAGAGGGTCGGATGCCGACTTGACGAAGTCCCTTATCTGCCGCATTGTGTCCTCCTCCGATGACGTGACATCGGAGCTCACCCTGATGAAAGCCCAGCCATCCTTCGGCGGGTTGATTCTGGAAAGAGCTAATGAGGCCTGCGTCTTCACGAAATCCGACTCCGCACGCGCGCCCTGGGCGAACCAGTAGACCGAAATGACCTTCACGCCCAGCCGGAAGTCCTCAGCCACCAGCTTCACCGCGCCTGCCTTGGTGCCGGCGTAGGGAACTGTGGTGGTGGACTGATGGACATTATAGCCCGAGCCGCTAAAGCACATCTCAGAGAGATGCCAATCGCGCCTGTCCAGTCCTTTGTAGATGAGCATAAGGCTTACAACGTTACCGTCCGGATCTGCATATTCCCGCATGAGAAAGTTCTGCGCAGTGACACCCCATCCATCCAGGACGTCCTTGCCTAAGACCCCATCTGGAGCGCTCTTCTGCCAATTGCCGATCTGCGCCGGCAGTGAGCCCAGATCAGCCGTAGAGATGACCACAGGGGGCCTGGTGTGCGCCCACAGTGTGATCGCCACAGATGCGAGAAGCAATACGAAGACTAACGTGTAGTTCGGCGTGCGCTGAGCCATTCTAATCCTCCACTGATTGCGAACAACAAGACAATCGCGACAATAAACAGCAACGGACTCGACATATCGTGATAGATGCTCATTGCCTTCTCCCAGTCCCAATAGTGGCCGAGCAGGGCGATGGTGGTTATTCGTACGATGTTCGCTGCGAGCGCTACCGGCAGAGCAAAGGCAAATAGCACCCATTTCAAGGGCGTTGCCAACCGGGTTATATACGCAAAGACCGCCGTGACCCCAACCAAAGCAACGAGCGAACTCATGCCGCTGCACTCGGGGGCTACGACAAACTGGTAGCCATCGACTGTAATCTGAATGCCGGCTCTCGATACGTCGGGTATGATAAGGCTCAGGATACTGGCCGTCGAGCGGCTGGCAAGTATCTGCATAGGCAGGCCAAGTCGATCAATTATCCCGCCGGGCACGGGGATCATGAACACCATGTAGGATAGCGGGAATGCCATCAAATAGAGCAGTTTCTTGCCACGAAGATACAGGCATCCGCCCACTAAGAGGAAAATGATTGACACGGCAGACGGTCCCGAGACATCAAGGATCGTGCCAGCCAGATGCAGCAGCAAAGCAAGAACGATAATGACCAGTCCCCAGTACGAAGGGTTTCGCGCCAACTGTCTGGCTTCAGGCCATTTCTTCCATACGAAATAGCCGCTCACGAATGGCACGAGGAACCCCAGTGAGTATTGGGCATCATCCATCCACTTGCCGTACAGATAACGGAATGTGGCGGAATACATAACAATGGCCAAGACGGCAAGCGATATCAGCCAATAGAGCTCACGGCGGTTGAACCGGCCTTCATCTGATTTCATAGTCAATTGTCCTTGGTTAGTTCTTAGATGGACTCAAACCTGCCAGCCAGGATGATTCGTGCGCGGGACAATGGTGCTTCTCACGAATGATTTGGGCTGGTATCATAATTCCACAGATCTCCGGGCATGCCTTCTGGTGCGCGGCGCAATAATCGATTTGTTTCAGTCTACTCTCGCCTGAAACGCTCTGGTTCCCTCAGCGCCGGCGGGAATAGTCGCCAGTGTCCACGAGATGGTCCTTGTCATGGCGTCATAGGTGCCGCCGGTAGCCTCCGCACTGCCGGCCACGTACGTCATCCCCACCGGCAGATCCGCTCTGACCACAGCGTTCAGGGCCGCGCTCCCGCCGGAATTGACGTAGCGCACAGTAATCGTAACGGTCTGGCCCGGCCTGACTTCCGTAGTGGCCACTTCAGGACGTGCGGACACGTTCGGCGGCGCCTGATATATCTTGCACGCGACATCAGAGACCAGGTTGCTGACCGTAAGAGTGATGTTCCCGCTCGAGCAGACAACGTCCTGCGCGCTCACGATTACGCCGGTGCTAGTGTCCCACCATTCACACTTATAGACGCCGTTAGCAAAGCCCGACACCGTAACTGTGCCTGAGACGGGCGGAGGCAGAGGCGGATTCTTCTCTTTCATATCGAGGAGTGTCCACCAGTCGCCCGACCGATCTTCCCACCAGGCAGGGTCTGTTAACGGGCGATTCTTGTTATTGTTCTGGAGAGACTTGTAAACCCTGGCCGTATCGGCCGGGTCCGACGCTATCGACGTCGATGCATAAGTGGCCGTCGATGACCAGGTGATATCGCTTGTCTTGAAGCTATGGTCAACCACCGCTTTCCACGTGTACGGGGTGTTGTCGATCCAGAGGTGGGCGCAATTGTTGGTGAGGTCTTTTTGGCCCCACGCACGTAGTGCAGAATTGGACGTGACTGAAAGAGCATCCACAT
Source organism: uncultured bacterium (assembly GCA_964431685.1). Lineage (GTDB taxonomy): Bacteria > Armatimonadota > UBA5829 > UBA5829 > UBA5829 > CAYSLA01. Next base: position 152 of record CAYSLA010000228.1, on the reverse strand, counting down.
AGTTGCCGTTTGATACTGGAATGCCGGACATGAAGCCCTGAAACGCCCTGAAGTAGTTCCACAAGCCTTTCTTCTTGACGTTGTCCGTCCACCAATAGAACATGTATGGATTGTCCGGGCCGGCGTGTGCCCAGATCATCTTTCGTATATAT
>CAYSLA010000227.1:0-4697 GCA_964431685.1 uncultured bacterium | reverse complement strand
GCGGTCGGAACACCTCCCCCTTCCCCCTCCGTTTCGGAGGGGGTTAGGGGGAGGTATGGAAGAGCGGAGCCGAAGTCGGCCACACTCACCTTGCTGGATCGATCAGCGATGGACATAGTCTTGAGGTCCGCAAGGTCAATCTGAGGATACTGAGACATTAGACTTTCACTCCGTAGAACGTGGTAACGTCGTTAAGCTGGATTGCCCGGCTGATACCGCCTGCCGCCGCGGCAACCAGACTGCCAGGGTAGCTCCGCCGTCCAAAGACACGAGGGCCGCGGCTCATCTGAAACCCGACGGCCTCAAACAACCGCCGGATACTCGGCTCTGAGAAGTAGTATATGTGTTCGGCCGGCTTGAGATGTCTCCACCGATCCCGTTTCAGCTTGAACATAGCGTGCGCGAGATTGGGGGTTCCAATGACAACCAGACCCCCTGGAGCCAGGATTCGATGCACCTGGCGCATGTGGGCGGTCGGATCCGGGACGTGCTCAAGGACATCCCACATAGTCACGCAGTCGAATGAACCCCCTGAATCAAGTTCAGGATGGGCTTCCTCCAGGCGACCCGTGCACACAACATCCAGACCGAGCTTACGAGCCTCCTCGCACGCGTGCGGCGATATCTCAGTCCCCCGTGCCTGCCAGCCACGAGCGTTGGCCGCCTCAACAAAATATCCCAGAGAGCATCCTATATCAAGCAACCGCCCTGGCGCAATCATCAGTTCAATCTGCCGCAGCCTCGCATCACTCCGCCGAAGCCTGAACTGCCGTCTCCTGCGGTAGAGATCAAAGTATGACCGATCATACTGCTCTTCAAGGGACTCGGGCTGGGGGTGAGTAAACGCCAGTTGGCAGTCGTCGCACTGGTAGACGCGGTGGCCGTTCTTCTCTACTAGCAGTCGTGCAACTTCGCTGCCGCACACGTTGCACGCTATCCCGGTGGCGTGGATCACTGGTGGAATCTCCGATTATGACTTGGCTGCAAGCGCGAATATCTTACCACATGCAGGCTGTTGAGGCCAAAAAAACAGCGTCCTATGCGGCGTGACAGAAAAAACATCGCATAAAAACCCGCAAACTATGCAATAATAGCTATGGGTTACACGTAATAGTTGTAGGGCACGGATTAGTGCCGGAGCAGGAGAAGAAGCGTATGTACGCAGTGGGCCCTGAGAGTCCTGAACTCAAATCAGGATCAGGGTGACGACTGGCAAAAGTGGTTCGACTCGTTCATCGAGAGCGACCTCGGCCACAGTCTCTTTTGTGGTGCAGTCCGGCAGTCAAGTTCAGGATTGCCTGCGCCCAAGTGGTGTATATCGTGCGCACTCTGTTTGTAGGCAACATACGTCTGTCCACCATAATGCTGGTGACCATCGGTCTGTTCGATCTGGTTGCCTCGCTTGCTCTGTTTCGCATCGGCTACACTGAAGGCAATCCTCTTTTCAGATACCTCCTGGAACAGAGTCAGGCGAGTTTCATATTCGGCAAGATATTCTTCCTGGCGGCCCCGATCGCTATGCTGGAGTACGCTCACGCCCTCAAACCCAAGACCGGCGACATAGGCACTTGGGTTGCCTTCTGGCTGTATGCTGGAATCTACGTAGCTCACATGCTCCGCCTGGCCTGACCTCCAACCACACCCTGGCACATCCGTCAATGCGCAGAACGTTACGCGTGACCAGCCGGCTCCAGTTGTCGTCCTATACATTTTGCGGTATGGGAGCATTTCGTAAGGGAGCACATCGAAGTGCTCCCCTACCGCAAAATCGTGATGCCAAAAATGCAGGACATAGGCGCAAGCTTGCCGAATCACCAAATACCGAGCAACACTCGGCAAGGAGGGGCACATGCAGTATTTGGAGACTTTCGACGACGGCCCAGGTGGTTGGTACGGGTGGATCAGCAACTCGTGCGGCCCAAAGCCGCTGGAGATTAGAGACAGTTGCGCGGTGAGCCGGAGCCCGTGGTGGATCGACTACAATCACGCGCCGCCCGGAGCGGGGTACCTGCACTTGCTCTATATGTTGAACACCCGAGGCAAAGCCGGCGAACATCAAAGAGAGGTTGAGGGCGAAAACCGTTTTGTCAAACAAGCCTTACCCATCGACTTCACCAACGCGCGGATGACACTGCGGCTCAGAGGAGAACTGGAGACACGGGGCGCGCAACTGGTGCTGCTGTGCCAGTCGGTGCAAGACGAAATCTGCTCCGGATGGCTTCTTACCGGTCAGCCTTTCCAGGTGACACCCGATTGGAGTGAACAGACAGTGATAGCCGTTCCCGATCCTGGGCAGTGGACGTGTCTTGGGTCGCGCCACGACCGAACGGACTTCTATGGCGAAATCCCGCTGGAGCGAGTGCTGGGCAACGTCAACACAGATATCCTCTTGGTCCTGTTCCCGCTGCAAGTCGCGCCGATGGGCCCGATTGCCGGCGAACCGCACCTGCTACGCCCGGAAAGGGACTACCCGGTGTGGCGCTCGCGACTGCCGGAAGGTTATGTGATGCTTGATGAAGTACGGATTGATTTCGCCTAAAGGAAAGAAGCCATGAAGATCGCAACCATCGCACCTATGACCTACACGCCCGGAGAGCTTGAATACTTTCAGTTCATCCGCGGGGGTGTTGGTGCAGATTACCATCAAGGTCCGTCATTCTATCAGTTCGCGGACGGCATGGTCAGAATGACCTGGGGCGCCTACGACTTTGACGAGTGCTCGCCTAACGTCGTCACGCTCTATTCCGACTCGCGGGACCGAGGCTTAACCTGGTCAGACCCGCAGGTCTACATGGCCGACTATCCGGCAGGACCGCTGGGTGGCCCCGTGCTGGGCCTGAGCAACGGCAGCGAAGCGATCATGTATGTGGTGCAGGCCCGGCACGAGATCGAGGTTGACGAAACACGCCGGGTGGCCTCCGCCGGGTCGGACTATTTCAAGACCCGTTCACACGTCTACATCCGACGTTCAGCCGATGGCGGCCGTACCTTCAACCACGGCCGGGAACTGCCCTGGCAGGAGATCACCGGGGGCAAGGGCCTGCCGGGCGACGGGATGTACTATGGCGATGTCAGCCTGGTGCAACTCCAGAGCGGCCGCATCCTGGCGGCCGGGGACTTCTTGGACCCTGCCCGGTCGGACCTCGCGGGGGGAATCCAGCATTATACAGGCATCTGCATGATTTCCGACGACGGCGGCCACACCTGGCGGCGCAGCGCCGAGATCACCGTGGACACTCTGCGTGGAGTTATGGAGATGCAGATCGTAGAGACGGCGCCTGATCAGCTCTTCTGCCTGTTCCGCACAAAAGGCGGGTGTCTCTACCAGACGCGCTCTGAGGATGGAGGGGAAACCTGGAGCGCCTCCGCGCCGTCTACGCTGCCGGCTCCGGAGTCCATGGCACGTATGATTAGACTGCAGAGCGGCAATCTGCTGGTGGTGTGGAACAATGTCTCTTCCACAACACAGCAGCCGCGGCACCCTCTGGCGGCGGCGCTGTCGAAGGACGGGGGCCTGAGTTGGGACACGCCGAAAGTCATCGCCGACGAAATCGGCGGCAATCAGCTCAGCAACCACGGCTTAATCCAGCTTGATGACGGACGTATTCTGCTGGGGATCAGCCACTACCGCGATGTCCGGCCGATGACCAGCGACCTGGACACGGCGATCTTCGATGAAATGTGGCTGCAGCAGGAATACCCTTTGCCGCTCGTCTGGCGATTCCGCAGAGATCCGGCGAACCGGGGAGAAGATGAACGATGGTTTGAATCCGAGCCGGGTTCCGAATGGAGCGACATTCGGACCGATACGGATTGGACCAGCCAGGGACACGACTACCACGGAACCGCCTGGTACAGCGTGGAGTTCGATTGTCCGGAGGAACTGGATGGGAAAGATGTGATGTTGCGCTTCGGGGCGGTGGACGGCATCTGTCATATCTGGCTGGACGGCGAACAGATAGGCGCGCAGCTCCAATCGCCCGAAGGTATGTGGAATCGACCGTTTATGATTGAGCTGGGAGCGTTGTCGTCGGGCCGGAAACACAGGCTGGCGGTCCGCGTCACGAAAGAAAACCATGGCGCGGGCATCTGGAAGCCGGTTGGACTTCTGGAACGGCTGCGCCTAGCGTTCGATAATCGATAATAGGCAGGGGAGGACATCGAAGAACAATGAAACTAACCAAACCGGAAGTCTTGAGTCAACACGAGATCGATACTATCCATGATCAGTCGCTGCGAATCCTGGAAGAAGCGGGTGTCCGGGTATTGGATGCCGCATGCCGAGCGCTTCTGAGCAAAGCCGGAGCAACGATCGAGCCTGCCAGCGACACCGTATCTATTCCGCGTCAACTGGTCAAGGAGTGTCTGGAAACGACTCCCTCCAGCTTTCGACTGCATAGCCGAAATGGGACCGCCCTGGGTATCGGAACCGAAAGCCGTTTCTACGGATCTCTAGTCATTGATCCGTGGATCATCGATTTTGAGACCCAGAAGCCTCGTCGCCCCGTACTGGATGATGTGGTTCGACACACGCGATTGGGCGACGCATTGGATAACGTGGGCTTTCTCTATCGGATGGACATGCCGCCCGATGATACTCCAGGCGAGGCAGGCTACACCCGGACACTGGCAGCCTTTGCCACCAACACCACCAAACCGATGCTGGCCGCTCCAGCGTCCCCGGAATCTCTTTATCT
>CAYSLA010000226.1:0-4722 GCA_964431685.1 uncultured bacterium | reverse complement strand
AACAGGAGGCAATGACTATGATCGAGATGAGCAGCACCATCGAGTCCACCGAATCCCCGGCAGTCGTGACTGCCCAGTGGAGGGCGCGCGAGCGCCAACCGCATCCCGAACCCGCTGTGAACACCGGCGGCATTGTTCTATCGTCGTCTCCAGGATAATCCTCCGTTGCGACTTCCACTCAGACCCAAGAGGATGTGTCGCAAATCTTTCGCTAGTGCCGTTCGACTACATCTGCAAGCTCGGGGCGCGGCACTACATGCCGTACGAGCAGTTCTGTTCGCCTGGTCTGACTTTCAGCGCTCAGGTCGCGTGAAGCTGCCCTGAGGGCACAGTCCAGCAGTTCCGTGGCAAAAATGCCCATTGTCTATAGTGGTAGAGATGATCTCTACACAAGGAGGATTAACGCAATGGCTACCAGTATCTATGAATCTTGGTCCGAAGATGAGTTGTTTGAGGTCGTAGAGAGCGTCCTCAGTGAGCGCGCGTGGCGCGCCCTTTTGAACAATTGGGTTCGAAACTGGAAGGACTTCCTCGGCCTGCAGAGGGAGGATGTGGAAAAGTTTCAGAACTGCGGCGGCAAGACCGCCAAGGAGATAATCGGTGTGCGGTGTGCCGTTGACCACCTGCTATCGAATGGCCTGGCGATCACCAATGACACACTCTCTGCGTGCGCACTGGATGACGAGACTGCCGCGCCTGAAGCGACTGCAAAGAATATGAGTGTCAACCCTGACGATCCGTTGTACAGGCAGGTGTTGGATATATTCAGGCAATCGAGACTCCCGATGCATCAGAAGGATGTACTTAAGGAGCTACTGCGTAACGGCATTGATGCGGAACAGGACCAGGTTGATGAAGCGATCGTGATGAGCACGACCTTTGAGAGCAGGTTCGACCTGTTGAAATGGGGCATAGGCACCAGCATCCACAGACAATACGTCGTTCCACCGCTTGAACTGCTTGGGGAAATCGAGCAATGGCTTTCGGATAAGTTTGCCGATGGGTACATCCTGGTGATGGTGAACGTGGTGTTCGACGAATTCAAGGGCAAATGTAAGGCGGCAGACGTACCCAATCCGCAGGCACTCTACTCGTGTCTGCGAGTGTTCGGCAATGGAGGCTTTCGTTTTCCCAGATACGCAGCAATAACCAATTCAGACAATCTTGCGGATGACATTATCCCGCTTGAGATGGAGAAGTACATTCTAGACGCGGGACGGACCGTTACGCGAGCTGAGTTGAGGGACCACGTGGCAGTGAAGTTCATCATCAGTGATAACGCGTTCGGCAATTGGCTGACTAAGACCCCAAACATCACCCGCCTGGCACAGGGTCTGTACATACACTCAAGTCTGCTTGAGTGAGGCTGAGTCGCGGCTCCCAGAGCGTCCAGCCAATTGTCCAAACAACCAGCAAGCAACTACAATACTGTCAGTTCCGGCAAGACGGTTCAGAAGCTTCGGGCTGACACGGCGTTCCGAATGCACCATCATAGAACTAGGAGGCAAGTTAGTGCAGAATACCATCTGGTCCAGAAGAGATTGCTCAGTATTCTTCAGGGTGAGCGAACCCCTGGGCGGCCTTTCCAACATGGCCGGCGGGTTTCCTATCTGGGTAAATGCCCGGCACTACCGAAGCTCCGAGCACCTTTACCAGTGCTGCAAGTATCCAGACAACAAGACCATACAGGAAGAGGTGTTTGGCCAAAGCTCGGGCATCTACGCCGCCAGAGTTGCCAGATCCGCGGAACGCCAGGAATACGTCAGGCCAGACTGGCCGGAAGTTCACGTTGAGGTAATGCGCTGGTGCCTGCGAATGAAGCTGAAATGGAACTACGAGAGTTTCAGCCAACTGCTGCTCTCAACCATAGACATGCCAATAGTGGAGCAGGCTCACAAGCCCTACTGGGGGGCAGTGCCCGCAAAAGACAATCCGGACGTCCTTGTGGGACAGAACATCCTCGGAAACCTGCTTACGGAACTGAGGGACGAGCTGATCAGCAAGATTGATCGACCGGAAGAATATACCTTGCGCACAGTGATGCCGCCCGACGTGCCAGACCTCCTTCTCTTCGGACTCCCTGCCGGAAGGGCATAGCCCCCCGAAGCTGGCTGACTGAACGTAGTTACGGTTGCCTGCGGCCGGGCTCTATCGCTAGGTTAATCGTACGGGCCCCACGCTGTCTGCTGGCACGCACACAGAATCCCAACTAGACAGCAATGCACGGCATATCCGAGGGTCTGATGTAGGATCGGTCAAATGGTTCCGGACCACTCGGCGATGATCTTTCGCAGGTCTTCCGCTTCCTCAACGGCAACTTCCGCTTCCCAGGCAGGATCAGACACAAGATCCCCATAGTTGGCCCTGCACCTAGCAGCGTACAGCGATCTAAGTCGCTGTCCGACGGATATTAGTTTGCGGTCTTTGTGCGTTTCATAGTGTCTAAAAAGGTCTTCGTGCTTGCTGGTACGCCTTGTTTGCTTGGCATCTGCGACCAGGAATGCGCTGTAGTAAGCGCGGCTCACGGCCGATCTCTGGGACGCCTCAAATAACGGATCGGAGTCGTCACAGCCCCAGAGGTTGCGGGCGAGTTCCAGAAAACCGCCGGGCTCAAACTGGCTCACCTTAGACGCTCCATAGTGAATACTACGGGAACGTCGCCGGTTTCTTTCAGGAATGGAACAAACCACTGTTCGATCATTCTTGCACGCCCTGCAACTGCCTGGCTTGGTGTAAGCTGAGTGCAGACGCGGACGTTAATCTTCTCAGGGACATCTTCTTCAGGATCACGGAACACATCGAGGGCCAGATGTGCTTCGGGGAAGTAGTGTTGGATCGCGCTGGGAAGCGACTCAAGCATCTGCGTGAGCAACTGGTTGGAGTCAGCCACTCGTTTTACCCCAGGTTCATCACTCATTTCGTAGAGCATGTAAGCACGTCCAGATCTTTCTTGATGAATGGACTGAAATGCCAGACAACGACAGTTTCCGCTTCTCTAACCGTCTGCCCCGAGCATTTCCTTGAGAGTCGTCCAGATTAGGTCGTGATCGTCAAACATCCCCTGCGTTATCGCTTCACGCCATCCCAGAGCCGTGGGACTCCCAAACAGTTCAGTGGCCTCGGTGCGTATCTCTTCTGCGATTGGGTGATCGCGAAACTCCGTCGCCAGGCTCACACACTCATCTCGCTCAACCTCGGTGATCATGGCCACGATGAGCGCGGCATCGAATGCGTGTTTGGCAGATGGGGGCAGTTGATTCTCTCGCAATCTCCAGGGCTGTGCCTGAAATCGCAGCCAGTCGTGAGCAGCACGAACCTTCATATTCAGCCAGGCGTATGGATGCGCTGTGAGTATCTGCCCACACTCATGCCCTTCGTCCAATATTGTGGTGATCTGGGGCTCGCATTCGACTGCAAACGCCTCTACGGTCTCGCGCCCGTGTAGATCGGTTCCTGATCCGCTGCCTACGCGTGAGGTCCTCACACGCACGTCTTCACCGTCATCTGGCCGACGTGCCAGCAGATCAACGACAACGAACTGATCGGGCAGAGCATCACTCAGGCGTTTCTCGAACTGCCACTTTGGCGTAAGCTCCCTGTATTGGAGCCCATCCAGTGCCTGTCGAAGGCGACGACCTTCCTCAGGCTGAGTGAATAACTCGATCCTCAGAAAGAGATCGATGTCTGTGGTAGCTCTTGCCTCAGGATGCTCGTAACTGCTGTTCTTAGCCAGGGTCATCGCGCCGGATAGGGCCAGATGCCGGCGTTTGAGCATCAGCCCCAGGCCGCCGGCAAGAATGACGCTGTCCGGTGGAACTACAGACACCAAGTCCCGAAGATGCCGTATTAGCGGATCACTCATGTCGTCGCCTCAATTGCGCTTTCCAATAGCTGTTGTTCGAGGCTCTGAGCTGCTTCCCGCTCCCTGGCTCCGCCTTGAGCCAACTCCAACCACGTTTGGATGGGTGATGCCCACACGACATTATTATCCACACTGCAATCGAAGAATGGCAGGTTGTTTCGCGCCTCGATCAGCTCAATGTTGGCGAAGGCACGTCCCTCAGTAACACCAAGGAGCCTGGACGTGGCTTCCAAGTCGTCAACGTACAGAGAGAGCCGCTCAATTCCCGAGAGCGTCCCATAATGAGATGCGGAGGCAATGCCGGTGGCAGCGCTGCGACTATGGCCTGCACTGCGAGCGTCAGACAGACGCTGCCAAATCTCATCGTCTCCTAACGGTGTCTTCCCCAATACGCGCAGTGAGTTTCCAGGGCGGTACTGCTCCCGGAGACGATCCAGCAGCCGGCGAGCATCGGTCATCATGATCCCTTCGGAGCCACGCGTTACGATGATCTCGGACTCGAGCGCTTGAACGACCTTGGAGATGGTACCTACTTGAAGAAGACTTGAGCTTTCTTGTTCTTTGAGCTGAGTGCGGTTCAGGGCGAACGTGCGCAACTCCTCCAGTGATCCGAACCGACGCCGCAGTAGAAAAGAGCGGGTGACAATAGAACTGTCGCCGGAATATGGATTTCGGATGGGACGGGACTCCCGGAACTGGTTTGGGGCGCCACTTCGCCAGATTGCCAGTGATGGCCCAAGAATCACGCAGTTGCCACAGCAGTCTATTCCGCTGATAGCTTCAGCGCTCAGGCGTATTAGTGCCTCTTCGCTCAGATAAGGCACTAATACCATCGGGTACAGGCCGGAATTCTGAGCCGC
>CAYSLA010000225.1:0-4752 GCA_964431685.1 uncultured bacterium | reverse complement strand
GTTCCAGCGGTAGGATTATACCATTACTAGTTCGCAAGCGCAAGGTTCGATTTGGATACTGGCGGCTCAAGAAACTTCTACTGCTCAGCGATTATGACCGGTAATTGCTCAGGAAAGATGTCCCGTTGCGGTTTTTGGTTCATCGTCTTTCTATTGTAACAGAAATGATCTGTGTGGGGCGCCGCGGATGCATCCGATCCGATCTGCGACAGTCACGCCGTCCAGGCAGCCGACCATTGGTGGACGCTCTTCTTCTACGACGGGGTGACACCCCCCGTACGTGGAGCGCGTCATTGACACCGTGCTGGCCGTGCAAGACGCGAACAGCGGATGACCCGCCCACGGTTTCCCTTGGACACAGAAAAGAGGTAGAATGTGTCTATGGAAGACGATGGTAAAGATGGCATTGTGGATTTGGGAGCAGCCCCAGAGGGAGCGCGCAGCGCGACCGGAGGGTCGATGACCACGCCGGGCGGCGCGTTGTCTGAAAACCAACGTGAATGAACGATAGTACGACAGTAAACGAGAACACAAACGTCTGCGTGCTGTTCCCATACACAGGAGGATAGTATCTGATGAACCTCGACCAATTCTCAAAGCTATTTCCACTCGGCTCTCATCTGTGCCGCGAGCCGATGCCCGCGATGAGCGAACTGAAGCGAGATATGGAACTCCTCAAGAGCAAGGGATTCAATCTCATAAAGCTGCAGGAGCACTGGGCGTGTGATGAGGCTGCTCCCGGCCACTACGACTTCGCGTGCTACGAGGAGTTGATAGAACACGCCGGAACATTGGACATGGGTGTTTATCTCGGCCTCACCTGCGAGCAGGCACCGGCGTGGCTCTATCGCAAGCACCCTGGCTGCAGGATGGTTGGTCGAGACGGCACTGTCATCGCTTACGAAGCCCAGTTCACGCTTCCCGCAGATGGCAAACCCGGCCCGTGCCTTGACGATCCGGGAGCACTAGCGGACGAAAAGCGGTTCATAACGTCGCTTGTGCAGACTCTCGGCAGGTACGAGAACGTCGTAGTCTGGAACACCTGGCAGGAGATCGGCTACTGGTCACAGCACTTTGTCGGACACGACGTCTGCTTCTGCCCGAACACCCTGGCAAGCTATCGAACCTGGCTCAAGACTCGATATTCTGATCTCGATGCCCTAAACCGCGCATGGAAGACACGCTACGCTGACTGGGAAGACGTCTCCCCGAACCGCTCGAACGGCAACAAGGGGCCCTATCCAAACGATATCACGTGGCAGTATTTTATGGATAACGTCCAGGTCGGAAAAGTCCTGAAAGCTCGCTGCGAGGCGATAAAGACCGCCGACCCGCTGGGGCGCCCGGTCTTCGCGCACAAGGGCGGGCCGGCAATCGGCTATGGACAGGACTGGACCTATGCGAGGTGCCAGGACTTCCTCGGGACATCAAGCTATCCGCAGTGGGTCGGAATGAACAGATGGGACGACGACAAGCCTGCGCCGGGCAAGCCGCTGGACTCTGCCGCTGCGCAGCTTGTGGAGATGCAGGACCTGGCCATGAACTCGGACTACATCAGGTCCGCGAACGGACAGGGCAAACAGGCCTGGGCCGCCGAATTTCAGGGCGGGCCGTTGAGCATAGGTCTGCACGTTGGAAAAAAGCCTTCACCGGAAGACATCCGCCGTTGGATGCTGACGTCGATCGGCTCCGGGATGACGGCCGTATCGTTCTGGGTGACAAGAGCCGAGATATCGGCAGGTGAGATAAACGGCTTCTCCCTGCTCGACAGCGAAGGCGACAGTACGCCGAGATTCGAGGAAGCGGCCCGCATCGGAAGTGCACTGCAGGCCCATCCGGAGCTGTTCCGGGAACCGACACGTCCTGCAGCCAAGGTGGCCATCCTGATCAACGAATGGAACGCCCAGCTTTGCGCTGCGATACCTCCAGCCATTGAGCATCTAACATTCAGCACCCGCGGATGGCATCGCCTGCTCTGGAAATCCGGAATCGCAGTCGACTTCATCGAGGCAAGCGAGCTGAACGACCGAGCCAGTGACTACCGGGCGATCATTGCACCATTCCCCCTGTCAATCTCAGAGGAGATTGCCACCCAACTCGTCCGCTACGTCCATCAGGGCGGGCATCTAATCAGCGAAGCCTGTCCGGGACGGATCGATGAGAACGGATACTGCCCTCGTGGAGAACTATCCCCGGCGCTGCGCGTTCTGTTTGGTGTGAGCCAGGAGAGTCTCTCGATGGTGCGCGAGCCCGACAACGGGCAGCGATGGTTCACTGAGGAACACACGTCGGGCGACTACCTTGATGCGACCGTTCTCGAAGGGATCGGACCTCTTGCCGGAGGCAAAGTGCGGGCAAACCTCTACCTGCAGACCTTCACCTGCCAGGGCTCCGATCCGTGCCTGATGTACGGAAACCGCGTGGCCGGAGTAGTCAGATGCTATGGCCAAGGAGACGCATGGTTGATTGGAACATACCTTGGACACAGTGCGACAGCATATCGAGACGACCGGATTGACGCGACCGCCAGGGGCCTATTCAAGCAGTGTGGGCTGGTCCCCGAACACGCTGGAAGGCTCCTACTGCGCCGGCGATGCACTGACAACAAGGAGGCTTGGCTCTTCACAAACCCCACTAAAGAGACGGTCACAGAGACCGTGGACGTCAGCGGCTGGACTGTGGCAACTGACCTGTTCGGGAACCCGATTCCGCGAGATGGGGATGTGATCAAGGTCTCTGCTTCCGGCCTGGACGTTGTGGGAGTTGTGGTTTCGAGATAGAAGGGGGACTGGCTTGGCGGCATAACATATAGATTTGGGACTAGATTCGCTGCCGTCTTGTTTCTAGTGTGCTATAATGTCCGTGAGGGTAAACTATGCGCGCATTGCGAGTCTACGTAGACACCTGCGTTTTCGGTGGAGCTCTAGACAGAGAATTCCAGACGCCCACTCGGCGGTTCTTCGACGAGGTCAAAGGCGGCCGGTTTCATCTGGTCGTGTCGGCACTTGTCCAAGAGGAGTTGGATGAAGCTCCACCGCAGGTGAGCGACTTGTTTGTGGAAATGCTGGACTGGACCACAGTAGTTCCGATATCTGCTGACGCTCTAGATCTGCAGCAAGCATATATTGACGCCGGCATTCTTACGTCTCGGTGGGCAGACGATGCTCTGCACGTAGCGATGGCAACCGTCGCTGATTGCGGTCTAGTGGTAAGTTGGAACTTCAAGCACATAGTTCATTTCGAGAAGATTCCACAATACAACGCCGTGAACGCAAGGCATGGTTACCGTCCCTTGGCAATCTATTCGCCCTTGGAGGTATTGCACTATGGCAACGAAGAAGCCCTTTGATTGTGTCGAAATGAAGCACAGGGGTGCCGCGAAAGTGCAGGCTAAACTGGCAGGAATGTCTCGCGAGCAACAGTTGGAGTACTGGCGTGAGCGAACGGAACGACTGCTGGATCTTCAGCAGCGAGTTGCCCGCAAGAAGAAAGCCGTCTGAGCTAATCAGCGCGATTCGTCCCCAGTACCGTCTCTCTCGAACGAGTCCCTGAGGCACTCGAGAACACGACTCTCTCTAGTGATAGCTTCGGCGTAACGGGCGAGACTTTCGACATCTCAGACCGATAATTGGGAGACACAGTCGGACGATGAAAGGTAATCTCTAGTATGATTCTTCCGAATGTTTGGGGTAAGGGCGGGCAGCTTTTTGCTTTCTCCGGGATGGACGGAGAGACCGACGTGCTGACGCAGCTCGTGGGGTCGAGTCTGGAGAAAGGCAGAGGGTTTCTGTTTCATCTCGACCCGCCAGTAACGGTGTCGGTCACGGTTTCCGGAATCGATGACCTGCAAACAGTGGAAGACCACTTGGTATGCGGCGACGCGCTCTCATCCGTGGTTGAAATCAGTGGAAGTCAGATAGAGATATCGTGGGCGTTCTATGACAGCGGAACTCTACTGGTCCGGGCGGCGGCGGTGGAAGTGCGTGAGCGCACCGCCGTGACACTCCGCGTCAGTTGCTCCGCTGCAAAGGCGGAAGCTTCAGGAGAAGTCCTGTCGGTTGTCACCCCAAGCTGGGCCATATCAGGAACAGTGAGTTCGGGAACAGCAGATCAGCCAAGATCAGAGCTCGCCACCACCCTATCTTCGACGGGCGATTCGACCGTGTTTGCGATAGGCTACGGCAGTGACGCCGAGGAAGCCTTGAAGCGAGCGGAAGTAGGTGCGGCTGTCGACTTTGAGGCTGTTTTCAAAGAGAGAGTAGCGTTGTTCGACGCACTGCAGATACCGGAAGGCAGCGCGAGCGAGCAGAGGATGTACGCCACATGCGATTCCGTGGACCACTCCAGACCGCTGGCCCAACGTGCACGTGTGGATATGGGACTCAGGATTCCACGCTCTCGGGATCCGGCATTTTGCGCCCGAATGGGCCGAAAACGTTATCAAGGCGGTCCTGGGCCGCCAACAAGAAGACGGCTTCATCCCCCACACTATGAAGGTGGATGGAGATAGGAGAGCGTTCCTTGCGGGTCGAAGCATCAGCGTGAGTTGGCGCCAATTCTAACTTCTTGCTTCTAACATCTAGCCTCTGGATTGTCCAGAGAGCGCATCAGCGCCTGGAGGCGGTGTTCCGGTGCCCGCCCATATGCTTGCAGTGTGCTTCCAGGGCCGTCTTGATAATGGCTGCGGCGCCTTCAATGGACATCCGGTCCATCCAGATGCTGACGTCGTTGTGGAATGCGTTGACCTTCTCC
>CAYSLA010000224.1:0-4770 GCA_964431685.1 uncultured bacterium | reverse complement strand
ACTGTCGTCGCGAACCCTGGTCGTGAGCGGTTGCTTCGATCACCCAGCGGCCGCACGCGCGGTGGGCGTGGTCAATCCTGGTGACCTTCTTCTGTCCTGCGGTACCTCGTGGGTCGGGCTTACCCCTTGCATGGATCGCCAGGCGTTACTTGATGCGGGCTGTATCTGCGATCCTTATCTATCGAGGCGGGGTGGTCCGTGGGCAGGAATGTTCTCTGTGCCTGGCATCGGTCGGACGATCGAGTGGTATATTGACCACCTTATAGCCCCGGGTGAGGCGGACCGTCTGCGTGTATTCAATGAGGCGGCGGCCGAAGCCAGTCCCGGTGCCGGCGGTCTGTGTATCGATTTGAGGCAGCCGCCTCACGCGGTCAATGCCGACAGAGCCCAGATCAGCCGGGCCGTTATGGAAGGCGCCGCCCGCCTGATGCACGAGAGACTACTTGAACTGGCGGCACATGGGTTCGGTTTCACGCACGCGGTGATGGTCGGTGGACCTGCCGGCAGCCCTGTCTGGCCATCCATAGTGGCGGATACTACCGGCCTGGTGATCTCTGCTCGCGACCGAGCCGCCGGTGCGCGTGGCGCCGCAATGCTCGCTGGTATCGGCGTCGGCCTGTACCGCGATGAAGAAGCCGCACTTGAGGTGTGGGCAAGAGGAGTGGCAGGTTGCGAATAGACTGTTCATACTACTACCAGCAGGACACTCCTGCCCATTCTCTGTGGGGGCTTCCTATTGCCATTCGTATGCTGGCGGACACGTGTCGCATGCAGCGTGGGCCGACGATCAAGCTGAGAAGGAGAACTCCATGCAACTAGAATACAAACCCGACTGGGAAGAAACGAAAGAGCACTACCGCGCATTCTGGGCGCACGAGTACTTCGGGCGTGCGGCGATCGCGATCACCGCACCGCTGGACAACCCGCCGGACGATCCGCCGCCCCCTCAACAACCAGCGACGCCGTACGAACGCTGGACGGATCTCGACTACGCTGCCGCCTGCAATACCTATCATATGCGGCGTACTTTCTACGGTGGTGAGGCATTCCCGATTTGGTCCGTGGGGTATGCCGGCCACACGTCGATCCCGACGTTCTTGGGCTGTCCACTCGACCTTGACTTCAATACCGGCTGGTGGCATCCCATAGTCAGCGGTGAGAACTTGGCTGAGGATGTGTTGAAGCTGCGCGTCGGCCGCGACGGCGGATGGTGGAAGTTTACGCTGAAGGCACTGGATCGCGCAGTGCGGGAGTCTGCCGGTCGCTGCATCCCAAGCATTGGCGCCTTCGGCGGCTGTGGCGATACCCTGGCAGCGTTGCGCGACACCAGCCGGTTGCTTTTTGACGTCGTCGAACGCCCTGAGGAGGTTGTCGCCGCCGAAGTGTACCTGATGGACATGTGGTGCGATGTCTACGAAGAGTTCTATCGGATCGTCCACGAGGCTTCAGAGGGCTCAACTTGCTGGTTCGAATTCTGGTCACCCGGCAAGACCTATGCCGCGCACAATGACTTTGCCTATATGATTGGGCCTGAGATGTACCTCGAACTGTTCCTTCCGATCATCGAGCGGCAAACGCGCTATCTCGATCACACGGTCTATCACGTTGACGGCGTGGGCAACTTCGCGCACGTGCCAGCTCTGTGCGAACTTCCAAGACTTCAGGCTCTGCAGATCGCTCCTGGTGCCGGCAAACCAAGCGCACTGCACTATCTGGATACGTTGAAGATGGTGCAGGCAGCCAGCAAGAATCTACAGATCTCGCTCGACGCCGAGGATATCCAACCTGCGCTCGAACAGCTTTCCGCGCGAGGTTTGTTCATCAGCACGCGGGCACGCACGGAGTCCGAAGCGCGCGAGCTGCTAAAGAATGTGGAACGCTGGTCGGTGGATCGTGGGTGACGCACGATGGTGCTTGGCATAGTGATTGCGTCGACGACGTCTGTCATGGATTACGATCCGGCTTATGTCGAGGTAAGAAGCCGCACTTGAGGTGTGGGCAAGAGGAGTTAACGATGTCGAACAATGATGCCTCACCTCCCCCTAACCCCCTCCGAAGCGGAGGGGGGAGGGGGAGGTGTGCCTCGATAGAGGCACGAGTGTCCGGTGTAGAGCAGGATGCAGGAGCGGACCGGTGTGTCTGCCCTGCCCAGTCGCGGGTTATCGAGAGTTACTACCAGCAGGAAATCGCCCCGTTTCTGCCGCGGGCGGTGTTGGATTTCCATACTCACACCTACACATCCGAGAACTGGAAGGAAAAGCCCTGGAATACCGACAAGAGCGGCGGGCGATATATGGTGATCGACGAGTTCTACCCGCCGGAGCAGCTCCTTGGCGACGGTCGTGCCTGCTTTCCTGATCGCAAGTTTGAAGCGGTCTGTTTTGGCATGCCAACTCCCGCGGTGGACTGGGAGAAAGACACTGCGTACGTTGCCGATGCTGCGCGGAAGCATCCGGAGCTGTGGCCGCTGCTTCTGGCCGGGCCTGCTCTTGGTGTATCGCGCGAACGTTACGAGCAGGCGCTGGACGCAGACAGGTTTCGAGGGTTCAAGGTTTTCTTGAACTGGTATGGCGATGACTATGGCGACTTGCGAGTGCAGGATATGCTTGGGCCCACCGAGCGAGTACTGGCAAACGAGCGGAACCTGGTCATACTACTCCATGTGCCGCGCAGCGGCCGCCTGGCTGATAGAGAGATTGCCGACGGCGTGCGCTGGCTGTCGGGCGAGTGCCCGGAAGCGCGAATTGTGCTCGCGCACTGCGGGCGATGCTACTTGCCCGGCGAAATGAAATCGGCGATCGGGTGTCTGCGCGACCTGCCCAATGTCTGGATGGACACCGCGATGGTGATGGATCCCACGGTGATCCAGATTGCCATGAACGAAATCGGCGCCGGCCGACTCGTGTTCGGCACAGACTTTCCGGTGGCGGCAATGCGCGGCCGGCGAGTTCGGGTGTGGGACCACTGGGTGGACGTGGTTGGGCCTGGGTATCCGTCCAGCGCATACCGAGTGGCCGGCGAGGGATACAGGACAGGGTTCATGGCCTGGGAGATAGTGTTGGCTATCCGGTGGGCCGCTGAACTGACTGGAATATCTGACGACGAGAGAGATAGCATCTTCTACCGTAACGGGATGCGTCTGCTGACCTCCGGGAGTATCACAAAATAGCTCCCCAACAACTGAAAGGAATGTGATGCTTTGACTGGCAAAGAAATCAGACTAAATCGACTATTCAGCGATGGCGAGAAGGCCGTTGTCGTAGCCGCCGACCATGGTATGTTCGACGGCCCGCTACCCGGCATGATCAACCTGCCGGAGACGGCCAGGAAGATCGACCCTGCTGTGGACGCGATCCTGCTGGCTCCAGGAATGCTCGGGCACTGTGGCCACGCGTTCGACTATAAAGGCGCCCCAATGGCGATTGTCCGCATCAACTGGAGCAGCCACTTCTGCTTCCACTGGGACTATGATGAGGGAGTCGCTGTTCCCGCGATATCCGCCGCCGACGCGGTGGCCGCGGGCGCCGACATTGTACTTGTGTGTCTGACCCTCCAGACCGGCAGCGAGACCGGGGATTCCTCGAACGTGGAGGTGTTCTGCAGTCTAGCCGCCGAGGCGAGGAAGCTGGGAGTGCCGGTTGTTGGCGAATACTTCCCGTCTCGGCCGGACAGGCTGTCACCGGACCAACTGCACGACGAGGTCTACAAAGGCTGCAGGATAATCTCCGAGCTTGGGGCGGACCTTATAAAGACTTTCTACACAAGCAAGTTCAGCGAAGTCACCGGTTCGTGTCCGATCCCGGTCCTGGGTCTCGGGGCGGAGAAGACCCCAAAGCAGGTTCAGGCCCTCGAACTGGCCGAACGGATAGTGCAGGGCGGCGGCAGCGGCGTGGTCTTCGGACGCAATGCGACGCAGGTCAAGGATCCGGTTGCATTTCAGAAAGCGCTGTGCGACGTGGTGAAGCGTGGTGTGACGGCCGGAGATGCGGTTAAGAAGTACGGACTTGTGGAGTAGAGGGCGAAAAGCGGTCAGAAACCTGACGATGCCCAGATGGAACACAGCAACCATGCACTAAGTATGTCAGAATCGTGCGGATTTGATGGAACAAATAGGTGGGCGTTGTCGTATATATAAGTGAAGACAACAAACTCATTTCTTTTCTCCTTTCACCTCCTTAGACGGGCTCCGGTCAGAACATCGATCGGAGCCCGAATTTTTTGGCCAGGCTTGAGCTACACTTGCCTGTCGGCAAGACGGTAAGCGCCTTCTAAGAAAAATTAGCGTTTGTCCGGGAACCTATTCGGGACAGCCGTCGTATATCTAAGTGTAAGCAACAACAACATTCTCTTCTTTCTCCTTTCACCTCCTTATGAGGGCCCCGGTCAGAATATCGGCCGGGGCCTTTCGACGTTCCTATACCCGGGGCGCAGCGCCATTCCTTGGCGTGCCTCGGGACGAAAAGCCCTCCGGTGTTTTCCGGATATTGTTCGTGCTGGTCAAAGATGACTGAGAGACCCTGCTCTGGACCGGTCTTGCCCTGTTGAACACTAGCATCGTGCCCCAACTTCGTATTACACCCTCCTGAGGACCGGTTTCAGCACTGGCAGTCCGCCTGCGGTCGCGAGAAAGTGCCCAAGATCCTGTCTGACAAATCTATCTCGGAGAATCGTGAACGGCATCTCAGAAATACCGAACAAATTGGATGAAAAAAAAAAGGCTCTATGGGAAACTTTGTGGGTAAGCGCCCAAATGATATATGATATGGCATT
>CAYSLA010000223.1:1448-4795 GCA_964431685.1 uncultured bacterium | reverse complement strand
GGAGGGTGGTTGCTCCCAGACTCATAGAATCCGATCCGGCGTCGGGCGGGACGTGTTGCAAGCTGTTCGCAAACACTATCACGTTCAAGTTCGACAGAAATGCCGGTGAGGTGATGGCCCAGATACGTCTGCTTGACGATGACGGTAAAGAAACGGGGGATGACCTGAGCGAGCGGTTCGACCGGATTCTTGTCGATGACAGGACCCTCACCTACCTGGAGAAAGGCTCCGTCCTCGCCAACAAGAAGCGCTATGCCATCAAGTTGCATTGGGCCGACTCCAAGCCCGTTAAGGTGTACGTGCTTCGGGGAGATGTGGATGGCGACGGGAAGATCACCCCGGCGGACAAAGACGCCGCACTCAAGCTGCACGGTCAGAAAGGCGAATCCCACCGCGCCGATCTCAACTCAGACGGGGTGGTCGATGACATCGACATAGCCTATCTGGACAGGATTGTTAGCGCTCCGAGGTTCGAATGGAGCGAGGACTTCGAGAGCTATCTTGTCGGTCCTCTGTCCGGCAACGGCAGATGGGTCGAGCCGGAGACCATTCCGGGCACTGTCCTGAGCAAAGCCTGGGTAAACGGACCAGTCTTGGTGACCGACGGAGGAACTCCGCTTGGGGGCTCTAAGAGAGTCTGCGGAAAGCTGGCGTTCCACGGCAGCGAGATCAGGTTCCACGACGGGGGAGGTTTTGACAGTGTTGGCGTTCTCCGCGTTGCCTTCACTACCAGGGTGGGCCGGGGCGAGGGATACCAGAACACGGGGCTTCACGTCTGGAACTCAGGTGACAAAGAAAGCCTGTTTGGCAACTTCACTGTCGAACAACAGCGAGGAACAATACTCTTGGCCGCCGGCCGCGGCGTCAGACTGGGCGAAGGTACCAAGTCAGTTACTGTTGAGGGTGGACAGGGCCCGGAGAGCAAGGGTGTCAGAGTGGAGTTCGTGGTTGATTTCGAGACATCGAAGCTAACCTGGCAATGCGAAGACCTGGACCACAGCAAGTTTTACGGTCCCTTCGAGGTTGCATACACAGGAACGGTCAAAGGACTGGACGGGATGTCAATAATCGCTGACACTCCGGATGCCCAGCTTGACGACATCAGCGTGAGGAACTACTGACATGGTGATCTATGTCTCGGTTTGCGGCAACGACCGCTGGTCTGGCACACTGGACTTGCCCAACGCAGCGGGAACCGACGGCCCGCTCGCTACGCTGACGGGCGCACGCAATGCCATTCGGCGCTTGTGGCTGGCCGGAGGTCTGAGGCAGCCGGTGGAAGTGCAGATACGCGGCGGAGTCTACCGGATATCGGAACCGCTTCGGCTGTCCCCCGGCGATTCCGGCACAGAGCATTGCCCCATCACATATTGCGCCTATCCCGGCGAGAGGCCGGTTATCAGCGGAGGCCAGCCAATCTCGGGCTGGAAGCCATTCAAAGACGGCATCGTGTGCGCTGATCTGCCGGATGTTCGACCCGGATTGTGGCGGTTTGACCAGCTCTTCTACAATGGCGCGCGTATGCTCCGGTCGCGCCGTCCGAAACGCGACCCGGCAAATCCCCTCTACGGAGGATGGTCGTTTGTCGAGGGCATTGTACCGGAAAATGAAGCGCTTGGGCAGGTGCAGAAAGTTGAACTGGGTCTGTCCTGGCGCTTCCGGACCGACCCGCGGCGCGAGGGTGTAGATCAAGGGTGGTTTTCGCCCGGCGCGGACGACAGCGGATGGGCGGAGCTTACTGCCCAGCAGCCCTGGCAGCTTCAGGGCTTCCCGAGTTTCCACGGCACTGCCTGGTACAGATCGCGCTTCACCGTTCCGGAGGGCTTTGATGCGAAGAAATATCTCTGGATGCTCTTCGGGGCCATAGACAAAGAAGGCTACGTCTACATAGACGGCCAAAAGGTCTTCGAGCATACCACAGCTTCCACCGGACTGAGCGTAGACGTTCTCTGGGATCAGCCGTTCGTGTTCGATGTTCGGCCCTACGTCAAGCCCGGAGTCGAGCACACGATAGCCGTGCGGGTGGATAGTCCGGCGCATCAGGGCGGCATAAAGCGCGGCGTCTCCCTGGTCAGTTCCGATGCCGATTTGCCTGCTGATGTTCTTGCTGGGCAGGTGGAGGCTCCGGTTGCCTTTTCGTATGCGCCTGAGGACTTTCCCCAGCGTTGGGACAAGCCGGAACAGGGGCAGGTCTTTGTGATCCTGGGCAAAGGCTGGGTGAACGATATAGTTCCCATCAAGAGGGTTGACTTCCAGCGCAATGTAATATACCTGAGCCGGGTTGGGCGACCGTTCAGCCAGTCACTCAGCCAGGCCACTCGCCTGCTCAAGGGCAATCGTTTCTACGTTGAGAACATGCTCGAGGACCTGACCGAGCCAGGAGAGTGGTGCCTGGACAACGAGACAGGCACCGTGTACTTCAAACCTCCGGACGGCGATTTCAACCCGGATGGTGTGACCGCGCCGGCCACTGATTCGTTGATCAGGATGACCGGCAGCATCGAGCATCCTCTGCGTCACGTCAACGTCAGGGGATTGACGTTCACACAGACCCTCTCGGGGTTCCCAAACGAGCAGGCCTATTACAAGACTCCTAATGCGGCGCAGGCCGTGTATATGGAGAACACCGAGCACTGCCAGATTGCCGACAATCTGTTCGATGCGGTGGGCGGCGACGCCATCCGCCTGCAGAACGCCAACGACCACAACACGATCACGGGTAATGAGATTGCGTGCGCGGGTGCCTATGGGATCAGCCTGGGCAGCTATCAGAAGGGGTTTGCCAGGCACGATACGTCTTCGGGAGACGTGCCGAGCCCGCCCGAGTGGCACACGCACCTCGAGGACAGGGAGCCGACCGCACTGGCCTGGCCGAAGTCCAGAGGTCACCTTATAGCCAACAATCATATACATCACGTGGGAGTATATGAGAAGCACGCGTGCGGCATCGTCCTCTTTGGAATCAGCAGTGTGGACATAGCTATTCGCAATAACCTCATACACAACACCCCGCGCTTCGGAATAGGGCTACTTAGCGGCTTCGGCCGGGTGGCCATAGAGTATAACGACTTGCACAACCTGAGCGAGGAAACCTGCGATACCGGCGGGATATGCTTCAACCGGTGGTATGTATGGGAAGGCGATCCGGAGCTGGCAAAGGGTTGCATCGTCCGCTTCAATCGCATACGCGACGTCATCGGATGCGGGGCCTACGGGGAAAAAGCGGAGCCGGGCGGAACCGACCACGCCGGCGGCAGAATATGGGCGCCATACTACAGCTGGGCGATATACTTTGACAACGCTCCTATGGATGTCCTCGTATACGGCAACATCTGTGCGCGCAATAC
>CAYSLA010000223.1:0-1348 GCA_964431685.1 uncultured bacterium | reverse complement strand
ATCTACTGCCCTCCGCCGGGCAGGCAGTTGACGTTCTCCGGCTCGGCTGGCGAGGCGGTGAAGCGGGTCGGTATGGCGGTGGCAGAAGGAGACCTGACACTGGAGCAGTGGCACGCCCTGGGGTTTGACCACAACTCCATAGATGCGGATCCATTGTTTGTCGATCCCGCAGGCGACGACTTCAGACTGCAGCCAGGCTCGCCCGCTCTGAAACTGGGTTTTCAGCCGATTGACGTGGACGAGATCGGACCGCGCCGCTGAAACGGCCCGCGCCGCCAGAATGCATTATTCGCGTCATTCCGAAGCAGAGCGAGGAATCTCGTTTGCGCCGCTTGAGATTCCTCACTGCGTTCGGAATGACAGTCTGCGTGACAGTCTATGCTTTTGGCGTATAATGCGGGCCGGAACGGCCGGTGAGGCAGGTGAATTCTTTGGATTCCAGAAAGCTCGTTCAGACTGCTCTTGATTTCGCGGAGCCGGCACGCTTGCCTCGTGACGTGTGGGGAGGAAGGAACATCGCGGGCATGCGATCGAGTGATTGGAGCACGCTGCTCGACCGTTTTCCGATGGACTTCGCTCGTCCGCCGTCGGTGCTCGGGCAATCTGAGCGAACTCATGCGGATGGCGGCACGGGAATCCGCATGGACGAGTGGGGGAGCGTGTGGAAGACGCTGCAGGAAGGCGTTTCTGGCGAGGTCACCCGGCCCGCCTTGGCTGATATGGGCGACCTCGGTGCATTTCGACCTCCGTGGGAGATGGTTGAGAACAGCTCTGTCGAAGCTGTTGATGATTCCTGCCGGGCTACAGACTGCTTCACCATCGGTGAAATCGGCCCAGGTCCGTTTGAACGTCTGCAGTTTCTGCGTGGAACCCAGAATTTGTTTCTGGACTTGGCTGAGCACAGCAGCGACTCTATGCGTTTGCTTGAAATTGTGCACGAGTTCTATCTCCGCCACGTCAGCCTGTGGTGCAGCTCCGTGGTAGACTCAATCGCGATGGGTGACGACTGGGGATCTCAGACTGGCCTGCTGATATCCCCGGAGATGTGGCGCAGTCTGTTCCGGCCGCTCTACTCGCAATACTTCGACCTCATTCGCCGCGCGGGCAAGCGGGTGTTCTTTCACAGCGATGGAATGATACGGCAGATCATCCCGGATCTTATTGATGTGGGAGTGGACGCGCTCAATTGCCAGGTCTTCTGCATGGATATCGAGGAACTGGGTCGGAGCTTCCGCGGCCAGGTGACTTTCTGGGGTGAGATCGACCGGCAGTCTGTTCTGCCATTCGGCACCCGTGGCGACGTGCAGGCAGCAGTCAGTCGGGTGTGTGCCTCGCTGGGCAGCAATGC
>CAYSLA010000222.1:3992-4833 GCA_964431685.1 uncultured bacterium | reverse complement strand
CGGCGACGATTGCCAGGGCCTATCACTGGGACGGCCTCATTGCCTCCGGCCGGTACTCCTCGGTCTCCGATCTGGCCGCCGCGCTTCATCTCGACCGGTCGTTCGTTGCCCGTGTGCTCAGGCTCACGCTCCTCGCGCCCGATATCGTCGAGGCCGTGCTTTCCGGTGACGAGCCGAGCGGGCTCACATACAAGGACCTGAGCGCGGGCAAGTTCCCGGATCTGTGGTGCGAGCAGAGGAATGTGTTCGGGTTTGGGGAGTGAGCTCTTCGCAACGGTTCTGACCGAGAGGTTTCTACCAACCTGACAACTCCGCACGGTTGGGAATCTGTGCCCGAAAAGCAAGATCACGCAACCACCCAGATGATGTCGGCCAGAGCTTCTTCTGTAGAACTGAACCGCAACCTGTGGAGATGTGATGGACTGAAACTCCTTATGTAAGCTGAAACAGCTTGATCGATCTTGTCGATGTCGGCCTTGAGCCTCCAATGCTCACCTGTCCGCGTGTCACAGAGAACCACGAATAGCCTGTTGCGGAGATGCTTGCGGTTCTCTTGACTCTGGTTCACATATAGCCACTCCATGAGTTCTTTCGGATGCTCTTGGGCGTGGGCCAGTGGACGGTGGAATCCAGCCGGATAAACGGTGGACTTATGGTCAAAGGGAATGCCCTGAATGAAGATGTCAACGTCATGGTCTTTCGGGTTCGGGGCAGCAGTCACGGATGGTTGAGCAGCAAACACCTCTTTGACCGCCTCAGCAGACCAGTAGTTGTACCACCTGTTGAGTGCATAATCTCTGAGTTGTGGGCCTCGCGGATGCCGTCCGAATCTGCGGCTGAT
>CAYSLA010000222.1:0-3982 GCA_964431685.1 uncultured bacterium | reverse complement strand
ATGTCGTATATGAAGTTAGTCCGGCTGTCGTCCTCGGCGTTCTGCCTGTGAGGCCACCGATACGGAATCTCAAGCCTCTTCTCCAGCTGGACCTGTATGGCCAGTTTTGCAGGACTCATGGCGTTGTACATCCCGGAGCCACTGGCGGGGGCAGTCCAATAACAGAATCAGAGAGGGCTGATGACCGGCAGCGCGACGCGGACCTAACATCATCTGCTCGTGCGAACCTCCCCAGGATCAGGTATTCCGTTGTGGAGTCGCCCTTGTAGGCTCTGTTTTCGCCATCTACATCAGCGCGAAATCTCTTATATGGAATCTCCTCCACGTCCACCGCCCGGCAGTGTTCCCTGAACACCGCCTCAAGATCACGCCGTGAGACCAGTCCCTCATTGTTGTACGAGAACAGGACGTACTCCGTGTTCATCCTGCTGAGCAGCCTATCGAACGCCGCCAGGACCTTTGACTTGAGGCAGTAGTCAGACCTGTTCTCCAATGATGCGCGCAATCCCGTCACCCCTCTGGGATTGAGCTGGTCCAAGTCCCATCTGGCCAGCGTTTCAAGGATGTGGTAGTTTGCGTTGTACTGTCTGCTGTTGTAGGGCGGATCGATATACACCAGCCTAAGTGACGTCTCGTTCAGACGATCCAGAAGAGCCTCGCTATCCATGCAGAACGCCCGATGTTCCTCGGCGCTGTTGGCAGAAGCTGGCGGCATCGGCGCGTAGAGCTGGAGAGGTTTCTGTGCTGAACGTTTGACGTGCTTCAGATAAGCGCCATAGACCGATGCCGTGTTGGCTACTCGGTCCGCCCCCTCAAGCAGAGACGCAATCAGCCATGCCCGCTCCTCACGCGAGATCAACTGGCCCTGACCCCATTGCTCTATCTGGTCTCTTATCGCCTGTATTCTCCGTCCGTTCGCGTCCGAGTAATACTGCCTGCCCGCGCTTCCCCCCTCGCAGTAAGCATGGTAGAAGGGCCCTTGCGTTCCCGAAAGCTGACTCATAAACGACAGCACGCGCGCCGCGGCACAGTCCGCGGGTATGACCTTGGCGGAGCCGATAGAGCACGCGGGGAAGCTCTGGTACTCGGCGTTTCGAATATGAGATCCCCATTCAGCATCATCCAGAAGCCTATGGAACTCCGGCAATCCGTTGTGCTCAAGGTAGGCAATACACGTGAGATAGGAATAGTGCTGCCAGTCGTTGGCATAAGTGACGTGCCCACGCACCTTCAAGTACTGAGCAACAACTCCCGTACCGGCAAACAGATCGAGTGCTACCCCCGATGTTGGAACGCCGGCATTATCCAAAACCCGCTGGATGTCAGGCAGCAGGCTGTATTTCGACCCGATATAGTTCATCAAAACCCCCGATGAATCTGTTGGCTGAACTGCAGACTGCCGTCAATCTCAACCACGCGATACTGGGTAATGCCGTGGCCTCGAAGGTAGGTCTGCAGGTGATCATGAAAGTCCGTACTCACCCCGGGCGCTATCACCGTGGGTATAACCTGGTGCGTCGAAAGACCAGGCACATGCGCTTTCAGCCACTTAACGTAACGATTGAGCTGTGCCGCAGCACCTGCACCAGCTATGACTGACTTGAGCTCGATCAGGTGCACGAATGAGTTCATTTCGTTCTTGGAATAGATTAAGATATCAATGCTCTGCATTCCGGCACCTGCATAGATCTCATTGCCGATCCACGTAATGTCGACCCCAGGGAACAGGTTCTGGGTTAACGCCGCGTTGCGGCCAATCTCTTGCATCAAGTACGCCTGAAGTTGCAGTTCCCAATTGCGGGTTGTGTTGTTCATTAGATTCCTAAGATGGCCGCCAATGTCCTGTACGGACATCGTGTTTCCTGCATACTGTTTGCTGGTCCCCCCGGATGTCAGACTTGCCGTTGTGGTATCGTAACCCACGGACTGAGGACTGATACGTTGGCCGGCATTGCGGAGATCAATCATGCGTCGGAGGTTGTTGGCCTCATGCGGGAGCAACGGAGTGCATCCGCGGCCACCGAGCATCTTGCGGTATATGAGTGTCCAAGGTATCTCATGGATGTGGTGGTAGTCAGTCATCTCGTCCATTGCCTGCCACTCAGTTAGGCCCTCGGCGTACACCTGCTTTGGTCGTATGAGCAGCCGGTATGTCAGCGGTATTCCCAACTCACCAAGCAGGTAGGTCCCGCCCGGTTCATAGAATGGCGCGTCGCTCTCTACCTCGAATACTCCGAGGAACCGTCCGCCCTCTCGGCCCAGGTCGTGAGCAGGCGTTTCAAGATAGAACAGAATCTCATCGCCTTTGTGCACTCGGCAGATGTCGGCGTACATCCCCGCTTGGGTGCGCTCGCTCTGAGCATTGATCGTGACGTTGCACCAGTCGCAGTCCTGTCTCTTCATTACTCCAGCAAAACCGTATGATAGGTGCACCGGCAGGGTTTCTTCCGACACTATAAATAGATGCATCTTCGCGTAACCAGTCCCTTCCACTACCTGCGACTACACAGTCGCCTCAATCCGCTTCTCTAATCACTGCGCCTTGTCTTCGCTCCAGAACAGCACGTGCCATTTCTCCAGTTCGTTCTAGAGATCTGACCCTACTCAAGGCTCGGGCGTGGCGAGCTCTTCGATGGTAATAGCAGCAACGTCAGGCCGCTCTAGTCCGCGATGAGCCGTCCTCCGTCAGCAATGGCCGTCACCAGCTCAGCGAAGCTCGCGGACCCGCCATTGCCGAACTGCGTCTGGTTCACGCGTATGTATCGCCACGAGATGCCAGTCTCCTCGGAGATACGTTCACACCAGTCGTGGATGGCCTCGTCCTTTGCCGTCGTGCCCTCCCAGACGCGGCCCTTGGTCTCGATGATCCAGTTCACTTCAGCACCATCGACGTCTTGCACAGCTACCCAGTCAGGATGATAGAAGCCGATCGCACCACTGGGCTTGAGGTAGTCAACGCGGAACTGCGAGCCAGATTCGCCCTGCTCGGTAGTGCCAAGAGCGGCGAAGCGGATCACGTCATTGTCCGGCCTGTCCAGGAACTGCGCAAACCTCCGCTCGAAATCGTTGTAGGTTGCCACGTAGTTGAAGACGGTCTTCTTAGCCGCCAGCGGGGGCAGATTGCGCCGCCAGCTAAATGGTTTGGTCAGAGACAGCATGAAATCTGCCCGCTCGAACTCGATGGAATGGCGATCTATGGTCAACTCGCTGATGGCACGTGCCAGGTACTTAGCGATTCCCTCTTGGATTTCGAGCCGCTCTAGGTGTGAGCGGACTGCCTCACTGTCCGGGTTGATGGTCAGACCGAAGCACCGAGTGGCAACATAGTCGCGGACCGAGGGATACAGCTCCGAGAACCTGTTTGGCAGCTTAGCACGACTGATAACCTTGTTGGTGATTGAACTCAGGAGAACGTGCGAGGTGGAGAAATGATCCAGCCCGACTACGGCCTGATGGACTTCAGTTTCCGTTGTAGCGAACTCCAGCCTGAGACTCACTCGGTAAACCTCGTCCAGATCCTCCTGCTCGAATATCGGCGTAAGCGATGCCACGTCCAGGTCGGACAGCTTGCGGATGTCGTGGACAAGTCGCGGCTTGGTTAGCGGAATCGCAATATCATAGTCCATACGCTCCTGCACTGGCTCGATGACTACCGGTTTGGGCGGGTCAGCTTTGGTCGATGTGACACCGACACCTTCGGCTTCGAGCTGGGTACGCAGGACATTGAGCAGGTTCCGAGTTCCGAGCACTTCCAGCGTCTGGGTACGGTCAGGGCTGACCTGCGTCATCAAGCGCAGACCTCTCCCGATAACCTGCTCCGGTAAGATCTCTGCTTTAGCCGTAAAGGGTCGGAGGCCGAGCACTACGCTGACGTTGCGCACGTCCCACCCCTCGCGCAGCATCATGACACTCACTATGGCCTTGACGTGGTTGGTATCAATGTCACGCGCTGCTTCACGGGCTCGATCCAAGTCAGTTTTTG
>CAYSLA010000221.1:3480-4845 GCA_964431685.1 uncultured bacterium | reverse complement strand
CCGGCGAACTTCATCGCAGAGGTTTCGCCAGAACCGACTATTCGACGAAGTACCCAGACGGCCGAAGCGGTTAGAACGCATGCCGCAAGGAAGAACGGTGTATAAGAGCTGATCCCGAGAAGGTAGAACTGGCTATGTGTGTTGCCAGCCATCTGCGTAACCTGCCCGGCCAACAGTGGTCCCAGACCGCCGAAAAGTCCGAGCCAGGCATAGTACACTGCCAGGTAGTGGGTCCCTTTTGTTGGAGGCACAATGTCCACAAACAGCATCCGGCTGTCGGCACAGCTCCATCCGGACTGGAACGCGCTCGCGGCGAACATCAGCGCCAGGGCCATCAGCCCGGTGCTCGCGGTTCCGGCCGGTATCATCATCCAGAGCAGGGGAACCAGCGACGCCACGATCAGCGACCAGGTCACTACTGGTTTGGCTCCGTACCTATCGACTGCCCAACCCCAGAAATAGGATGAGCTCAGCGCTCCCGTGGTGCCGGCGACAGTTACGAACAGTATGAAGCCCGGCGCCACTCCGAGTACTTCCTTGAGGAACAGCGGCAGAAAGGTTGCAACACCGCCGGCAAGCGCGAGCAGACCCACTCCGAACAGATAGGATCGGAATACAGGGTCGCGAAGCGGCTCACCCATCTCTCGAATGCGCCCGACCCCAGATGCACTCGCGCGGATAGGGGCGCCGCCTGGAACGAACACTGCAAGCCACACGCATACGAACCCGAAGACTACGCCGACTCCCATCAACACCATGAACTCAGTCAGGCCGGCCTCCGACCGGATGTAGAACCCGGCCGCTACGACGGTCGCTATGGAGAATATGTTGCACACCGCGTTGTTGAGAGCGGTGAAGCGCCCGCGTATGTTGTCCGGCACAATCTCTTGCGTCCAGGGCAGGAACGCCGTCTCCCCCAGTGACCGGCACACTGCAAATATCAGCACGCAGATTGCGACATACAGAGTAGCCGCGTCTGTGTTCCATCTATTGAGGACCCAGGGAGTCAGGATTATGGCCGCGGTTGCAAATTTGCGCAGCCCCCAGAAAGTGATGTAGGTCTTCTTCAGCCCGTTACGTGCTGCGAACGGAGCGCTCACAATCGCCAGTAATCCGCAGAACGGCATTATCGACATTATCAGACCGATGCGGCCGTTTGGGATTCCAAGTTTGCTGAGGAACAGCACGAACACCGCGCCGAAGACCGTCAGGTAGGCGAAGACCGAGTTGGCGGCGTTGGAGGCCACCAGCCACGGCAGACCGCGCATCTTCTGCGCTTCGGAAAGTGGCGGACGTTGTTCGGCAATAGGCACAGTTGTCACTCGTAGTTGTTTGATTCGACTGATCCGACGGATCGATCAGACC
>CAYSLA010000221.1:0-3380 GCA_964431685.1 uncultured bacterium | reverse complement strand
AGGTTAGTGGTATCTTATGACTTCAAAACGATAGAGCTTGACCTCGTCGTTCGGGCCAATGAACGCCTTCTGGCGGCAGATGGAAATCTGCTCTTCCGGAGTGTCCACGCCTTCGAGGTCGGGCAGCAGGAGCCCCCTGCGTCCTCGGCTCTCGACAATCACCCCGTAACGTTTGGCGTCCAGTTGCGTGAGTGAATCCACCGGCTCGGGCTCCGAGAGCGTATCAACCGTGCACTCAAGATCCTCCAGCTCATCAGGCTGAACGGGTGTGAATCGTGGATCCCTCGTCGACGCGCTTATGGCGTTCTGGATTATCTCTTCTGCGAGATTCGGTTTGGTGGGCTCGATTGTGCCGATACAGCCTCGGAGACGTCCGTGCTTGTGAAGAGATACGAAAGCCCCCGCCGTGCGTGTCAGCAATTCAGCGGGTACATCAGGCGGCACTGCTATGATCTTTCCGAAACGGACGTAGTTTTCGATAGTCTTGAGGGCCAGGCTCACGTAGGGGCCCACGTCCTTCTTCATTGCGAATCCCCCTTCGTCTTCTGGAATATTCGCGGCTCGGTGCCCGCAAGCAGCCGCTTGATGTTGGACTGGTGCTTTGCAGCGATTGCCGCTGCCGCCACCCAGGCGAGCACCTGATACGGTATAGGCACTCTGGGGTCTTTCCAGAGCAGCATCATAAGCGGCACCGATAGCGACGCAACGATTGACGCGACCGATATGAATCGTGTGACAGATACGGTGACCAGCCATATACCAAAGGCTATCGCGGCGATAATGCCGTTCAGGCCGATGATAATCCCCAGGCTGGTTGCCACTCCCTTGCCGCCTTTGAATCGCAGAAAGACCGAGGCAGTGTGTCCTATCAGGCTCAGCAGACCGCCAGCGACCACCAGATACGCGGGAAGTCCAAGGGCCTTGCACAGCAGTACTGCCGCGGTGCCCTTGGCTGTGTCGAACAAGAACACTGCGGCGGCGGGACCCGGGCCGAGAGTGCGAAGCACATTTGACGCCCCGATATTGCCGCTGCCGAAGTCTCTTATGTCAATGCCTTTGGCAAGCTTGCCGATTATCAGCCCAAATGGTATCGACCCCAGGATGTAGCACAAGACCAATGCCGCAGCCGTCAACAAGTCACTTCCTCTCCTTCTTTGCCTGTCGGAACGATAGCCTGATGGGTGTGCCCTCGTAGGCGAACGTCTTGCGAATGGTGTTTTCCAGATAGCGAGCGTAAGAGAAATGGACCAAGTCGGTATTATTCACAAAGACCACTATCGTGGGCGGCTTGACGGTTGGCATCGTGACGTAGCGAATTCGCAGTTCCTTTCCTTTGCGAGCGTAAGGGTGGTTGTCCACCGCGTCCTGCAGGAGCCTGTTGAGCTCACCAGTCGATATCCGCATGGCGTGGTTGGAGGCCACGTCGGTAGCGGTGTCTACGGCGGCGAGCACTCCCATTCCTGTCTTCGCCGATGTAAACACTACGGGCGCGTAGTCGGCAAAAGGTATCTGCTTTCTGACATTGTCGGCGAACTCGCGCATGTCCTTTTCTTCGCTCGCCAGATCCCACTTGTTGACCACTATGACCAGAGCCCTGCCTGCGTCGTGGGCGAACCCGGCGACTCGTTTGTCGCCGTCCCGCAGTCCTTCGTCGGCATCAATGACCACCATAGCCACGTCGGCGCGCTCCATGCTTCGCAATGCGCGCAGGACTGTGTAGTATTCGATTGATCCCTGTATCTTGCCGGACCTGCGGATGCCGGCGGTGTCGATCAGGACAACAGTGGAGTCGCCGCGCGTAAAGACGGTGTCGATTGCATCACGGGTGGTGCCTGGTATGTCGGAGACGATCACTCGTTTCTCACCCAGTATCGCGTTTACCAGTGATGACTTTCCCACGTTGGGACGGCCTATGATCGCGATCCGGACGGCGTCCTCAGGATACGTTTCCTCCGTGGGTTCCGTGGGCATCGCCGCCACTACGGCGTCCAGCAGGTCCGCCACAGTGCGTCCGTTGAGGGCCGAGATGGGAAACACCTCGCCCAGGCCCAGTTCGTAGAACTCTGCCGAGTCGGTTGCACGCGCTTCGTTGTCGGCCTTGTTTGCGGCCATGAGGATTGGCTTGTCTGATCCGCGAAGGTAGTCGACTATATCTTTGTCCAGTGGGTGTATTCCAGCAAGCGCGTCCACCATCAGGATCACCACGTCGGCTTCTTCCAGGGCAACCTGAGCCTGCGTGGTCACCTCCGCCACCAGAGCGTCCTGATTGTTGAGCAACAGGCCGCCCGTGTCTATCAGAACAAACTCACGGCCGTTCCAGTCGGACTCGGCGTATAGCCGGTCGCGCGTAATGCCGGAGACATCCTCCACGATGGCGAGCCTGCGCCCCACTATTCTATTGAACAGCGTGGACTTTCCGACATTCGGCCTGCCGACAATTGCTACCAGAGGTTTATTCATGTAATGCAGTACTCCTCACTGTGGCTTGATGGTACCACGAACAGGGCGCAGCGTCAAACCGACGGTGCCAGGCACGGGCGTTCTGATCCGACCGATCGATGGGATCCGTCAGACTAACTCGCCCCCCCGTGATCGCCCCGCACGGGAGTGCACGCTGAATGTGGCCGATATTGAGTGGTGGAGGGGCCAACATGCACTGTGCGAGAAAAAAATCGAAAAATGTTGTCCAAAACGCTTGACAGGGGTATATAGTACCTGGTAAACTATTGCTCGTTGGGCGGACGGACTGCTCTGGCTGATGTCCGCTTTTACGCCGCGAAAATAGTTGTTGACAACGGATTCGTGGTATGGTATAATCTCTACTGTCGCCTGGAGAGAGGTTGTCTTCAGGCGATTATTAGTCCCGAAAATCCGGTCTCTGAAAAAAGTTGAAAAAATACCCGTTTTGGTATTGACAACCTGGATTCCGGTTTGGTATCATATACTTCCGCCTGGCCGCAGAGGCTGGCAGGCGGGTTCGGGAAGCTCCTTGAGAACTGAATAGTGTAAGTGTGGATCTTGAGCTTTAACCTAAAATCAGCGGCTCTCGGCAACGGGGGTCGCGGACGTAAGGATACTTTCCAAAAGCTACTCATTCCGAGCAATCGGAAATTGAGATAAGTTTCTTATGGAGAGTTTGATCCTGGCTCAGGACGAACGCTAGCGGCGTGCCTAAGAAATGCAAGTCGAGCGAGGTTAGAGAGCTTGCTCTCGAAGCCTAGCGGCGAACGGTCGCGTAACACGTAAGCAACCTGCCCTAAAGTTGGGGATAGCCCTCCGAAAGGGGGATTAATACCGAATGTGGACCCCGAGCGACATCGCTTGGTGTCTAAAGCAGCAATGCGCTTTAGGATGGGCTTGCGGCCTATCAGCTAGTTGGT
>CAYSLA010000220.1:0-4881 GCA_964431685.1 uncultured bacterium | reverse complement strand
GGTTCGAGCTATCCGTCCGTGGCGGGCTCGTGGAGAACTACAGGCGCATCACGAACCTGCTGGTCCTGGTACGTCGTTGGAAGAGCATCGAGGTCGCACTTGATGGCGAGACACTCGACAAGTACGCTGTTGACGATGTTCTGAACCGCATTGAGGAAATCCGGCAATGCTGGAGTAGGCGCAAGGCCGGTGGCCGGGCCGGGTGCCGCCGTGACTGCGCCATCGGCTGCCGAGCGTTGCGTACCACGCCGTCACAGAGGTTTCTCGACGCAGCGTTCATAACAGAGCCGCCCTGGTATACGGTGGGCAGATTCGAGAGCGGACGCGTGATCATCGACAAGGCCGGGCTCGTCGCCCAGGTCGACCGGCGCCGCAACAAGCTCCTGGACTGCTGCCCATGCTTTGACAGGAACGCGGTGCTTGCGGCGATACAATCCCTGCCGGATTCTCTTTCATCTGACGACCCCGGTTACCAGCTCGTATACAAGCGTGATGATGGTCTTGCGGCCTGGGTATGGCCTGAGCATGCTCCTTTGCCTCCGAGGCTGGGCGTGCGCGGGGTACAGGTGCGCAGTTCGCCGGCAGGTGCCGAAGGTATGGGGTTCGTGGTGTCAACGGCGCACTCCCAGCCAGCGAAGCTTCGACGCGTACCTCCCGCGAGCTACGCCGATGTATGCGGGCAGAACGAAGCGGTGGAGGCTGTGCGCGATCTCATTGAGCTGCCCATGAAGCACGCGCATCTGTTTGAGGCCGTGGGTATCACTGCAAAACCCAGCGGTGTGATACTCGCAGGCCCACCCGGAACAGGCAAAACGTTACTCGCCCGCGCAGTGGCCGGTGAATGCGCAGCGCACCTTGAGATAGTCTCCGGCCCGGAACTGCTGAACCCGTATGTCGGAGCGACGGAACAGGCGTTGCGGGATGTCTTTGAACGTGCCGGTCGGCGGACCCCGTCCCTGATACTTTTCGATGAGTTGGACAGCATCGCGCCATCGCGTGCCACAGCCGACGCCCATCACCAGCAGTCAATGGTCGCGCAGCTACTTGCCCTGCTCGATGGCCTTGAATCCCGCGCGGGTGTGTTCGTCCTGGCTACGACCAACCGTCCCAAATCCATTGACGCCGCGCTGAGACGGCCGGGGCGATTCGACAGAGTCGTCTGGATGAAGCTGCCGGATGAATGTGGGCGGGCCGCGATACTGAGGCGTTATCTGAAGCCGCTCAAGCTGGATTCCAGCATCGACATCGACGCCCTGGCTGCCGATCTTGCCACCGTCACCGACGGAGCGTCCGGCGCTGACCTGGAATACCTGTGCCAGACGGCCGCGAGACTGTGCGTCAAAGAGATGGTGGCCAGTGGCGGGAACGATTCGGACACAGCGATAACCGAACGCCACATCCGGCTGGCTGCTGGTGGTCAGTGACCGAATCGCTCACTAATCGCTCACTAATCGCCTACTAATCGCTTACCTGGCTAGCGCCGCCCAGCACGTAGCGTGCTGAGCGCCCCGCCCCGACTCGTTCGAGAATTCGACTGCTTGTCATTGATGCCAAGTCCTTGAACGCTTGGCCCCTACTGAGGTTGAACAGCTTTCCGTAGGCTCCAGTAGTGATGCTGCCGTGTTGGCGCACGTAATCAAGGGTCGCGCTTTGCCGTTGGGTGAGTCGAATATCTTCTATCTGCTCTGGTGTGATCGCCAGCTTGCTGAAGCGTACTATGAACGAGCCCATTGCGGATACGAACTCCGGCCTCGGCATCCCGCGCGACTCACAGGCGCGAACAATCCGCAAGGTCCCAGTGCCCCAGTGCTCGATAAGTCTCGCCCTATGCATTGCCGCAGCGAGTCGCGGGTTACGTGGACGAGAGGGATGCTCGCGGTATAGCTCCTCAACGACAATCCCGGCTGGAAGCATGCCCGGATTCCATACTTCCAGTCGATCATCATATATGCGAACCTGTACAGTGCCGGTCATCGTGTAGTCCCTGTGGCAGATGGCATTCGTGATGGCCTCCCGCACTGCCTCGGCAGGATATTCGGGAACGACGTCGCGCTCGGGCCTTCCCGTAATCACGGGTTGCTGCCTGGTATTCCGGGTCACAAACGCCAGCGCTTCCTCCAATTGCAGGAACACATTTCCGGCGAAGCTCCGCTCATCCAGGAACTGGACAGAGTCAGTTCCCACGAACCTTGCACACATAACCTGGGCCTCCACCACATATCTGCCGGGGTTCTGGGTGAAGAGCAATGCGACGGCGTTGCAGGGCTCATCGCCAGCAAGCAGGTTCATATTCTGCAGCACACTCTCCGTTGAGGTGGCGATGTCCTGCTGGGCGCGTCCAAGAAATGATTCGACCAGATCCCGGTCGACATCGATAATAGGCAAACCAGGGCATGGCAATGCATCCCACGTTCGCCCTGTGGTCACTTCCATTAGTCGCTTGGTTTCGTCAGGCGACAGGCGTTGGTTGGTCCGGCCCACACGCTTCAAGGGACGACCGAATGCCCAGACCGGCTTGACCGGGCTTTCTTCAACGCTGACTGTGATGACTGCCGAATCGACTGAGCCATCGAACGAAATAGATGGAAACTGGGGCGGGGTCGTGTTGTCCCTGATATAGTTGGCAAGGTCCTCCAGTGTCCTGTTGCCGATCTGCACACCGACCATTTCGCCATCGTTGTTCACACCGATGCGTATGGTTCCGCCGTGCGCTGTAGCGAACGCGGCCACGGATTCCGTGGTCTCCTTACGTTCGGACAAGGACAGCTTGTTTTCAGTTGTCTCGGACTCACAGGTCTTCATTGTGATTCCTTGTCCGCTTTCCATTTCGCATACGATTCGTCCATGAGAGCACCTATCTCATCCGAGGACATATCGGAAGCTGAGACTTCATCCATCTCGTCCGGCTCATCGTCCGCTTCAGCTACCATCTCAAGCAGTTCGGTCGCCCAATCCGCCTGGGAGTAGCGAGTAGTTCTGATGGCCTGGGACTCCTGCTTTTTTTTGGCTGCCTTGAGTTCAGTCAGATGATTCTTGAGCATCCGATCCAGGTGTTCGGCCTTACCCCAGTCTTCGTCGGCCTGCGCTTGAGCAAGCCTCAGAAAATACACAGCGGCAAGCTGAATATGCATCTCCTCGATGCCTCCGCAGACGGAGAACTCGCGTCGCAGGTTTTCAATGACAGCATCATACGTATCTTGTTCGTCCTCGCTCAATAGCTTGCCAGCATAGACACTGCTCTTTGAGTCGCGGGGACTCTGGCCCGGCGGCGCTGTTGTTAGCCGTGTGTCGTGTTGCTCTGCTGGCGCATCCATTGTTGTAGGCCGCACTATCGAAGCGCCATGTTCTCGCTTCGCCTGCAGCCAATCGAGACCACGTCTTTTCATCTCTCGGGACAGTGTGTCCGCAGATAGATTTTCTATCCCGAAGTTCTTGCCCAATACCGCCGCGAGCGATTCCAGCGACCAATAGTCCGATACTATTTCGTGATCGCGGGGAGAACTCGCAATAATTTGCTCGATGGCCGCATTGGATACACAGGCCAGCCGACGTGGACGGCCCGAAACAGGTGCGCGTGGCACGGACTGTACGCCTGCCTTGTTGAACGCGACAACTGAGTTCCTGACCGAGCGTTCAGATAGCCCGAACTCCGCGCCGATCTCGCCAGTGGTCTTGCCATCCTTTGACATGAGAATGCACAGCGCGCGTCTCCGGGTTACTTCGTCTTCTGAGTCAACAAGTAGCGCGAGTTCGGCCTCTTCGACTGCCGTGATAGTCCTGACAAAAGTTGCCATACCGTGATTATATCACGTAAGGGAATGCAATGGAAGCTGTTTTGCGTGATGGCGACTTATGCGGTTTGCAGACAGTGCTTGTACGGCGTCAATCCAGGACTTGCGTGGGGGCTTCATTCCATTAACCGGGCATGCCTCACGCTCAGAACACGCACATTGCCAACTATTAGCGCACCATTGGAATAAACTTATGCAGTTGAATTTGCAAACCGGAATAGGGCGGAGAAGACTGTTTCGGAATTGCGGTTATCTCGTTGGATTTTCCGTCCACTTTCATTTGCCCGAGGCAGAAATCATTTGCGCTTGACCAGGCATTCATGACGTGAATCGCGCTCAAGCCGGTCGCGGTATCGAATGAGTGCCTCAAAGTCTTGCCGTCAAAGGCGATCATGTCGCCGCCGACAGCGGTGCTGATAGCGCCAGTCCAGTCGGCGAAACAGGCTCTGAAAGCTTCCGGATCAATCAGCGAGAATACCCTGCCGAACGTGTCGTGGCTTGGAATACCGAATTTCAGCTCAAGACGCTCCTTGAGCCAATCTTTCTTCGCTCTGCCAAAGTCGGCTATATCCACAAAGCTGGTCGCGCCGCAGACCACAGCGCAAACTGAAATAAACAAGATGTCCATCAGAGAATGGCGCTTCTGCCTGTCCAAACGAGGGTCAGGCAACTCGGAAAAGAAATCAGCAAAGCTCGTCGAGTCCACGATATCCACCTCAAAAACAAGATATCATATACTTCGACAAGTAGACCTAAAGTACCTTTTTGTCACTAACGTTACATCAAACATGCAATCGTCGCAAAACAAATTTACGTGCGTAGGCCCTGGCCAGCTTTGAACTCAATTTTGGCTGCTTCTGCGTATTCAAATACAACTGAGCTTTGCCTGAAACCAGTAAAATGCAGAGTGCCCCGCGCATGCCGCCACCAGGCGCTCCGCCAGTTCAACACAACACCAGCGGACACGCGCGAAGATCCTAATTACGGCAGTACATTGCCGTCAGCAAGATATATGCTATACCACTCATCACGGCTTAGTCTGATCTCAACCGCCCTCATGCAGTCTTTTAGACGCTGCACGTTCATGGTC
>CAYSLA010000219.1:0-4970 GCA_964431685.1 uncultured bacterium | reverse complement strand
TCGGCCTTCCACAATCTCCGCCTGGTCTGGTATAATCAGCACAGATTATTCAGGGGCGGAATATGCAGCTTTCAGATCGGGACAAAGACAGAGCGATGAGGCGTGCGGTTGCCACGCTTGAGAACGAAGGGCAGGCCATACTGCGGCTTGCCGGCAGGCTGGACGATTCGGTTGCCCGTGCCGTAGAGCTTATCATCGGATGCCGAGGCCGTCTCGTAGTGACGGGGATGGGAAAGTCCGGTGCCATAGGAAGAAAGCTGGCAGGTACCTTCTGCAGCACGGGCACTCCGTCGCTTTTCCTGCATCCCGCGGAGGGTGTGCACGGCGATCTTGGGATGGTGACCTCGAGCGACGTTGTGCTCGCGTTGTCCAACAGCGGCGAATCCGAGGAGATCGTGAGCATTCTGCCGGCCATTGCCCGCATCGGCGCCAAGATGATTGCGATGGTTGGAAGGACGGAATCGACTCTGGGCGCCTATGCTGAGGTAGTTCTGAACGTAGGCGTGGAAGGGGAGGCGTGTCCATTGGGGCTCGCGCCGACCACCTCGACGACTGTGGCCCTGGCGCTGGGCGACGCACTCGCCCTCGCCGTAATGGAGGCCCGCCACTTCACCAGTGAAGACTACGCGCTCTTCCACCCGGGTGGGGCGCTGGGCAGGCGGCTGCTGATGCGCGTTTCCGACATAATGCGCACTGGCAGTGCTGTGGCGATAGTCCGCACCGACACGATTCTGCGCGACGTTATGTTTGAGATCACCAAGGCTGGCGCTGGCGCGGCGTGCGTGGTTGACGGCGAAGGCAAGCTGGTGGGCATCATCACCGATGGCGACGTGAGGCGCAAGCTGCTGGCCGATGAGAATGCGCTGTTGCGAGAGGCGTCGCAGGTTATGGCGCAATCCCCCAGGACAATCGCACCGGACAGGCTGGCTTCCGAGGGTCTGCGGGCAATGGAAGGCCCGCCAAGACAGATCGGTGAAATGCCTGTGTTGACCGACGGCAAACCGGTGGGGATGCTGATGCTAAAAGACCTTGTGGCAGCGGGGATCGTATAATGCAGGATCGACTGGCCCGCATCAAACTGCTTGCGATGGATGTCGACGGCACCCTCACCGATGGCAGTATGATATTCCTCGATGGCGGGCAGGTCAAGGTCTACAGCGTACACGACGGTCTTGGCATAACGCTTGCTATGCGGCTTGGGTTAAAGGTTGCGTGGATAACGGGTAACGCTGGCCACGCGGTCACTGATCGCGCAAGCTCACTCGGAGTGACTGATGTCTACCAGGGTATACGGCACAAAGGCGCGGCCATCCGGGAGCTCATGGGCAATCACGGTCTGACTCGGGAGGAAGTGGCGTTCATCGGCGATGATCTCAACGACATACCGGCGATGGAACAAGCCGGCTTCTCGTTCGCAGTCGCAGACGCGGTCGAAGAAGTCAGAGCCTGCGCTGATATCGTGACTGAGCGAATGGGCGGACGCGGAGCAGTGCGGGAGGCCATCGAAGCCATTCTCAAATCCCGCGGCGGATGGGATGAAGCGGTATCCTCTTTCCTGGCCCAACTCGAACAAGAGCAGTCCGCTGGAGCTGGCACAAACGCGGTGAACTGATGGCCGAGCTGACAATCCTCCATACATCAGACCTGCACAATCGGCTTACCACCAGTATGTCCGAGTCGCTCTGCCACATTCGCGAAAGCCTCGGAGTCGATCTGATGCTTGACTCCGGAGACGCAATCGGGGCAGGCAACATCTTCTGGTGGCCGTGGGGCGAGCCGATTCTCAGGAAGATGCTGGCCACAGGCTACGATGCGATGTGTCTGGGAAACCGTGAGTTTCATCTTTCCAGTCTCGGGCTGCGGTCCAAGCTGTCGAGAGCGGTGTTTCCTGTGGTGTGTGCGAACATACGCTCCAGGGCAAACGGGGGCCGTATGCCAGTCGAACCGTATGAGGTGTTCTCGGTTCTTGGCGGCAACATCGCCGTGTTTGGGCTTACCGTTCCGTGCATCACAAAGCAAATGTTTGTGTCGAACATCGCGAGCCACTACTTCATCGACCCGGTTGAAGCCGCCTCGGAACTGGTCCCCGAACTGCGAAAGAGCAGTGACTTCGTGATAGCGCTCACTCATATCGGCATGCAGGAGGATCGCAGACTTGCTGAGGCGGTCGGCGGCATTGATCTCATTCTGGGAGGGCACAGCCACGAGGTGACCAGTGAACCGGTTTCGGTAAATGGCACGCTTATTGCGCACCACGGATCCCGCGGAGCGTTGGCTGGCCTGATCGAGGTGAACGCCGGAAGTATCTCGCACCGCTTGATAGAGACCGGCGGACAATGACCAGGCCGCAATACTCCACGATAGGGTGCGATTCCAGATCGAGCGTCCCCAGCTATGCTTCGCGGACGGTTGCCCCGAAGCAAAGACGCCTTCGGGGCGCGGGGCCTTTCAAATTGGAAGAATGTCGAGCAGGATTATGAGCTCATTCATATCACTACTACTGTCCATTCTACTGTTGATTGC
This sequence comes from uncultured bacterium, assembly GCA_964431685.1. GTDB lineage: Bacteria > Armatimonadota > UBA5829 > UBA5829 > UBA5829 > CAYSLA01. The sequence continues at coordinate 2,447 of CAYSLA010000219.1, read as the reverse complement.
CGGAAACGCGTTCGGCAGGCTGGCGCGGCGCGCTCTCAGAATTGAGATCGTTTCACGTCTGGAGCGGCTCACGATGGACTGCGCTCTGGGGCTCGGGCTGGCATCGCTAACTATACTCGCCTTCGGCGCTCTGGGACTATATCAGGGTATCAGCCGGATCGTGTTGTTGGCGCTTCTCACTGCGGCGTCTGCTCTTGGATTGCCGGGGTTCCTGTCGGATGTATACGGCGGTCTGCAGTCATTTCGGAAGCGCCGTCTGTCGTTCGAGGGTCTGATTGTCAGTGTGCTGGTTGCGGTGTGTCTCGCGGCTGCGCTGTTTTGTGCCCTGGCGCCTCCTGCGATGGATGACTGGGACACTCTAGCCTACCACCTGGCAGTTCCCAAGCTCTATCTTCAACACGGCGGTGTCTACTACATCAGCCACTCCTCGCACGCCAGCTTCCCTCTTATGTGGGAGATGCTTTCAATTCCAGGCCTCGCGGTTGGCTCCGTTGTCGCAGCGAAGCTTGTGGGGTTCTGGTCCGGGCTTCTTGCGGTTTGCGCTGTTGTGGTTGTGGCGCGAAAGCACTTCTCAGTAAAGAGCGGTCCGCTCGCGGCCCTGGGTCTCGCGGGCATTCCTCTCGTGCTCTGGGAAGCCACCACTGGCTACGTCGACCTCGCGGCTGCTCTCTACACTCTCTGCGCCGCTTCCCTTATGCTGGATTTCCTTGACCGTTCCCGGACTTACGCGCCCTCGGGAACAGGTGCGGCCAGTGACAGGTCACTGTGGCTGTGTGCGGTGATGGCCGGGCTTGGGGCCGCGGTCAAGTATACCGGACTGGGGACGGCGGCGATTCTCGCTCTATGGCTGATTATTCACGAACTCGCTGTGCGCAGGCGGATGCCGTGGAAGCAGACTGCCGTATTCGGTGTGATTACCCTGGTCGCGTGTGCTCCGTGGTATGCCAAGACAGTGCTGTTCACCGGCAGTCCGGTCTATCCGTTCTTCTATTCAGTCTTTGGGGGTGTTGACTGGACCTCGGAAATGGCAGCGAACTACGCCAAGAGTCAGGCGGCGTTCGGTCAGGGACACGACCTGAAGGCGTTGGTTCTGCTGGGCTACAATCTTACCGTCAATCCGGACAAGTTTTATGATACTCCGGGGCTTCTGGTCGGGCCTATATTGCTGGTAGCCGTGCCCGTGTTCGTACTGCTCTGGAAGCATCGTTCCGCGAAGCTCCTGGGTGTTGCGGGATTCTTTGCGGCACAGGTCGTCGCCTGGTTTGCTTTGACCCACCAGAGCCGCTACCTGATACCCGCTCTGGCGACTCTGTCGGCCTTGCTGGCCGGCATAATCTGGCGTGATGAGAAGCTGCGACTGGCGCGCACCGCGGTAACGGCGTTGCTCGCATTGACGGCCGTTGTGGGAATCGTCACCCTCACCGGGCTAGGAGCCGCACGATACCGCGTGGTATTGGATATGGAATCCCAGGAGGAGTATCTGTCTCGCTCGCTGGATATCTATGAGGCACAGACATACGCAAACAAGCATCTGCCTGAAGCGTCTGGTGTGGCTCTTTTTGGGGACACGCGGGGCTTCTACCTTGACGCACCTTACTTCTGGGCCGACTGGGGACACAACGCGCGCTCGAGCCGCGCGTTTCGCTCGGCTGATCAGCTTGCCGACTATCTGAGGGCACAGGGCTTCTCCCATGCCCTGGTCAATTTCACTTTCTTCCCATCGCCGGACTCTGCAAGCGGGACGGCGCTGCGGGTGTACGAGGCGATCTCCACAGGCAGGTTCCTGGAGGTGTATCCGCAGCAGGGATTCGTGCGTGGGCCGGTCTTGTTTGAGATACGCAAGAAGCTGTAGAGCTCGAGTTAGAAGAAGATGTGTCAGGTAGGTTTACAAATGCTTGACTCGGTGATATAATCCACACTAACAACTTGTCTCGGCTTCTGCCGGGGCTTGGGGATCGCTTGGACCAAGTGCTCTGACAAGAAGTTTCCCAAGCGTTTTGCCGGTGGATATCCGGGTTCGTTATCAAGAGGGAGAGAGTTTGTTGAACGGTGTAGTTAAGTGGTTCAATGACGCGAAGGGCTACGGGTTCATATCGCAGGAGGACGGAAAGGACATATTTGTTCACTTCTCCGCGATAGAGATGGACGGACGCAAGACCTTGTATGAAGGCCAGCAAGTGGTGTTTGAAGTAACTGACGGCCCAAAGGGTCAGCAGGCTTCAAATGTCAGATCGTTAGGCTAGCTAGCAAGAATCAACCTCAGACTGTGGTCTGAGGTTGATTTCTAATGAAGATATACTTTGGCCGCAGCGCCGCATGGCCTGGGTATCGGTTGTGTGCGTCCCGGCGGCGGCTGGAACATTCGTCAGGCACTGACCTGCCAGACTCGATCAGGTCAGAATCCCGAAACAACCGCAAACGACTGCTCGGTAGACTCAGGGATTTTC
>CAYSLA010000218.1:0-5054 GCA_964431685.1 uncultured bacterium | reverse complement strand
TCCTGCCCTACACCATACCATACTATCTTATACTAATGCAAGTAAGCACTAGTGCTCTTTCCGGAGTCTCCCTGCTCGATGACGAGTAAGGGACCTCGTGGCCAAACTGCCAGGCCATCTGCCCCATCTTGAGGTTGTAGCCGATTTCAGGGTTTCCGGCTGGGCAGAAACCCACGTAGGCATCTTTGATGCTGACGGCATTCCCGCCCATTTCGATCTGCACGACAGCCTCTGTAGCGGCAGTCGGCTTGCCAGTCACCTTGATCCTTGCACGACGTATGCCAAACTCGTCAATGATCTCCTTTTCGGTGTCCTGATGGCGGTCTACCAACTGGTAGCGCGCCTGTACGTAGCCGCTGACACCGACCTTCTTGAGCTTGCCGACGTCGCCACGAACTGTCTGGAATGCGCCCTCCTCGTCAGTGAGAATCGTGTCGATTTCCTTCACCTTGGCCGAGATCCCAGCAAGATTCTCTTCCACGGTGTCGAGTCTCGTTCCGATGACTGTCAGTTCGACCTTGAACTCTTCAACGAGTTTCTGAACGATGGCAAGGTCTTCCTTGGTAACCTGCGCGGGGCTGACAGAAGTAGTGGTACCTCCCGAGACCGGCGGGGTGATGGTCCCGGCACCTGGCGTTGGGAGTTCGGATAGCCCCTCGCCTATGGCCCGGTTCACACCTTCCACCAGTCTGGCGATGACTACGGCGAACTCGTAGCGGGTCAATGACTTCTCTCCCCTGAAACTACCGTCAGGGTAGCCTTGAACGTATCCCTTGTCGATCAGGGACTCAACGGCGTCGTAGGCCCAATGGTCCTCCGGCACGTCGTTGGGGGTCTGCGCGAATACCGCAACCGCGCAGCACAGCACCAGGAATGCAGATAGCAGGGTTTTCAATGGTGACTCTCCTTCTTTTTCAGAGTTAGTTTGAGAAACGCAAAACCAAACGTCCCTCGTGTCACAGATAGTCTACCGACCGAACACTACACCGAGATTAAATGCAGTCTGCATTTTCGTGATTTCTTGCAGGTGTCGCGACAAGAGGGGAGCGCCGACTATTGTGCAGGAAAAATGCAATCAGTCTGCAGTGACACGGCAAGGTGTAACTGGTAGAATTACGTGGTTGTCGATGGATATGAGCGTGCGACCCGGAGGTGAGACAGTTGGCGCGAATACTGATCGTGGAAGACGAAGAAGATATAGCCACTCTAATGAAGCATCATCTGGAGGCTGAAGGCTACAAGGTGGAAGTCTGTAACGACGGGGTTGAGGCGATCCAGTCTGCCAGACAGAGTCCGCCTGACCTCATGCTGCTGGACATAATGCTGCCGGGCGTGGATGGCAAGGAAGTCTGCCGGGCAGTCCGGCGCGACCACAGCTTCCCAATCATCATGGTAAGCGCAAAATCCACGGAGGTGGACAAAGTCATCGGGCTTGAGGTGGGCGCTGACGACTACATTACCAAGCCATTCGGGATGCTGGAACTGGTGGCACGTGTGCGCTCTGCCCTGCGGCGGGTTGCCCGGAAGGAAGGTGCCGAGCAGAAGATACTGACTGGCGGCAATATCACCGTCGATCTGTCAAGGCACGAGGTCAGAGTTGGAGACAAGCTGGTGGAGCTTAGACCGAAGGAATTCGCCCTTCTGGAGGTTCTGATGAGCAACAAAGGCAGAGTCCTCACCCGAGACACAATTCTGGACAGAGTGTGGGGCGAAGATGAGTATGTTGACCTTGGCACCATAGACGTGCACATTCGCCGCTTGCGAAAGAGCGTGGAATCCAATCCCGATCAGCCAAAATACATAAAGACCGTCCGCGGGTATGGCTATAAGTTCAGCGGAGACTGAGCGAGGCCTTCGAACTCAAGAAGGCATCATATCGACATGGACGGTTGCTGTTCCGGCTTGCGTCCCAGAGTCATGACTACTGCGTATTCCACTACCACGCCGGGCTTGGTCTCCTTCGAGATACAAAGCAGCGTGCGGGTGGAGATGTTCTTGAGACCGGCTGCGGCGAACTTGCGGGACATCTGCTCAGGGCTGAACCCAAAGTGATGGATTCCTTCCGTGTCGGAGTGGAAAGCGCCATCTTCTTCATCAAGGTCAACGACGCACAACAGCCCGTTCGGATGGAGCATCGAAGCAAGAGTCGAAACGACCTTGTCCACGTCGGCGACGTGGTGCAGCGCCATGTTGCTCGTAATGAGATGAAAGCTGCGGCCGGGGGCGGGTTCATTCTCCAGATCAAGCTTCAGTGGGGTGACATTGACCGCCCGCTGCTCCTGAATCTTCTCTTTGAGGACTTCCAGCATTCCATCGGAACTGTCTGCTGCAACCACCCTGCCAAAACTCCTCGCGAGCTCCAATGCAACCGCGCCTGTACCGGTGCCGTAGTCAAGAGCGTCCTGTCTAAGCTCAAGGGGAGTTAGCTCAGAAGCCAGGCGCCCAACAGTGCGGGCCCTGGCGAGCCGTTCAGGATCCAAGTCCCACGTGCGCGCCATTCGGTCGAATCTGCTTTCACGGTTCACTTCAGTGCGGCTCATTTCTTCCAGCATCTCCATATTCCCTATATACCCACAAATAGGGACATTCGAACATCATACCCTCTGCATTGCCGCCGGCGGCGAAATGTCATTTCGACCGCAGGGAGAAATCTCCCGATTTGCACTGACGCGGACACTCGTGGTGCGGGCGTCTTGCCTGCACAATCCTCGGGCCTTCTGCGCGGACACTCACCGTAGTCTGGCTTGCGGCGTTTTGCCGTGAATGTGTCCTATGCTATAATAGCGCGTTATGAGTCAAGAATGGTCTGCAAGAAGAGTCCTCGTAACCGGCGCCACTGGGCTGATTGGCTCGTGGCTGGTTCGCCGGTTGGTCGGTGAGGGTGCGTATGTGGTCGCCCTGATCCGTGACTGGGATCCACAGAGCGAGCTGATCCGCAGCGGTACGGTTAGAGATATCAGCGTGGTCAGCGGGTGTCTCGAGGATTTCTCGGCCGTTGAGAGGTCTGTGAACGAGCACGAGACCGACACGGTCTTCCATCTGGGAGCCCAGGCAATCGTAGGGACTGCCCTTCGAAATCCACTGGCGACGTTTGAGGCCAACGTGCGTGGCACATACAACGTGCTGGAGGCCTGTCGCGAGCACTCTGGGATAGTGAGAAGTGTGGTGGTGGCTTCCAGTGACAAAGCGTACGGTGATAGTGAAGTTCTCCCATACACAGAAGACATGCCGGTCGCGGGCAGCCATCCGTACGATGTGTCCAAGTCTTGCACAGACCTAATATCTCAGAGCTATTCCCATACGTACGGTTTGCCGGTGGTGATAGCCCGTTGCGGGAACATATACGGCGGCGGCGATCTCAATTGGAGCAGAATCGTGCCCGGGACAATCCGCAGCCTTCTCGCCGGGAACAGTCCGATTATTCGCAGCAATGGCAAGTACATTCGCGACTATGTGTATGTGCAGGACGCCGTGGATGCCTATGTTGCCCTGGCCTTGAATGCGGGCCGCGACGACGTGAAAGGCCAGGCGTTTAATTTCGGCCCGGAGAAGCCGCGCACAGTGCTGGAAGTAGTCGACGAACTTCGTGGCATAATGGATTGCACCGAACTGGAGCCAGTGGTTCTGGACGAGGTCCGGGCGGAGATCAGGTCTCAATACCTGAACTCCGAAAAGGCGGCGCGTGTTCTTGGTTGGCGGGCGCAATACTCGCTTCAAGAAGGGCTTGCCGAGACTGTTGACTGGTACAAAGGATTCCTGGGAGGCTAGTTGTTGACCGAAGAACGTCTTCGCGCACGGATACTCGACCTTGTTCGGGAGTTCTCCGAGGCAAAGTGGGCCAAGCGGGAGTTCAGGCCGGGGGTCGATACGGTTCCGGTCAGCGGTCGTGTGTTCGACGGCGAAGACGTAGCCTCTCTGGTGGACTGCTCACTGGACTTCTGGCTGACCACCGGCAGATTTGCGCGAGTTTTCGAAGACGAGTTCGCCCGGTTCATGGGTGTCGACCATGTGCTACTGGTTAATTCGGGTTCCAGCGCCAATCTGCTCGCGATCTCCTGTCTAACTTCATCATCCCTGGGAGACCGGACACTTACGGCCGGCGATGAGGTCATCACCATAGCCGCCGGTTTTCCCACCACAGTGAACCCAATTCTGCAGAATAATCTGGTTCCGGTCTTCATTGATGTCACCATCCCGAGCTATAATGCCGATGTCTCGTTGCTCGAAGAAGCCGTCAGCGAGCGCACCAAGGCCATCGTCTTCGCCCACACACTGGGCAACCCTTTCGATCTGGCATCCGTTACCGAGTTTGCGCGGGAGCACGGCTTCTGGCTCATTGAGGACTGCTGCGACGCAGTGGGCTCCGAATATGACGGCCGCAAATGCGGCAGTTTCGGCGATATTGCCACGACCAGTTTCTACCCTGCCCATCACATTACGATGGGAGAGGGTGGGGCTGTGCTCACCAGCAATCCGCAGATCAGGAAACTGGCCGAATCGTTCAGAGACTGGGGCAGGGACTGCTGGTGCCAACCGGGACACGACAACACCTGCGGACGCCGCTACGACTGGAAACTCGGCGACCTGCCGTACGGCTATGACCACAAGTACTGCTATTCCGAGATCGGCTACAATCTCAAGCTCACCGATATGCAGGCTGCGGTAGGCGTCTCCCAGCTTGCCAAGCTGCCGGGATTCATCGAATCTCGCAGGAGCAACTTCAACTACTTGAAGTCCGGTCTGGCTTCGCTGGAGGAGTTCCTCGCACTTCCCGAAGCGACGCCGCGAAGCGAGCCGAGTTGGTTCGGCTTTCCGATCTGCGTGCGGGATGGCGCTCCGTTCAACCGAGAGAGGCTCCTCAGACACCTGGAGTCAAAGAAGATAGGCACGCGTCTGTTGTTTGGCGGAAACCTCGTGAGGCAACCGGCGTACAGAGACAGCGTGTTTCGCGTGGCAGGCGGTCTGACGAACACGGACGCAGTAATGAACGATGTGTTCTGGATTGGAGTGTATCCCGGCCTCACCCGTCAAATGCTGGACTACGTCTGCGAGAC
>CAYSLA010000217.1:2577-5115 GCA_964431685.1 uncultured bacterium | reverse complement strand
CTATCAACATACGCCAGGGCAGCATGAAGTTTACCTTCAATTTGGGACGCACCCCTCTTGACAAAGAGAGTAGCAGGTGCTAATATGCGTGGTGTATTCAACGTAAGACATGTGTATGCACCATGCGTTGCAGGAGTTCTGAATTGAGCACAGTCAGTTCCAGACGGAAACCGTTGTTGGAGTGGATGGATCAGGGCGATCCCGAACTGACGCCCATACTAATGGCGGACGCTCTCTCGACTACTGCTTCGTATCTTGGCATCTCTACCCGAACAGATGGAGAGTCCACTTCGTTCACAAACCCCAGGAAATCCGCCATCACTCCGGAAATGATCGTCAGTTGCAGCCGTGAGATCGGTGCTCACTTTCATTGGAGCCTGGGGAGCGCGACCCCTTTTGACGCGATCGAGTTTCTGGACGACGTTTCATTGGAGGCCCGCGAGGAGTCGGATGAGCGCGGCGATATTCGCAGGTTCACAACTATTCGCACCCCCGCCGGCACAGTATCGGAAGTGTTTCTGACTCCTGCAGACGCTCCGGGGTGTTGGCTGGAGCATCTCATAAAGACGGAAGAAGATCTGCCCGTGTTGGCGTTCCTGGTCGAGAAAAGCGCACAAGCCTCCATTGAGAATGACAGGGTTCGGGAGAAGTTGACCGCGAAATTCAGGGCCGAGGCCGCCGACTGGCCGGACAGCACTCCATTCTACGCGATCATTGGAATCCCCGCATTCTGCCTGACGAGCAATCTGTTTGTGGATCCCACCACGGCATTCTACCTGATGGAGGACCACAATGTGGTGATGGAAAGGCTTTTCGAGGCTTATGAGCAGGCCAACGCCGTATGGGTGGAGTGTGCTGCCACCGCGGGTGCGGATTTTGCGCTTGGCGCCATCAATGGACTGGAACTGTACTCACCCAGCATCTACCAGAAATACTTCATCCCTCAGGCACGCAGGCTGAGAGAAATGGCGAACAAGGCCGGAATGCTGCACTGGGTTCATACCTGCGGCCGTATGAGCCAGTTGGTGAACGCCGGGGTCTACGGCGATATGGGGGTGAATGTGCTGGAGAGTCTGTCGGCGCCTCCGATAGGAGATGTCGAGGACATAGGTGCTTCTCGCGCCAGGCTGGGCAAAGCTATTGTTACGCGCGGCGGCGTCAACGTTGACCTGTTCTATGAGACGGATATTGAGGTGATCCGGCGACGTACGCGCGAGGTGCTGGAATCGACACGCGGTTACCGCCACATGATCGGCGATACCAACGATTCATACCCTCCGTACCCTCGCGAGAACATCCTTGCGCTGGTTGATGAGGTCTATGCCAGTGGGCGGGCGCTTCCTGCCGCGCACACAGATCCCTGATAGCTTGCCCTGAACTTGATTCAGGGACGGGAGCACGCACTTCAATGGAAACAAGCAGAACTGGCAAGGTGAGAATGACAGGCGGAGAGGCCGTCACGGCCACGCTTGCGGCGCACGGTGTTGAAGTCATCTTCGGCATTCCAGGCGGGCATAGCCTGGCAATCTATGACGCTCTTTCAAAGCAGCGCGAAATCCGCCACGTCCTCGGAAGGCACGAGCAGGGCCTCGGATTCATGGCGGACGGTTACGCCCGTGCGTCCGGTCGTGTGGGCGTTGTGACAACCACCAGCGGCCCCGCCGTCGCAAATCTATCGTGCGCGATGGGATGTGCCACCACTGACACTTCGCCCGTTCTCGCCATCTCATCCACGGTGCGCTCGGACCTCGTCGGCAGGAACCGCGGCGGCCTGCACGACTGTGGAGAATCTCTTGAGATAATGCGTCCCGTGTGCCGCCACGTGCACAGGTGCTTTAGTGTTGACGATATTCCCTTGGCAATTGCGGATCTGCTCCACAAACTCAGGACCGGCAGACCCGGCGGCGCGTACTGCGAAATCCCCTGCGACATACTGGGCGCCGAGGCAGAGCTGGAGATACCGGTGCCGAGGACGCTGCAGAGAGTTCAGCCCGACCCCAAGCAGGTTGAGAGCGCTGTGCGACTTCTTGCGGATGCAAGACACCCTGTTATCCGGGTGGGAACCGGAGCCACCGTCAGCGATGCTGGAACGGAACTTGCCGAACTGGCCGTAAGACTCGGCGCCATAGTGGTGCCGACCACACTTGGCAGAGGGATACTCGCATCCGACCACCCCAACCTCATAACCACAGATGGAGTGTCGTGGACGGAAGTGAGCGAGGTTATCGCCGACGCCGACGTTGTCCTGGCTGTGGGAACAATGTTCAAGCAGGAGGACACGGCGAATTGGACGGCCAAACTTGGCAAGAAGCTGATTCACGTCGATATCGACCCCGAAGAGATCGGCCGATCCTACGAGCCTGCGGTTGGCATAGTTGGGGACGCAAAGGCCGCCCTGCGGGCAATGTTGGACGGGCTGTCGGACAGAACCACGGCAGACGCCGACTGGATTGCACGCGGGAAAGAGGCCCATTCGCAGAGGCTGGCCAATCAGCGCAGAGTCTCCTCTGTGGAGATGAAGGCGCTCGACATTCTGCA
>CAYSLA010000217.1:0-2477 GCA_964431685.1 uncultured bacterium | reverse complement strand
AACCCTGACTTCTCGAAGATCGCCGAAGCCTACGGTATCCCTTTTGCCAGGGCCGAGACTCTTGATGACTTCGAGAAGGCTCTTGGATGCGGGATTTGGAAACGCGAACTGAATATGATTGAGCTGACCGTCGATATATCTGACCCGCCGCCAGTGTAGCTGGCCGGCACAGAGCACGACGAGTACGGTGTCATTCCGAACGCGGTGAGGAATCTCTCATCCGCAGACTCATTAGAACGGGATTCTTCATTTTGCTTGGAGTGACGTGATAACAAGGAGGCTGAGTATGAGACTGGCACCACTACCGCGGTCTGAATATGACACCAGAGTGGCCAGACTGCAACAGGAACTGAAGAATGAAGGACTGGATGTATTTGTCGGCTACAGCAGTGAGAGCGAATCCGGCACCAGTCGCTACTTGACCGGGTTCTGGCCGTTTTTCGACTTTGCCAGCGTAGTTGTTCCCGCCCACGGAGACGCTGTGCTAGTCACCGGAGGGCCGGAGTCGCTGGAGTTCGCCAAGGCATTCGCCCAGGTTCCCGAGATATCGGTCAACCCGCTGTTTGTGGAATCGTCCGCCCCTGAGTGGGTCCCTCAAGTAGAGGGAGAGGACTTCGCCGCCATCCTGCCGAGAGTGTGCGGCAGTGTGCCAAAGCGGGTTGGAGTCGCCAACTGGAATATCATCCCCCACGTCATTTTTGAGGACCTGAAAGCTGGCGCTCCGGGCGCGGAGTTTGTGCCGGCGGATGACTTGCTCACTCGCGTGCAGTCCATCAAGTCGGATGCGGAGATTCCCTACATCGTGGAGGCCTACCGAATAACTGAAGAGGCAATGAAGGCAGCTCTGGCCGCCGCAGAGCCGGGAAAGAGAGAATGGGAACTGGAGGCGATTGCGCGCTCAACGATGGTTCAGATGGGCGCGGAGGGCATGCCGTATCCCGCATGGGTCTGCTCAGGGCCACACACCCCGCTCAGCCTTTGCCGCTCCACTGACAGGCCAATACAGAGCGATGAGCTTGTGCAGTTTACCTTTGGAGCCAAATACATGGGCTACTGCGGGAACATGTGCAGACCGTTCTTCATAGGAAAGCCGCCTGCGCCCGCGAGAAAACTGGCCGAGGTGGCGCTGGAGGCGATGAACTACGCAATTGCCAGTATTCGCCCCGGTATTCCGGCGAACCAGCTCTTTGACGGCTACCACAAGATTCTGTCGCGCTACGGATACGAGGAGTTCACTCTCTATGGTCCGGCCCACGGCACCGGTAGCTCAGAGGTGGAGGGTCTGTGGCTCTCCAAGAGCGCCGACTTCATCATCCAGCCGAACATGCTTTTCAATGTGGATATCTGGCTGTCAGATGGTCAGTACGGCCTGCGCTATGAAGACGGCGTGTTGGTGACAAGTGACGGCATCAGAGAGCTGACAAGCCATAGGCGAGAGGTGATCATCCTGTAATGGATAATCTCTGCGAGCGCATCAGTGATGCAGTAAACCGTCGGGCAGACGATATCATCGAGTGGACGATGAAACTCATCCGTTTCCCGAGTGAGAACCGCCCGCCGGACGGTGCCGAGGGTCCGGCTCAGGAGTTCATTGCAGGCGAGTGTGCGGCGCAGGGCTGGGCGGTGGACAGATTCACACCCGAGCAAGTCCCAGGAATCCGCGATCACTCTTCGTGGCTTGCAGGCAGGAACTATCCCAGCGAGCGAGAGAATGTGGTGGCGCGACGGAAAGGAAGAGGCGGGGGAAAGTCGCTGCTCCTGAGTGGGCATGCTGACGTGGCGCCATTTGAACCGGACAACTGGAAGATATGCCGACCTTACGAACCGGTCGTGGTCGACGGCAAACTCTACGGCCGCGGCTCGGCTGACATGAAAGGCGGTCTGGCGGCGGCGTTCTGGGCCATGCGGATACTCGATGAGATCGGGTTTCAGCCCAGTGGCGACGTGATATTTGAGAGCGTGGTGGACGAAGAGTTCGCGAGTGGAAACGGAACTCTGGCCGCCAGGCTTCGCGGTCACAACGCCGACTTTGCGATCGTTCCGGAACCGACCAGAATGCGCCTGTGCCCCGCGGCAATGGGGGCTTTCCTCGGAGAGATGACCATAAGCGGGTCGGCGGGAATGCCTTATATGGGCAAGGCCATTGCCAACCCCGTCCAGGGAGCGGCAAGGGCGATAGAGCTATTCTATGAGTGGCAGGACAAGTGGCGCGCTGAGAACTACCATCCGCTGTTCGCCGAACCCGGCTCCGAACTCAACACCCTGCTCTGGCAGATCGGCTCGACCACGCCCGCCGAGTTCACCCAGATGGGCACTCCCCTTTTCACCAGGCTGTCTTGGATAGTGTGGTGCCACCCTGGGATGACCGAGGAGGAGTTCTACCCCAAATTCAAGAGATTCTGGCGGGAGCACACCCAGACTGATCCGATCTTATCACAACTCGATGTGAAGCTGGAACGGACCTACCATTACGTAAG
>CAYSLA010000216.1:0-5170 GCA_964431685.1 uncultured bacterium | reverse complement strand
TCGCTCGAACCCGACAGCGCCTACTCTTACGGCAAGCCGATGGGGCACGCTTATTCGGACGAAGAGGGCACTACCTGGCACGTCGGTTCGCCGCAGATAGGCCACGAAGTGGAGGACGGTCTGCTCCTGCCCAAAGGCGATCGGTTGCAGCCTATGCATCGGCCTTGTCGTCGCGCTGAGGATTTCGAGCTTCCGAAATCGGTTTGTGACTACGTGGTCTGGGACTATCCGCAGTCGCTGTACCGCGCGGAGGACTTGCCGCCTGAACTGAGCGAATGGTGGTTTCGGCGTCTGCCCGCCGGTGGCAGCACCTGGGTCGAGGAAGTCGCAGAAGTGCGCATTCCCGGCGAACTGCGCAGTGTGACGCACGAAGAAGCCCGCGGCACGGTGTCGGGTGTCGACGGGATCGGGCAGGTTCGGCGGGGCGCGCTCCCCACGCCTTGCTTGTATGGCAAGATGCGGGTGGCGCCGGATGGTTCGCTGTGGGCGGTCACCTACGATGTGCGCCTGCAGGCGGGAAAGCCGCTCTACACCCCGCTGTTCCTGCGCTCACTCGATCAGGGGCACACGTGGGATTTGCTGGGTGAAATCCCCTACGCCGGTGATTGTGCAGTTGATCCTCTGGCGGACAAGCGGGAAGGTTTCACTGAACCGGACTACGATTTCCGTCCTGACGGCTCGGTCATCTGCCTGATGCGCACGAGCGACGGAAATGGACATGGGCCATTGTACCTGACACGCTCTGAAGACGGTGCGCAGACGTGGTCGAAACCGGTGGCTTTCGATCCAGATTTCGATGGTGGCAAGATGCCTCAACTGCTGACGCTGGACAACGGCGTCACCCTAGCCTCCTATGGGCAGTCGGGCGGGCCCACGTATATCGCGGTGCGCGCCACCATCGACCCGACCGGGCTGAACTGGCAGCCACCAGTTCATATGCCTTTCTCGCCGCCGGCCCCCGGAGGATGGAACTCTTGCGGCCACACTGAGATGGTGGCCCTGGATGATAACCGCGCCTTGATCGTCTACTCGGACTTCAACTATCGCGACTCCAAAGGTCAGCCCCGCAAGACCATCCTTGTGCGGGTAATTGAGACCTGCCCCAGATAACAGAAAGGACTCACACGGATATGACCACCACACGTCTTTTTGTCGACTGGATTCACGTAGAGAAGGGACAGATGGTTGCGACACTGGACCCGGAGCGAATCTCGGAGGAAGGCCAGGCGCTCATCGAACGCCACAGAAACGACTGGGGCATCTATACGGATACGTCAGGTCACGGGATGAAACGCAACCGGTTGCCTTACGGAGTGAAGATCACTATCGAGAAGGCTCGGAAATCTGCCCCCTGGCTGCGAGAGGACAAGCCCTGGGAACAGCATCTGTACCACATGTCGGTTATCCACGAAAATGGGCGCTATCGCTGCTGGTATGGCGTGGCGTTTCCCAGGCCGTTGGGCCCCGGAGACCTGGTGGAGCAGACCTTTCACGAGGGCCGGCAGATGGACCTTGGCAAGAACGGCTTGTGCTATGCCGAGAGCGAAGACGGGCTGCACTGGGTGAAGCCTGCTCTGGGCATATATGTCTACGATGGATCGACGGAGAATAACATCGTCGCGATTGGCGACTACAGCTCGGGCGCCGTATTCCGCGACGACGCGGCCCCGGAGGCCGAACGCTACAAGTGCTTTCTCTTCGACCGGTTCTCCGATGGAGCCTGCTATGGGCTGTTCGGCTCCGTCTCACCGGATGGATACCACTGGACACGATTGCCCGAGCCGCTGCTCTCATACTTCCACGACACTCAGAATATCGCCTACTGGGACGACGAGAACCGGAAGTATGTGGGCTACTTCCGCGGGCATCTGGGCGAGCGTGCTATCAGCTATTCGGAAACGGATGACTTCAGGCGCTGGCCGAGTGCGGAGGTAATCGCTCACTCCGGCCCAATGGACGCCCCCGGCGACGACTACTACACAAACGGGTTTACCCGCTATCCCGACGAACCCGCCATCAAACTGATCTTCAACGCCATCTACCACCATTCCAGCGACCTGGTCGATGTTCGACTAGGCATCACACACAACAACAGAGTGATTAACTGGGTGTCGTACGATCCAATCGTGGAGCACGGCAGACCCGGCGACTGGGATTGTGCCGCAGTATACACCAGCCCCAATATGGTGCGACTACCTGATGGCACCATCGGACTCCCGTACCACGGGGTGAATGTCACCCATAATGAAGACTACGAGTACTTCTACAAGGACTTTGCACCGTCGCCATCGGCGTTTGCCTGGGCGCTCTGGGATGATGGCCGGCTGGCCGGCATCGAGACCGAGGAGTACGGCGAGTTCTGGACACGGGGAGAAGGATGCACCGGCGCGCCTATCGAGATCAACGCCCGCACCAGCAAATCAGGCAGCGTCGAAGTCGAACTGTGGGAATCGGTGTCGCAGTTCTTCGCAAGACCGATCCCCGGGTTCACATTCGACGAGTGCATCCCTTTCAGAGGGGATGAGATTTGGACTCCACTGCAGTGGAGAGGCAAGAAGGACCTGTCGGAACTGAAGGGCAAGACCATACAACTGCGCATCCGGCTCACCTGCGCCAAAATCTTCGGCTATCGCTGGGAGTCCAGCGCCGTACTTTCGTGGAAAGTATCCGAACCAACCGCCAAAGCGCCAGGCGGCGTCGCGGGGGCACCGTGCCTGGGGTTGGAGTCGTCGCTTGACTGGAAGCCTGTTGGAGCCGAAGGCAACGGTTTCGTGAATATCCATCACTTCGGCTCAGCCGACGGCATCGTATACTTCGCCAATCGCTTCAGCGTATCACAGCGCGGTCGGTGGGAGATGAACATCGGCAGTGACGGCGGGGTGCGGGTCTTCGTAGACGGAGAGAGCGTGCTAACCGATCCCGAGACCCGCAACCCTGCAGCTCCAGGCCGATCGCGAGTGGAAGTCGACCTGGAGACCGGAGAGCACGAGGTGGTCATCGCCTTTGATCTTGCGGCAGGCCGCGGCTACGGCATCTTCTTCTCGTGGGGAATCCCCGAGAGCGAAGAGCCCAACAACCCGCAACGTTTGTTCCCGTTACTGCTGCGATAGTAACTCATATCGTCTAGACGACCAGCCTCATTTCCCAGGGTCCGACTGCAGGCAGTTCAAACAGCCTGTAGTGCCCATCGGATTGCGTGCTCCCAAGAGTGGTCTTTCGGCACTGCATGTCGAACACGTTGACCGCGTCACGCGGTGTGCGGATTGCGACTCTAAGCCCTTCAGCCGGTTCAATGTTCGGATTGATCAGTATCACTGCGGGAGCGTCGGCGCCAATGTCTCGGGCCCACAGGTTTGCGCGGTGGAACGACGAAACATAGGCTGGAATTGAGTCTCGGGAAAGCCACCGCATCAGTGCCTTGAGCTGTGTGACCTTCGGCAGATCCTGGATGAACCTCCAGAGAAAGTAACCTCCGACAAATACGCGACCGCCGAGCTCGTTTTCAAATACGCCAGAGCCGCAAGCCGCCATAACATCGTCCGCGTAGTCGATTATCTCCGAAACCGTCTGCGCGTCATCATTGGTCTTCTCAAGCACTGCGGCCGGCTTCATCCATCCGGGGAACGATTGCCGGCAGTCTCGAAGCGCGCCCAGTATCCCAGCATTCATCGGATGGTCAACGTATCGCTCTATTGAGTCTTCGCAGATGAAGTCGATCGATCGGAACCCCGTCAGCTTGCCATAGCCGCGCTCGTTGAGCCGACCCAGGGCCTTCGCGTCCATATACACACCACTCGACAGAATCTGCCGGATTTCGCCGTCATTCAGGGCCATCACGGAATCACCCGAGAGCATGGTCACCTGCGCGGCATCCGGCCTGTACGCCGCCGGAAGCCCAAGCTCGAACATTTCTCTGCCCGGAGCAGCGATGTCTTCCCAGATATTGCCCGTCAGCCAGTCGCCAGCAATGTTGCTCGCCAGGAAGCTGTTCTTTGTCCAGCCCGTGTAGAGCCCCTGTGGGGCCGAGCGGCCGACCGTGGACACCAGCAAATCGTAAAATGGCCGCGATGCCGCCATCTTCTCTACAAATGGCTCGTGCTCCTTGAACGGCGCAGTCTGATCGAAGACCGGGTTCATCGCAAGGATGTTGAACGCGGCACCAGTGCAACCCGACGCGATGTGCGACGCGGCTTCCAGCGACGTTAGGACCCGCCCCTTCTTGAGCGTCTGATACGGGAAGTTCTCGATCTCAGACTGAATGCATACCACGCTGTCGGGCAGAACGGATACCTGGCGGCCGATGTCGTGGCTCTTCATAGTCATTCCGGCCAGCATCACGTCGTCATAGAACCCGCCCCCCGGTCTCCACAGGACTTCGATCCCGTCGGGACCTGTGAGCGTCTCAGCCCATTTCGCGAAGTCGTATCCCTCGAAGAACCGATCTCCGGTCATAAACCCCAGCGGCATGCGTGGGCGAACCGCATGCACGGTTTTCTCGATATGCGCGAACAGTCTGTTGATCGTCGCACGGTTGTGCTCCATCCACTCCGCACGTACGCGCAGCTTCTCACGTTGCTGGGCATCGTTGAATGCTTTGCTCAGCGACTCCCTGGTGTAGTCGACGCCAGACCTCTGCCGGAAGAGGGCAAGGCACGTATCGCAGAAGCATCCGGCAACAATCGGCGCATGCCCGTGCAGGCGAACGTCGTCGTCTATCCAGATGAAGTCCGGCTCTGCGAGCGCGAGGGCCGTGTAGACCTGAGTTGAGTAGTCGTAAGTCTTGTCGGCGTTTGGGCAAAGCACACCCCGGCAGAGGGCCCCTTCAAGGCTGACCATCCGCGGATAGTCGCTGCCGATTGAGTGAGGCAGGTTCTCTTCATGGTGGCCTAAGGTTGCGAGGATGTTGATCCCCGCGCCATAACCGCGTTCTTTCGCGGCGGAGATGCGCAGTTTGAGTATCCCCGCCCGCTCTACTATCACGTCGGCCGGAAGCGGAGGATGCGTGTGTGATGTGAAGAACGCAAGATCATCTGTGGCGCCGGGGTACCGGTCGAACAGATCGAGCAGCGCCTCAAACACCTGCTTATCGCCCCACATTGCAATGCCGATTCTAAAGGAGATTGATGCTTTGTTGAGTTTCATTTTGTGCCTTCTTCTATCTCCTGGACGC
>CAYSLA010000215.1:3958-5180 GCA_964431685.1 uncultured bacterium | reverse complement strand
CCCCGCTCTGGGGTCAGCAGGCAAGCGGCCTGACAGCCACCACAGAGAACATGGCTCACAACTTCAACGTGCTGCGCTTCGGCGCGCCGTGTGTGACGCACCTGGTTGACGGCACGGTGTTTGTGGCGTTCTGGTGCTACGAAGACTGCGTGTCGGTGATCCGCTGGTTCAAGCTTGATATCGGAGGTTAGCTAATTGGCAGCTTGGAAGAACGTTTTGGAGTTGGACAACAAATGCAGTGTCACGTCCGGCAGCGATACCGCGCTGCAGGCAGCCATCAGTAACGGCGCAGACCTGCGAATCTACACGGAGTTTCGTCACGACGAGCATCTTGAACCGGGATCCAGCAACCGCGAACTGGTGAAGGAGGTCAGCGACTTCCGAGTAACCTACCTGGTTGACAATCGGTGGGTGGCGGGGATAATGAACCTCCGGATGCCCATCTCTCCGCCGGATGGTTTTGGCCCGCGGGCTTCGATGTCATTCTTTATGTACAATCAGGACGGCAGACAGGCGATTGCCAGACCGTTCCTGGACGGGCAGACGGCTGATGGCACAATTGGGCCGTCGCCGCTGGATGATCACAGCGACATGCCTAAGTACATACAACACGACGCATGGGATACGGGAACGAATGCTCCCAGCAGCAACTTCACCTACCTCTTTGAGAGCTTTCGCTATTTCGTGAGGGATGATTGGCGAGAGGTGTTCTCTCACGCCTCTGATGGAGCAGTAACCGGAGGCTGTCTCGACGAACTGACTGAAGCGTTCATCCACGGCAGTGAAGTGAAAGTGGGAATTCGCGGATTGTGCTGCGATCTCGGCAGCGACCTGGACCACGAAATCTTCGTACAGACCGGGCCGGGATACTACAGCACGCAGCGAAGAATATTCTCCGCGGGATGCCAGCCAATAGTGCGCGTTAGACCGGCCATCCCTATGAGTTACGAGAGCAGAGCGTGGGACTTCGGCTGGCTGATGGTGCGCACCGACGGATTTGTGGCACGCTGGCTGTGTGATCCGTATACACTGGAGTTCCGGAAGAGCGAGGGGCACTACGCGATCCGCTGGTTCGTTCGCTGACTCCCAGAAGGTGGATGGCCATGAGAAGACCCGACATCAACCGCTATATTGATGCAACGCGGAACACCTCCCCCTCCCCCCTCCGTTTCGGAGGGGGGTTAGAGGGAGGTGCGGCAATCAAGTTCAGCCGGCACACCGG
>CAYSLA010000215.1:0-3858 GCA_964431685.1 uncultured bacterium | reverse complement strand
TCTTCCTTCTTCATCGCGTCTGCTGCTTTCATGAATGACGTCAGCAGATCTATGGGCACTGGGAAGACTATCGTCGAATTGTGTTCCGCGCCGACCTCGGAGAGGGTCTGCAGGAACCTGAGCTGCAGCGCCTGTGGGTAGGAGCTTATGATCTTAGCGGCGTCGGCCAGCTTCTGAGCAGCCTGAAACTCGCCTTCGGCGTTGATGACTTTCGCCCGGCGTTCACGCTCTGTCTCCGCCTGGTTCGCCATCGCGCGTTTCATTGTCTCCGGCAGCACAACATCGCGCACTTCCACGCTTACAACCTTGATCCCCCACGGCTCAGTGGCCTCGTCGATGATCGTCTGCAGGCGGATATTGATCGCCTCACGTTCGGAGAGCAATTCGTCCAGCTCCGCCTGTCCAATCACACTTCGAAGTGACGTCTGAGCGATAAGGCTGGTTGCGCGCACCCAGTTCTCGACCTTGGTCACCGCGAACTCCGCGTTCATCACCTGGAAAAACACAACCGCATCCACCATTACGGACACGTTGTCGCGTGTGATGATCTCCTGCTTGGGCACATCCATGGTAACAACGCGTGTGTCGATTACCAGCATCTTGTCGATGACCGGCCAGACGAACCTGATTCCAGGCATCTTGACTTCGTAAAAGCGGCCAAACCTCAGCAGCACGCCGCGGTCCCATTCCTTGACCACTCTTACCGAGTTGATCAGCACGATAATCCCGAAAATAATCACAAAGCCGATATAAGGAGCCATTCCACAACCTTCCTTTCGGTTCTAACCATCGGCCGATCTTTCACTATCGGCCAAACGAACAGTGAGTCTGAGTCCATCCATTGCCGTGACCACTACCTCCGAGTCTTTGCTTATCGATCCTGATTGCGCAGTCGCGGTCCACAATCCTCCGTCCACAGACACCTTCCCAACCGGGGCAAGATCAGTCTTCGCACGCCCTCTATGCCCGACAACGCCCTCTCGCCCGGAGATGTATGGCTTCTTAAGGGCACGCACCCCAATGCCCACGACAAACAGGAAGAACGCGCCCGTGACCACCGACACAAAGCCGATTGTCCACAACGGTACCATAAAACCCTCCGTCGATCTGAACAGCATCATCAGCCCGAAGAACATGCTCACGATGCCGCCTACAGTAAGTATGCCGGTTCCCGGCACAAAGAACTCCGCAAGAAACAACACTATAGCAAATACGACGAACGCGATCCCAGCGGCATTGATGGGTATCACGCTGAACGAATAGAGCAGCAGAATGAGGGCGATTCCGCCTATCACGCCTGGAAATATCGAACCCGGACTGGCCAGTTCGTAGATGATGCCATACATTGCGATCAGCGACAGGAACATCGCCACCATAGGATTGCTCAGGTAGTGCAGGAACCTGTCCCACATACCCATCGGTATCTCTTCGAGCGGAGCCCCGGAAGTCCTGAGCGTAACCGTCCTCGAGTCGGTGACCTTGACCTTGCGGCCATCCAACTGACGCATCAAGTCGGCCTTGTCCTTAGCGATAATATCGATGACGTTGTTCTGAAGAGCTTTGGTGGAGGTGATGTTCGCAGCCTTGGTGACTGCCTCTACAGCCCAGTCTGCGTTTCTGCCGCGTTTCTCGGCAACGCTCCGGATAGACTCGGCGGCCATGTTGGTGACTTTCTTCTTCATGGTCTCGCTCATGCCCTCTCCTTCGCCCGAGGGATTGACCGATACAGGGCTGGCTGATCCGATGTTGCTGACCGGGGACATCGCCGCGACGTGAGATGCCATTAGTATGAAAACGCCGGCTGAGGTGGCCTTGGCCCCATCCGGCCAGACATACACGATCACGGGGATGTTCGCGCTCAGCATCTTCTTGACGATCTTGTCCATTGAATCCATCAGGCCGCCGGGCGTGTCCATGGTAATGAGAACCGCCTGAGCGTTGTCCGATTCGGCCTTGTCTATGCCGTCGATAACGTACGCCGCCATGGACGGATCGATGTGACTATCCATCTGCAGGACATAGACCGGTGCGGGCCCATCGGGAGCGGCCAAGCACATCGCAGCCAGGACTACGATTGCCAACACTACGAGACAGCATCTGCTCATTCTCAGGTCTCCTCACTCGGCATCGGTCTGCGATTGCCCGTTTGCCTCATGTCTATCTTAGCCCCCTCTTCACCAATGTCCTTCCATTGGTAATCCAGCGACTACCATTGGAGCGCAAGAAAATAATTGAGAAACTTCCCGAAAAGCGCTTGACTTGGCAGGAAAATGGTGATAAACTTCATTTGCTGGTGCTTTGGTGGAGTTTTACTGGTGATGATTCTCGCTTCATAATCCATATTAGAGGACTCGCTGTTTTTACATGGTAACTCAAGGGAATATGCAAGGAGGGCAAACACTGAACGCAGCCCCGCTTTTCGGCGGGACGTATACCCACACGCTCGACAACACTGGCAGATTTATTTTACCAAGGTCAATCAGGAGCTCCGTCGGAGTTGAGTTCTATATTACCAAAGGCGTCGGATGTTTGCTAGTTCTCAGTGAGCCGTTTGCCAATCAACTCAGACAACAACTGCTGACACTGGCGGGAGATGCGCTCACAATCCTGCTGAACCCTGAGATATCGAGGATTCAGCGGCACTTCTTCTCTGAGATGGTTCACACAAAGGCCGATAACCAGAACCGCGTTCAGCTCACTCCAGAGCACAGACGATACGCCGGCATAATGTCGGATGGAGACCTGGTAGTTTGCGGGTGTGGATCCTATGCGGAGATTTGGGCACCGGACAGGTTGGCGATATACCGAAAGGAAAACGAAGACCCCAATAGCTTGATCGCCGCCGGCTTGACGCTGATGAACCCGAATGCAAGCCAGGATGCTGGAGAGGAAGATGCCGGAATATCATCACACACCGGTCCTTCTCAGTAAGATCATCTCGATGCTTCGCCCTAGATGGGGCGGGGTTTACGTCGATTGCACATTGGGATCCGGGGCAATGTCGGAGCAGATATGCGAAGCGATAGGCCCGAGCGGAGTTCTGGTCGGCATAGACCGTGATTCGGAAGCCATAGGGTATGCGGGAGACAGGCTGGCGAGGTTCGAAAATGTGGCCAGACTTGTCCAGGGCAACTTCAGAGACTACGAGGCGATTCTGGCCAGGCTGGGTATCGCGGAGGTGGACGGAGTGATCGCGGACTTCGGAGTCTCGAGCAGGCAACTTGATGGCCCTCGCGGCTTCAGCTTCTCGCGAGATGAGCGACTCGATATGAGGATGGGCAGGGACGAGCAGATTCCCGACGCAGCCCAGATCATTGCCACTCTCAGCGTGGCCGAATTGACAGATGTCATAAGGCGGTACGGAGAAGAGAGATACGCTCGCAAAGCTGCTGAGGCGATTGTCGCAGCCAGGCAGCGAGAGCCTATTGTCTCAACCGGCCAGTTGTCCGAGATAATCAGGTCTGCGATAGGGTTTGCCTACCGGAACCAGGATATTCATCCGAGTACACGTGTGTTTATGTCGCTTAGAATACGTACCAACGACGAAATAGACGCTATTGAGGAAGCACTGCCTCAGGCGATCAGATCACTGAAAAGTGGCGCCAGAATTTGTGCCATCAGCTTCCATAGCCTGGAAGACCGTATCGTAAAGAGTGTGTTTCGGAAGTACGCCGGGCAGTGCGTATGCGACAGGCGAGCACCGGAATGCCGATGTGGGGCGGTCAAGATGCTGGATATCATCACAAGAAGACCGATAGTGCCAACGCCCGAGGAAATTGCAGAAAATCCGCGCAGCCGGAGCGCAAAGCTCCGCTGCGCAGAGAGACTATGACCGACGGAAGATTTCTCCCTGCGGTC
>CAYSLA010000214.1:0-5182 GCA_964431685.1 uncultured bacterium | reverse complement strand
CTAGCACAATTCTCTCCCCGCGAAACCACCCCGCACACACAACTTCCTGTTTACCTTTTTGCAGACAAGGGTACACTTCATTAGAAATGGCTCGTATATGAGCCAGACTGGGGTTTGCCGTCTCAATAAGGCAGGCGATCCTCAGACGGAGGAGCAGGAAATGAAAAGAACGTTGGTCTTCGTAATTGCTGTTGCGCTGATGGGTATTGCCCTGTCAGGAGGCGTTAGCGCCGCATCCTGGACAGGCGAATTCCCTTCCGCATCATCGACAGTGGTCGCCAGTGTGGGCCACTTGGGCGGGGGTGGAATGGGCTATTTCTGGTCAGTGAGCCGAGGGGATATGGTTGGTGAGACATTTACCGGCACCGGGCTCGCCTATGTGGACGGACTAGACCTCATTTTCGAGGTCACCGAAAATGTCCTGTATCCGGGTTGGGCGGTTGACTGGGACGTCAAGGTCAACGGCACGCCCGTTGGAGGCTGGAGCTGGGCTGACGCTGACGGAACCGGAACCGTAAACCTCAGCTTCGCGTTCGCCCCTATCGCAGACGGCGGCACCTTCACAATAGAGATGATCGTTGTGAACGAGGTGCCGGACGGAGACGGCTCGATAGCCCTGGGCTATGGCGGAAGAGCCACGCTTAGAGGCGGAGTTGTTCCGGAGCCTTCATCGTTTGCGGCCCTGGCTGGCGGTCTGATACCGCTGCTTATCCTCAGACGACGTAGAGCATAGCGCTCCGCTGTGTAACAGGTCCGTTGCGATTATTGAAGCCCGCCGCTTGGCAATCCGCGGCGGGCTTCAATACGCCCTGCCGCCGACTCTCGGACTCGGATGAGCCGATATTGTTGACGCTCGAGGAAACGGTCTGTATAATCTGAGTGGTAGGAATTGCACCGCAGGCTGGAGGGTTCCGCGATGATTCTTCGTCAACTCACGGCGACACTGCTCGTTTTGACCGCATCAGCAGGCTTGGCAGGAGCCAACGACGCACTGATGTCGAGATACGGCCCCGAGAAGTTCGGGTATACATCTGAGAAGTTCAAACTGCCAGTTGTGCTGAAATGGGAGCATATATCGGCTCCCTATAGCGGCAACCCCGCCTCGGCGCTAGTAGAGGGGAACACGGTGTTCTTCGTCTCAGACGACAGAGCCTACGCGGTAGACCTCGATACCGGGGAACTCGCGTGGAAGTATCCTTCTGACAAGGGCCTCGGATCGGCCGTAAGAGGCACCCCAGCGCTTTACAAGGGCAACTTCTATTTTGGTGGCGGTGATGGCGTGCTATACTGCCTTGACGCTACAACTGGCGGCCTGAGATGGCGACACGCAAGCACAGGGCCTATCCGCAGCTCACCCATAGTGGCAGATGGCATAGTGTATTTTGGATCCGATGATGACTCCGCACGGGCTGTCGACGCACTCACCGGCAGGGCGGTCTGGGCACGGCCTTTCGTGGGACGGGACGATATGTCCGGCGGTATTGCGGTCGGCGGTGGTATGGCGTTCTTTGCCTGCACGGACGGGAACCTGTACGCGCTTGCGGCGAGCACAGGACAATTGCGGTGGAACTTCCGGCTCGCGTCCACCCCGGTGCGAATCACGCCTATCCTGCTTGACAACATGGTAATTATGCCTGTAGGCAATACCATCAACGTGCTGTCGGCGAAGAGCGGACAGTTCCGGTTCTCGGTGCCTGTCGGCACTGAGATTCCTGTCAATCTGGCGGTATCCGGCCAAGACGTGTTTGCCGCCGGCCGAGATGGCAAGTTGTACGCCTATACGTGGAGCGGGAGACAGTTCATCCTGAAGTGGAAGACCCCGGTGGATATGGGTTCGAGACCGATGGCAGACCCAATAATTGCCGGGGATAGCATATATGTGGTGACGGGCAACGGCACCTTACAAGCCTACTCTACCAAAGACGGAACCCTGCTGTGGAGATACGTTCTCACCTCCAAAGTGACGGAATACGGCGTTGAGACTGCAAGGTGCTATGCCGCGCCAACGGTGGCGAACGGTTCGCTGCTCGTGCTCAGCGACGACGGCGTGCTGCGCTGCTTCACGCAGGACTGGCCGGACATCTATCCTCCGAAGGCGTTCAACTTCTCGCCGATAGACGGCCAGAAGGTGCCGGCCGCCCCGCCTCTGGTGATCACCGGTGCGCTGTTTGACGCTGAAAGCGGGGTCGATTTCTCCAGCGTGAGAATCACGCTGGATGGAAATCCGCTGGAGGTGGAGACCAACTTCGGGACATCTATTGTCAAAGCTATGACCGAGGTGCCGGAAGAGGGAGAGGCCTCGGCCAAGTTGGAGAGTGGTCCGCATAAGCTGGCGCTTAGCGCAAAGGACTATTCCGGTAACATATACAATCTCGAGTGGTCGGTGATGGCCGATCCAAGCTTGGAGCCTCCAAAGATCACCAAAACGAAGAAGAAGACAGAAGAGACTCCGACGGTTACACCGGAGGTTCCAGTCCCTGCCGTTCCGGAAATGCGCGAGCCTGGTGCGCCTCCTCCTCCACCTCCGCCGCCGCCGCCCCCTGCACCTGGAGCGGCGCATGGCGCAGGTGATGACGGTGCGCCGCCTCCGCCCGTGCCGACTCCGGCCGAGCCAGGCACCGGCACCACGCCGACCCCTGGCCACGGAGACTCGGGCGGCGGTGATGAGCCTCCCGTGATAGTTGTGCCGGAGTAAGACAGACATGGTTGCTGATGAGACCGAACTGCGGGCCTGGCTCCGGCTCAGCCGCCTTGAACTTACAGCACGGGCAGCCAATGCGCTCATAGATCGCTTCGGGACTCCGGAGGCTGTTTTCGAGGCCTCCGAAGAGGAGCTGAGCAGGGTTGGCGAGCTGACGGACAAGGGACGCGAAAAGGTTCTTGGTCCTCCCGCGGCGGCTGTCGACAAGGACCTGGCCGTGCTTGAACGGCTTGCCGCCACCGTGGTTCCAGTGGTCTCCGGGCTCTACCCAGTGATGCTTAGCCAGATATATGATCCGCCGGTGGTACTCTACGTCCGCGGCAAACTGGCAGAGCGAGACAAGATGGCGATGGGAATCGTGGGATCGCGCCGAGCGAGCGTCTACGGGCGTAGCATCGCCGAGAGAATCGCTCACGACCTCGCCGGTGCGGGACTCACTATTGTGAGCGGCGGCGCAAGAGGTGTGGATACCTCTGCCCACAAAGGCGCCCTGAAGGCAGGCGGGAGAACCGTAGCGGTGCTGGGATGCGGCATAGACGTGAATTATCCTCCCGAGAACTCCAAGCTCTTTGACGCGGTGTGCGAGAGCGGCGCGGTGGTATCAGAGTTCCCGCTCGGCTCATCGCCCGAACCGTGGCGGTTTCCGCCTCGAAACAGGGTGATCAGTGGTATGAGCCTGGGAGTGCTTGTCTGCCAGAGCCCGGAAGCATCGGGCGCTCTCATTACCGCGGGGTACGCAGGAGAACAGGGACGAGATGTCTACGCAGTGCCGGGCAACGTGGATGACGAGCGGAACAGAGGCTGCCACAAGCTCATCAAAGACGGTGCAACACTCGTGGAGTCAGCGCAGGATATTCTTGAGGAACTCGGGGTCAGTAGTGATGAGTCGGATGAGTCGAGGCAGATGAGCCTCGACCTGAGCGCGCTCAGTGACGACGAGCAGTCAGTTACCTCGCTTCTCTCCCTCGAACCCGTGTCCATCGACGCCATCATCGAAAAGACCGGCATGCCGGCGCCTCTCGTAAGCAGCACGCTTACAATCCTGGAAATGAAGAATGTCATAAAGCGCGTGCCGGGCAACAGCTATGTGAGGGTGATATAGGCTAATTATGAAATCCTGCGGTGAATACTTACCGGGCGTGTGCCCCGAAGACCAGCACCTCTGCCTAACCCCCTCCGAAACGGATGGGGAAGCTGTTCCGCCAGATCTGCTTCGGGACACGCGTCCGCGAAGCATAGTCGTAATTCCCGCTCGTATGAGCGCAACCAGGTTCCCGGGCAAACCACTTGCCGACCTCTGCGGCAAACCGATGATTCAGTGGGTATACGAGCGGTCCAAACGCGCAACCGGCATCAGCGAGGTCATAGTGGCGACCTGCGATGTGGAGATTGCCGAGGCAGTGTGCGCGTTCGGAGGGAGAGCTGTAATGACCAGCGACGCGCACACATCCGGCACAGACAGGGTTGCGGAAGCAGTAGCTGGCCTGGACGTAGACATCGTTGTCAACGTGCAAGGAGACGAACCCCTCGTAAGCCCCGAGTCCATCCAACGGGCTCTGGAACCGTTCTCAGACCCAGATGTGCAGATGGCCAGCCTGATGTTTCCCATCAGTTGGGAAGAAGCGCAGAACGCAAACCTGGTGAAGGTGGTGACCGACAATCGCGGTTTCGCGATGTACTTCTCCAGATTCCCCATTCCTTACCCGCGCAGAGAAGATGCCTGCCCTGGCTGGTTTGGACACATGGGCCTGTATGCTTACCGCAAGAGCTTCCTTATGCGACTATCCCAGTTGGAACCGACTCCCCTCGAGAGAACTGAGTCGCTTGAGCAGCTCAGAGTGCTGGAGAACGGGCACTCTATTAAAATGGCGATGGTTTCTGATAAGCCAGTGGGTGTAGACACAATAGATGATCTGGAGACAGTTCGCCAGATTGCGATGGATTCAGACCTCTGAGCGTGCCCGCTCACAAGAAATGGCGAGGCGCCGCCTGCCATTAAGAGAACATTTCGGCCTGCATGAAAAAAATATCAAAATAAGTGTTGACATCTAATAGAAAACCTGGTATCATCTTCTCGCTTCTTTTTCTCCTTTCACTACCTCTGCTGGGCTTGGCTGGCCGCCCATCAGCCAAGTCAATTTTTTCTCTCTCGCACTCCTTGTATCGTGCAACGCATCGCGTTTGACAGGTCACTGTGAGGCTCGTACAATCTCCTCAGGTGAGCAACAAATTCTCGATGGGACTCCCCATCGAAGTGAATCGGGAGCACGTCCGCTTGATCGTAACTGTCACCCCAAATGCCGCGATAGACAAAACCTACGTAATCGAGGGCTTCACTCTGGACCGGGTTCACCGGCCCATTGACACAAAGTCGGTAGCCGGCGGCAAAGGCATCAATGTCAGCCGGGTGCTGAGAACCCTCGGATATGACAGTGTGGCAACCGGATTTGCGGGCGGCAGGATCGGGGAGTCGATACTGCG
>CAYSLA010000213.1:3861-5211 GCA_964431685.1 uncultured bacterium | reverse complement strand
GGATACTCGGAGTACTTCAACAACCTGACCGAGGATCTGAAAATCTCTATCCTCGAGCGAACAGAGCACTCTCAGCCATCTTAGCCCGGCCCGATGGGACGGGCTCTGACCCTGAATTTGATTGAGGGCCGTCCCATCCCATTCCTGCTATCTCGGCTCCGCTCAGAAACGAAAGAACATGGGGGAACAATTGGAGTCATCGACTATTCCCGTGATCCTTGACACGGACATCGGCACTGATATTGACG
Source organism: uncultured bacterium (assembly GCA_964431685.1). GTDB lineage: Bacteria > Armatimonadota > UBA5829 > UBA5829 > UBA5829 > CAYSLA01. The sequence goes on along the minus strand of CAYSLA010000213.1, from coordinate 4,963 downwards.
ACACCTGGGCGCTTGCCATGCTGCTCAAATCCCCGGAGCTCGACCTGCGTCTTGTTACCACCGCAACCGGGGATACCACTTACCGTGCCAGACTCGCCGCTCGCATCCTCGATGTAGCAGGGCGATCCGATGTTCCGGTCGCAGCAGGTCGCTGCTTTGGCGAGTATGTCTCCGCGCAGTCGTCATGGGTCAGTTGCTATGATCTGACCGCATACAAGGGAGGTTTCACGACCAACGCCGCCGAGTCTATCGTCTCCACGATTATGGACAGTGACAACCCCGTTACCGTGATAGCCATTGGTCCGCTCACCAATATCTCGGACGCTCTCAAACTCGAGCCGCGGATCGCGCAGCGCGCCCGATTCACAGGCATGCACGGCTCTCTGAAACGCAGACACGATAATGCGGTAGGTGCGATCGCGGAATGGAATGTGGTGGGCGACATTCAGTCGGCCCAGGAAGTCTTCGCGGCGGCGTGGCCCAAGACAATCACGCCTCTCGACACGTGCGGCAGCGTCCGCCTCGGGGCTGAGGCTCTCGCCCAGTTGCGCGGTTCGAAATCGCCCCTGATACAGTGCGTTCTCGAGAACTACCGCATATGGCTCGATCACTATAGTCGCACCACCACAGATTCTGAGTGGCTTGCGGGACAGCCGGATCAGCACTCCTCAATCCTGTTCGATACTGTGGCGATACATCTGGCTTACAGCCGGCAGTTCCTCCGCGTTGAGACGGTCAACCTGAGCGTGACAGATGATGGGTACACTGTAGCCGATGAGGGTGGGCAGCCCGTTGACGTCGCGACGGAATGGGAAGACCTGCCCGGCTACAGAGAGTTCCTGCTGGGCAGACTCCTGAGCTGACGGGGCGCACTGGCTCACATGCATGAGACATCAGGCGGCTGCCAAAGGACACTGTTGATATCGCCACTGACACCACACGTCCTGAGCAAGTCGAGGTGAGGTTGGAACTCGCCAACCTCGTATAGATTGTGGGCGTCGCTCCCAAACGCCAGTTTGACGCCCGCACTGATGCACATCGCAACGAAGTCGGCGGACGGTTCGTTGGTGTGGAAGTTGATCTCGGCTGCAACGCCGTGCTG
>CAYSLA010000213.1:0-3761 GCA_964431685.1 uncultured bacterium | reverse complement strand
CTGTGCACGTGTAGGTCGCGCAGACGCAGCTCGGCAGGCATGGCGAGGTCGTGTCGGCGGAAGCTTACGTCGTTCCCCGCGATGTCCACAGTCAGGAACGAGAAGGGCTTCTCACACAATGCCGGAGCGGCCAAGAACGCACACGAGCCTTCTTTGATCAAGTCCAGGCCCTCGTGATAGTGACCACTGATTGCCAGCGTCAGACCATCGCCAGCCATTGCGTCTATGACAGCGGTGTCGTTGAGATAGCGGTACGGAGATAGATCGCTGCCGGCGGGAATGACGGGAACGTGCTGGAGGGTGACCAGTGAACCGGCATGCTGAGCCCTTTCGGCACGCAACCTGTGCAAATCCGGCTCCGTGCGACGGGCATTCCATCCAGGCTCTTCGGGATCATCAAACGTGAGCACTCTGACCGGGCCAACGTCGACGGCCTCGGGCGGGCGTGCAAAGACCTCATAGAACGAATCACGGTCGCCATCGTGATTGCCAGGGAGAATCACAACCGGCGAGTCCAGCTTGGAAATGTACTTATGGAGTGTCGCTCGACGTGCGGAAGCATCGGGGCCATTGCCGTCATCCAGTATGTCGCCCAGGATCACGGTGAGATCAGGTTTGATCCAGCGATTCAGACGATGGACGGCACGCAGCAGGAGAATATCCGCAAGGTTGCTCCGGCGCTCCGAACACGGGCTCGATTCGCCGAAGTGAATGTCAGCTAGTACTGCGATTCGGACAGGTTGCGTCATGTTGATCCCTTCATGTTGAGGAACTGGCCTCACTCGCAGTACGCTCCAAAGAGCAGAGTGCCCGGCGATGCCGGGCGAAGCCGTGAAATGGGCACGTCTGGGCCTAACGGGCGTTGACTTCTTCGATTCCACACTGGAGGTCGTACATCTTCTCGATGATCTCCATCGGGGTGTAGAAATAGCCAATGGCTCCCTCGTAGCCGATCCTCGAGTCTTGCTTTGCCAGGTTCAGCATTGCCTTGGAGTTCTCGAGCTCGTCGTGCATGATCTCCAGCAGCCTTCCACGCACGCTCTGGTCACCCGGGTTCTCAAGCCATTTGTTCCGGACAAGGATGAACTCCGAGTAGTTGGCCGCTGATACCAGATGATGCATGCAGGCCTGGCATATCCGGTAGTCTCGAGCATTCTCTTCGGTCCATTCTGCTCTGTCCGAGTCTGCAACGGCTGTTCGCAGATGTGCAAGCCCGTCAGAGAAGCTCTCCGCCACCTGCCGGAAACCCCAGATGACCGCTTCTGAGCCCAGCGGTTGCGACATCTCCTCAATCTGCTCCGTAGCCATCGCCACCATACCGTGTCTCCAGGGTTCCGGATCCAATGGAAACCGCAGCCCGGGGCCAGGGTTGAGCGCACTGCCGTAAAGCACTGACACGATAGTGGGGAAGTACTTCATACCGTTCGAGAAACACTCCCACGCACGCAAGGCCTCGTCTGCGGCCTCTCCGTAGTATTTCAGGGCCAGAGACTGTGCCGGATGCTCATCATTCCGGTAACCGAGCATCTCCATACTGCGGCCCGGATACCCGCCGAATATCCAACAACCCAACAGACCATCAACCTTCCATTCGCGAAGTGAGCGAATCAGTGTCTCTACGTTCCGGAAGACTGGCAGGTAGGGAAGCGCGTTCATCTCGACGGTCGTAGCGAGCGCACATCTGGAGTATACCTTTAGCCCAAATTCCTTGGCAGTCTTGATCAGCTCCTGCGCAAACTCGGAAGGAGTGACATACGCCAGAGTATACTCACCTATCTGCGCCTTCTTGCCCTGCACCTCAAAGGTTGTGTGCTTCGCCCAGTCTACCATTGCAGCAACTTGCTTCGGCAGCAATCTAATGGCTTCTTTGATGCCCTCAGTGCCCATAACCGAGTCCCAGCCCCAGAACCACTGGATTACCTGCGCGTCAGAACCGGCCGCTTGTACACCTTCGTTCATCAGGGTTGCCGTGTCAGCCAGAACCACCTGAGGACCTCTCTGCTCGCATTTCGGACACATCGGCTCGCTACGTATCAGTCCGAGGCCGTCATCTATGGTCATAGATCCCTCGTATCTGTGGCTGTAGCAGTTGGTTTCGTATTCCGATGCAGTTATCAAGACGACTCCGCCGAGACCGGGGACTGCCCTGAAGACAAATTCGGTGCTCTCCCTCAGCCACTGACGAACACGTTCGTCAGACGTACACATGCCGTAGTATCCGGACTTGTGTGCCTGCATACCGCGACACTCAGGGTACTTCTCGAAGAACTCTCCAGGCATAAACCGAGGCTCATTGAAGTAAAGAAATATCCTGATGCCATACTTCGCGGCCTGTTCGACCTGCTTTTTGAGGTTGGCCAGCCGTATTTCGTGCCCCTTACCAAACTCCGGAAACACCGAACTCGGAGCCATGTCACGCAGTATCGCGGGCATCCATCCGGCGTTGACGCTTCGGTTGCGCAGTCTGCTGAGTATAGCTTCGGAGTAGAAATCCTCTCCAGTGAGCAGGAAGTCACCGTGAGTAGCGGTGTAGCTGTACATCATACGCAGATCGATACCGGAAACATCCTGTGGCTCAACTCCGGTTTGCGCGGAAGACTCAATATCCGAGAATGACTCAAGAAAACTGAAAGGCCTTTCCCAATCCGCATGGTCGGCCAGATATGGCCCCGCATACTCTCGGAAGACCTGGGCTACCTGTGCAATGTCCGATGCCGAAACGTCCATAGACGGGATGCTCTCCGGCTTGCCACCCAGTTTGACGTCAAGGAAATCCATGTCCATGGTCGCCTGCCGGCACTGCTCCTCGGACATCCCCAGAAGCCTGGCAACGTCGCCATCCGACAGGATATCGTGGGTGCGGCGCATCAGGAGCGGAAAAGCCCTTTCGAAATCCAGGACATCCGTATCCGGCAAGCCGAGTTCCTGCAACCAGCCTCTAACCACGTCAGGCGTTACTCCCAGGAAGCCGGCAATACGATCAACACTCAGAAGACCGTTGGTACGAACAAGCAGTTTATGGAGGGGCGAAAGTCTCTTCATTACTGGTAAGATCACTCTCTAAGATTGGTTGACAGCAAGTCGCTCGGCGTGTAGCTTCCGCGAAAGCCGAGGCCAAGGCCGCACTGTCGTTGTGTTACTATGCCACATAAGGCCGCATTAGTCAAGACCGGAGAGCACGAAATCGATTGACAAGTCAGGATGCCGATGGTAGTATGTTAGCCAACGGGCTGGGTAAGAGTCGAACTTGAAGCCGTTAGTTCATCTGTGCTCTATGGAGGCATTGCACCTTGGCAGATTTCACGGAAAGCGCGAGTTTTCGGTTGCTTCGCGATATCAAGAAGGACACGTCTGTTGAGCTGGTAAAGGATGCTGACAGCGTGCTTGTGTGCCCCGACATGGGCGGGAGGACATTTGCGAGCGTTTGCGGCATCGCCCCGCATCGGATGGACATGGAATGTATAAAGAACCCCAACCAGCCTTTCAACAACTTCGGCGGAGGCACCATCTGGCCGGCACCCGAAGGAGGCAGGTTCGGTTTCAACTACGATGGCGACACTTGGAGGGTCCAACCAGCAATCAACAATGAACCTTTCACGGTCGTCTCGCAGAGCAGTGACAGCGTGATTCTCGAAAAGAGAGTGAATCTATCAAACAGAGCGGGGACAGTCCTCGATACCGTGATGCGCAGAGAGGTCTCGCTGGTTGACCATCTCCCGAGTGTGCTGCAGGCGGCTCCAGTGAAGGGATGGTTGTCCTAC
>CAYSLA010000212.1:0-5250 GCA_964431685.1 uncultured bacterium | reverse complement strand
TCCTCTTCGCTGGCATATCCCACCAGCGTGTTGCCAGCCCGGATGTTGAAATCGATGTCCGGCAGTGGCTCTAGACCATAATTGTCCCTCGACTCATTAGGTTCGACAACCGATGCCATTTTGAGGAAGAGGCGTAGCTTGCATATCTCGACGGCCTCCTCCATCAGGTCCACGCCATAGAGATTGTTGAGGATGATGGATTTCAGGATGAAGTAGTCACGGTTAGGGTGCTTCGAGGTGTCGTTCATCCGGGCGAGCACGCTTCTGAAGTCGGGATACGCCGCCGGCTCGCATTCGGAATCCGCCTCCGCTACGTACGTTTGCATCCGTCGCAAGCAGCCCGCGTAGAGCGGTTCCAGGATGTTAAGCGCCGCAAACAGAAACGCGCCGGATCCGCAGGTGGGGTCGAGCACCGTAAGCGGCGGTGTCGGAGACTCGTCCGTGCCGGTCTCCGCCATCGTGCCCGCCATAGTGTTCCATATCGCACGGATCATCTCAGGGGTGTCCGAGAGATCGATGGCGTCCTGGGCGAACCGCGTTATGTTGAGATTGAGAGTGATCAGATCGTCAACCGAACGCACCTCTCCGCGCCGGAGTTTGCCGCGAACTTCTTCGTAGCGGCTTCTCCTCGCGACTACTTCACGCCATATCTCAGTCGGCAAGGCGTACTCCTCCGGCGCGGGAGTGTTCCACTTATCGCGCTTTGACACGTCATCAAGCCCGCAGGCGATGTGTTCCGGCAAATCCAGCTCGACGCCCTTCTGAACCGCGTCATAGATATACCTGTCCGGCTCTATCTGCAGCAGCAGCCAAACGCAGTCATCTCCCTCGAACGACTCTTCGTGCTTCTTCCGGGCCGCATCGAATATGTACGGAATGATGGTGTTCTTGGAGATGTAGTCGGTGATGTCTTCTTTGGTGTAGTACGCGCCCATCTGCTTCTGGTTGATGTATTTCTCGAAAATGTAGCCCAGAACGTCCGGGTTTATCTCCTTTTCGGTGCGTGACGGGCGGGTGTCCAGGCACCATTCGTATTCGTTGAAGAAAGAAAACACGCTCTCGAATGCTTCGTCGGGAATGTCGACAACGGTCTGCCCGGCATCGTCCACATAGCGGCTTTCGATGTCGTGAACCTCGAACAGACCGCCGTTCAGGTAGGGGATTCTGCCCAGCAGTTCGTCGAAATCCGACGCGCGCTTTCGGGACCCGAGTCCTTCGTGGAACAGCCGCAGAAGAAAGCACCGGTAGAAGGACTGGAACTTGTCCTTTCCACGCCTTTCCTGAACGACCTTGAGCCGATCGCTCAGATAATCACGCTTGCCATCCAGAAAGCCCTTGCGCTGGAGGAAGTAGATAAACATGAGCCGGTTGAGCATAACCGACGAATACCACAGCCTGTCAGATTCGACGGTGATGCCGTCGATGAGCTTCTGGAAGCTTTCGAGCTCGTTCTTGAAGCGGTCGTAGAACCTCCTGGTAACACGCTCGGTGTTGACCATATCCTGCAGACGCGCCCGGAAGTGCTTTCTGGGGGCCTCTTTCAGCTTCTTAATAGTCTCGGCTTCGAAGTTGGATGGCTGGCGAGTGTCCAGGTATATGCGATCGACCGCAAGACCGCCCTTCGCCTTGCCGAACGCCTTGTCCGGGTTCGACGGAACGAGTATCAGGAGCGCCCCAGGGAGGTTGCAGAAGACAACCGCGAACTGAGGCTCCTGCCTGAGATGACTTTCGGCAATCGCCACGGCGTCCTGCCATTTGCCGGTAGACAGATCCAGACGGTAGACCCAGGCATCCGTACCCCGCACTTCACCGGCGGCCCAGAGCTGCTTGGTCGCGCTTGCGCACGCCTTGCCCCTCAGGCAGTGATCTGTAAGCGTTGGCGCGTAGTCGTACCAACCCAGGTCGACCAGCCCCTGCGCGAATTGCTGATCCGTGCCAGTTAGCAAACTCAGCACCTCAAGGCTCATTCGACTGCCTCCGTCTCTGGTATCAATTCCAGATAGCTCACGACCTCCAGCGGCATGGTTTCCGGATTGTCACCCTCGAGGGTAATGGGCGGCAGTACGTCATCCAGCCAGTCTACAAAGGCCGTTACATCCTTGCTCGCCTCCGCAGCTTTCATCATCTCTTCCGCCTCAGTCTTGTATTTCTCCAGGGCATAGCGTCCCAGGCGGCGAGAAAGGTCGTTCGGCAACCCGTCCGGACGCACGGCGAAGAACGACTTCACTTTCCTGTTTATGTGGTTGGCTGCCCAGACCTGGCCATGGGCTTCGTTCCGCGCCTGAACGATCAGCATTTCGCGGCAACGCTTCTTCGCGTCCAATATGATCTCCCAGTTGATGTCTCTCGGGCTGACGTCGGGCAAGTGCTCATCATCCGACGGCTTGGCGCTGCGTATGAGATCGATAATCTGGCTGGGTTCCTGGACGGGCTCCGGGAACAGATCAGCGGCTTGCCTGTCCATAGGATAGTATAACCACCAGCAGTTCTTGTGATCCTCTCGTTTGCCGGCTATCACGCAGACGAAGACACCTCTGTGAGTGGACTTCTTGTTGCTCTGACACCCGAAGGGTATCTTGCTGACTTCCTCGATGCCGAAGTCCTGAAGCATCTTGATGACTTCGTTCAGCATATCGTGGAAGCGGTTGATCGGGTTCTGAGCGTCGATCTCATCAATGATGGTTACATCACCGCGCCGGGTCCTGCGCAAGTCCTCCAGGCTGAAAACTTTGACGGTCTCGCCCAGAACGCTGGAGTCTGTCGGCATGGTATCCTGAATCTGTTCAATCTTCTTTTGAAGACGCTCGACAATCTTGAGCTGCTCCTCCAACCCGCCTTCCGGGAAGAAGTTGGCGATGGTAATATCCTCGTGCGGCGAGAAGAGACGGTCGATACGGCCGTTCCGCTGGATCATGCGCACCGGGTTGAAATGCAAGTCGTAGTTGATGAGATAGCCGCAGTCCTGCAGATTCTGCCCTTCCGAGAGCACGTCGGTGGACACCAGAACCTGGATAGGATGCCTGGGCTTCTCCTTGACGCCGTTCGAGACGGGGGCGAAGTCCTCGACAATGCGTGCCTTGTTACCCTTGCGCTTAGCGTCCCCAGTGATTTCCTCAATCCGCACGTTGCCTACTGCGTCCAGGAACTCGGCATCCGAGGTGAGCTGCTGGTGGATGTAGTCGGCGGTGTCCGCATAGAACGTGAAGATCAAGACTTTCTGATCGGGGAGCAGATTCATTAGCTCTTCTTTGAGCCGGGCGATCTTGCCATCCCGCGGGCCCACAAGCGTCTTCGCTTTCTCAATCAGCGGCTCAAGCAAGGCGTGGTCTGCGGCTACATCAGCCGCCAGCCGATCAACGTCATACTCGCCCGCATCGCGCTCCTTGAGGTCTTCCAGGTAAGCCGAACCATCGCCCTCGTCGTCGTCCTCCAGTTGCCTGGTGAAATCAAGCTGCATCTTGCGGTACTCATCTTTGGTGAGCCGTCGGCCTTCGCGCAGGGCGCCGACAACACGGTCGCTGAAATGCATCAGGTTCTCTGCGGTTGAGACAAACGACACCACGCTGCTCTCAAGTCGCTTCAGCAGCAGGATGCGGAAGAGTGACTGCAGCCGCATGAATGTCTGGTTCTTCTGCGCGTCTGGTGAATTGGAATACTGCTCAACGTTGTATGCGCCGAGCGTCAGGCTCTCAATAGTCGCGGCGAGCTCGTCATACTGCACGGTATTGCCCGAAACCGACAGGCCGTATTCCAGAGATGACATGTGCCTGTTCGGGAATCGGACTTCCTTTTCGTTAATGACAATGACCTCGCCTTTATCCTGCCTGCGTCGGATGTCAAGCCTGCTTCGGCACACCATCGTATCCAGCAGAAGATCAATGGTGCTCATTCCCATCCTTTCCACCTGCTTGAAAAACTCACGCAGGCTGCGTATCCGCAGGTTGCTGGCGGAGAAGAAGTCGTCTCGGTCGCGCGTCATGAGACGGTAGAGACTGTAGAGATCGCGGATGCTGTTGTTGATGGGGGTCGCTGTGAGCAGCAGAACCTCTTTGTCCTGCGGACCGCCCTGCAGCAACTCCATTAGACTCTGGAACCTGTTGGCGTTGGGATTGCGGAAATTGTGAGCTTCATCCACGATAACCAGGGCATACTTCTCCAGGTCACGCAATCTTGCCTCAGAGTTTGGCCCGGTGATGCTTCCGAGTGTCTCCATGCTCTCAGTAATCATTGCAATGCCCTGGTCGCGGCTCGCCCGTTCCCAGACTGGTTCAAGCTGCGCCGGACATATCACGAGGATCTTTCGCTCGTGCCTGGGCCTGGCTTTCGCGCGTCGCTGCATCGCGCCCAGCGCCACGTACGTCTTGCCGAGCCCCACTGCGTCAGCGATGATGCAGCACTTGATTTCAGCCAGAATGTTGAGCGCCGTGTCACGCCCTTCTTCCTGGAAGACCGCAAGGTTCACGTCCGTGGCGGACGGCGTAAGTGCCATAAACCGGTGGCGGTAGCGCTCGAAGATAGCCTTGGCGTATGGATGAAACGGTGCGAACCGTCTGAGCCGTGTCGTCTCCAGCCACTTGATCAGGTCGGCCTTGAAGTCGGCTCGCTCCTCACGTTTCGCCTCATTCCACATTCCCTCAAACCACTCACGCAAGCGAGCAACGGCCTCAGGTTGGTGCTGGAACAGGTTGAGTTCCCGCTGACCCTCAATACCCGCGCGCGTAAGGTTGCTGCTTCCTACCACGCCAATTTCTTCAGTCAGGTAGAGCTTGGAGTGTGTTCGAAGCGCAGCCTTGGCAGCCTGGAATGTGGGGCGTTCCAGCGCTTTGACGGCGTTGCGCACCGACTCCTCGTCGGCCATCCGATGTACGGGGTCTTCCCCGGAGGCTTTCCACTCATCTGCCATCTGGAAAGACACAACGTCCTGTGCGACCGGCAGGTCGGACAGGTCAAAACCCACCAACAGCCGCAGTTCACCACTCTCCGCCGCGCCGCCGATGGCGGAAACGCCGTACGCGTCAAGGAAAGCCGTGCAGACATCCAAATGCGCGGAGTCGATCATGTGGTCTAGCGCCTGGCGCATCTTGAAGCGGTCATTGTCCGCCACGAACTGACCAGATACGCTGGCGTTGACTTCACGCTCACTGGTGTAGACCTCGCCGTGGTCGGCGACTCTCTTCTTCGAGACAACCTGTTTCGTCATCAGTTGACTATCCACTCCCGATACATTCCTGTAAACCTATCACTTATGCG
>CAYSLA010000211.1:0-5317 GCA_964431685.1 uncultured bacterium | reverse complement strand
CATGTCCATCCGGTTCAAGGAAGGCGATCTGCGTAGTGCCGGACGCGCGTCCGGCGGCGTGCGTGGAATTAGACTGAAGGGTGACGACAGAGTAGTCGGCATGACCCTTGCCAGGGACAGCGCCGAACTTCTGGTGGCAACCGAAAAGGGCTACGGCAAGCGTACGCTTCTGGAACACTACAGGGGCCAGACCCGTGGAGGCAGCGGCATAAAGACGATGAACCTGTCAGACAAGACAGGCAAGATAGTGGAAACAGCCGTTGTTGAAATCACCGACAAGATAGTGATAATCACCTCCCACGGCATCACTCTCAAGATACGCGTGTCTGAGATACGCTCCTGCGGCAGGAGCACTCAGGGCGTCAGACTGATCAACCTGGCCCCCGGCGACGCTATAGCAAGCCTGGCTCGTGTACCCAAGGCGGAAGATGTCGATATGCCTGCCGAAAAGACCGGCTCGGCGCCAAAGAAGTCCATTCTGAATCTAGGCGACTCAGCCACAGACGATTTCGACGATGATCTCGAAGATGGAGCCGAAGAGGACGAGTCACTCGAGGACGATCTCGACGTGGAAGAGCCCTCCGAGGAATAGGAGAAAGCGCAGATTGCGTGCGGAGATTATATCGGTCGGCACAGAGCTTCTGCTGGGCCAGATCGTTGATACCAACGCCGCTTACCTTTCAAAGCGGCTTCCGGAGTACGGCGTCGACTTGCTTTACCGAGCCACAGTCGGTGATAACGAGTCGCGGCTTGCGGAGGCCGTTTCCGCCGCAATGTCTCGAGCCGACCTGGTCTTCACAATCGGTGGACTCGGTCCGACTCAGGACGATCTCACCAAGGAGACGGTCGCAACCATAGCTGGCGACCCCATGCGCCTGGACAAAGAAACCGCAGACCGGCTGCGGGCGTTCTTTGCGGCCAGGGAAATCGAGATGCCGGAAACGAACCTCAAACAGGCGATGGTTCCCACGCGGGGAACGGCCCTGGACAACCCCCTTGGAACAGCACCTGGGGCGGTATTCGAGACGGAATCCGGAAAGGCCATCATCTGCCTTCCCGGGCCCCCGCGCGAGTTTGTACCTATGGTTGATGAGCGGGTTGTGCCCTATCTCTCCAAGCGGCTCGGACAAAATTCAGAAATTATTACATCAAGAGAACTAAGACTGGCAGGGATTGGCGAGTCGACTGTAGAAGATAAAGTTAAGGAACTACTCTGCGGGAACAACCCGACGGTTGCCCCGCTTGCGCATACGGGTGAGGTTCACCTCAGAATCACGGCCAAAGCTTCGAGTCTTGAGGAAGCAAGGCAGATGATCGATGTGGTGGACGCGAAGCTGGTGTCGATCTTGGAGGACCGCGTATTTGGTCGAGACGATCAGACACTTGAGTCGGTTGTAGTGGAATCGCTTTTGCAGCGAAATCTGACGCTGGCTGTAGCCGAAAGCTGCACTGGTGGACTGATTACGAGCAGGATAACGGATATCCCGGGAAGCAGCGGCGCCCTACTCTTTGGAGTTGCGGCCTACAGCAATAAGGCTAAGAAGGAGCTGCTCGGAGTCCCGGGTAAGATCTTAGAGGAATCCGGCGCCGTTAGTGAGCAATGCGCTCGGGCGATGGCGGAGAATGTGAGAGCGTTGGCAGGTTCAGATTATGGCTTGTCGGTCACAGGGATTGCGGGACCGGGCGGTGGAAGTCCGGAGAAACCCGTTGGACTTGTCTATATCGGCCTGGCATCAGGCAGTGGCACGTACGTGCGGAAGCACAATCTGTCGGGAAACCGGGCGGACGTGAAGTACCGATCAAGCCAGAACGCGCTTGATATGCTAAGAACATTCATCCTTTTCGGCAAGATACCGTAGAAAGCCAGATGGCAGTCATCCGCTCCTTCGTTGCAGTCTTGATAGATTCTGCACTTAGGGACAAAATAGGTCTAGCACAGAGTCAACTCAAGAAGCACTCCTCTACCGGCGTGAAATGGGTCGCTGCAGACAACTTTCACGTCACCCTCAAGTTTCTGGGCAACGTCCAAGAATCCGACCTCCCAGCAATCGAAGCTGCCCTGAGGCGAGCGGCAGCCAGCGTGGAACCGTTTGACGTGGAGATGGCAGGGCTCGGAGCCTTTCCAAACTGGAGAAGGCCACAAGTCCTATGGAGCGGTGTGCGTGAAGGCGCGCAACCTCTTGCCTGTTTGGCTGGAGCCGTTGAGGCGGAGTCTTCCAAGCTTGGACCGGCGCCCGAAAAGGGACGGTTCAAAGCGCACGTTACGATTGGCAGAGTGAAGGGTGTGCTGCCGCCGGAGATTGGGCAGGCCGCACAGGAGTTGGGGCAACTAGACTTCGGCACGATGAGAGTGCTGAACATGGCGCTTATGCGCAGCGACCTTATGAGAGACGGACCCGTCTACACCGTTCTACGAACGATCGACCTCGGGTCGCACGAAAACGAATAGCGCTGGAAACAACCGGCTGGTCCCGCGGGGGACGGAAGGAACGCAAGGCTGGACATGGAAAAAGAGAAAGCTCTGGACATGGCTCTTGCCCAGATCGAGAAGCAGTTTGGACGCGGCTCGGTGATAAGGCTGGGTGAAAGGCCAAAGATCGACGTGGCTGTTATCTCGACTGGCTCCATTGCGCTGGACGTAGCGCTGGGAGTCGGCGGGATCCCAAAGGGGCGAATCACCGAAATCTACGGTCAGGAGTCCTCGGGAAAGACGACTCTTGCCTATCACGTAGTTGCCGAAGCACAGAAGGCGGGCGGGATTGCAGCATTTGTGGATGCCGAGCACTCGGTCGATCCCACCTACGCCAGACAGCTCGGAGTGGACGTTGACGCTCTGCTTGTTTCTCAGCCGGACACCGGCGAGGAAGCCCTGGAGATCATGGATGCCCTGATACGAAGCGGTGCGATTGACGTAGTGGTGCTCGACAGCGTGGCCGCACTAGTGCCAAAAGCCGAGATCGAGGGCGATATGGGAGACTCCCACATGGGCCTGCAGGCAAGACTGATGAGCCAGGCCCTGCGCAAGCTGGGAGGTTCTCTGTCGAAATCGAACACGGCCGCCATCTTTATAAATCAGATCAGGGAAAAAATCGGTGTGATGTTCGGCAATCCGGAGACTACTCCGGGAGGGCGGGCGCTGAAGTTCTGGTCGAGCGTGCGGCTGGAGGTGAGGCGAATTGAGACCCTCAAAGTCAACGGCGAGGCCGTCGGTAATCGCGTCAAGGTGAAGGTAGCGAAGAACAAAGTAGCTCCGCCGTTTAGAGAAGCTGAGTTTGACATTATGTTCGGCCAGGGCATATCGCGAGCTGGCGGCATACTGGACATGTCCGTCGACAAGGGCTTCGTTTCCAAGACTGGAACCTGGTTCACCTACGGCGACCAGAGAATGGGCCAGGGCAAGGAGAACGCGCGAAGGTTCCTTGAGGAGAACCCTTCTCTGGCGGAAGAGCTGGAAGAAAAGATCCGCGGCCAGGAGCTGGCTGCGCCGACTCCTGGAACCAGTCCGCAGGGAGCGGCCGCGGAGTAGGCAGTCAGGTCTGCGAGGGACAGGCAATTGAGCGAGATAACCGCCATTGAGCCGCAGAAAAAGCGGGCCGATCGGGTATCCGTGTTCATTGACGGGGAGTTCGTGGTCGGCGTAGGCGCTGACGTGGCGGCCGCAGCCGGGTTATTCGTGGGGATGAGTGTTGACTCCAACGATCTCAACACTCTTCTCAGGGCCGAGTTGGCCCGAAAGGCTCGTGAAAGAGCAATACGATTGATCCAATACAGGGATCGCTCCGTAGAGGAAGTACGCAGACGACTGGCGGGCGAGGACTTTCCGCCGGACGTCATTGACGAGGTAATGGAGTTCCTGGCGAGGACTGAACTTGTAGACGACAAGAAGTTCAGCCGGGATTGGGTTGAGGCCCGAACGGCGGCCAAGCCGATGGGCAAAGCGCGGTTGGCACGGGAATTATTCGCGAGGGGAATCGATCGAGAGGTAGTCGAAGAGGCAACTGGTGCGATCGATGATGGAACCGAGTATGAGTTGGCGATGGCGTTGGCACGGAAGAAATCCGCGGCGGCGGATCTATCCGACAGGGCGAACCGCGACAGGCTCGCTTCATTTCTCGCAAGACGAGGATTCGACTGGGACACCATTCGCAGGGTGCTGGGCGACCTGGATGCCGATTGAAAGCCGCAAAGAAAGGAGATTGCCGGAATCCGATAGAGACTCTGCAATGAGGTGAGAAGTGATATAGCTCATCCTCACATTCTTGACCAAAAATGAAGTTGAGGTGAGGTTCGATATGATATATGTAGTAGCCATATTAATAGGCTTGCTGGCGGGAGTAGCAGTAGCGGCGGTGATATACTTTACCAGGATTCGCCCCGCCTCTGAAGAGATAGTCTCTGCCAGGAAAGAAATGGCTTCCAGGGAAGAGAAACTTCTGAATGAACTGGAAGCTGAGAAGAAAGTAATTCTCCTTGAGGCAAAGGAGGAGTCGTTCAGGCTTCGCGCTGAGATTGAACAGGAGAACAAGGAAAAGCGTGCCGAGATTCAGCGGCTGGAGCGCAAACTGACGCAGAAGGAGGAGACTCTCGACCGCAGAGCGGATAATCTCGACCAGAAGGAGAAATCCATAGGCCGTATTGAGTCCAATGCGCAGACCAGATTGCAGGAGGCCAACAAGCTGCTGGAGTCTCATCGCACGGAGCTTGAGCGGGTGGCCCGGATGTCCACCGATGAGGCCAGACAGTACCTTCTGAGCCAGCTTGATCGCGAACTCGTCAAGCACACAGCCAAGATGGTTCGGCAGGCCGAGGAAAACGCCAAGGAAGAAGCGGACCGACTCGCCCGTAACACAATCACGCTCGCCATACAAAGGTGCGCAGTGGACCAGGTCACTGAAACTACGGTATCAGTTGTGCCTTTGCCGGGTGACGATATGAAGGGTCGAATCATTGGCCGCGAAGGCCGCAACATCCGAGCGTTTGAGACGCTCACCGGCGTGGACTTGATCATCGATGACACCCCGGAGGCTGTGGTCATATCAGGGTTTGACCCCGTCCGTCGCGAAGTTGCGCGGATGGCACTCTCAAATCTGATTCTTGACGGACGGATCCATCCGGGACGAATTGAAGAGACAATAATCAAAGCCCAGTCCGAGGCGGAGATCAAGATGAAAGAAGCCGCGGACAGAGCCATCTTCGAAACTGGCGTCACAGGTCTGGATTCGGAGCTCGTCAAACTGCTCGGTCGGCTGCGCTTCCGAACCAGCTATGGACAGAACGTCCTCCAGCACAGTGTGGAAGTTGCACACCTGGCCGGGGC
>CAYSLA010000210.1:0-5321 GCA_964431685.1 uncultured bacterium | reverse complement strand
GCCTGCACGACACACCAGAGCTTTCCGCCGGGTAGGGGTCAGACACGCGCCGTGCCAGAGGCACGGCTCCAGCCGTTGGCTGACGTATCTTGCCGTAGTGCTGGTGTTCGCTTGTGCGTTGAAGTACGTCAGCATATACGCCGACGTTACCATGAACGGCCTTGACTATTCGCGACTCACTCGAGAGCTTGCGAGTGCGTCAAATGTGAACACCAGACTCGCTGTTCAGGCGCAGGCGATGGTAAACGCCGACAGGGCAAAGTATCTCGGGATGCAGGCCGGGATGCAGACAGCCACCACGTTCGACCACGTGGCTGGTCCGCAGCGTGTGGCGAAAGCGCAACCCGGAATCAAGTAAGACCTGCGACCGCACTTTCTATGCGGCGAGACAATCACGTTGCGGATGCTTGCGGTTGTATGCAACCGAAGCACAAATCGTTCCTTTATATGCCGCGGCAAATGCCGACACAAGTCGTGACGATTGACAGGAGTGGGGAAGTCTAATCCCCGTTGGCGATGAGCACGAAGTACCTTAAACTGACGCATACGAGGGCATTCAGATTCTTCCTGGTCTTCGCGCTGCTGTACGCGGTGGTCGCAGTGCAGGCTGTTAGACTCACGACCATCGAACGGGACAAGTTCGTCGGGTGGGCCGAGGACATGCGTAAACGCGAGCGCGAAATCAGATCGCCTCGCGGGAACATCTACGATCGCAACGGCGCAATTCTGGCAGCCGACCTTTCCACGGTCTCGATATACGCAAGTCCCAGGATGATATCCAGCAAGGTAACGGCAAGAATCATCTCGGAGTCCCTGGGGGTGCCTGAGGCTGACATCGCGGCCAAATTGCTTAAGCGTTCCGGCAGAGTCTGTCTGGCCAAAGACGTAGACCCCAGAGTATGGGACAAGATGCGAAGCCTGTCCCTGGCTCAGTACAAGGAACTCGCGCAACGTGAGAAAGACCGGGCAGCTCGCGAAGGGCGCAGCGCAAAGCGAATACCTCCGGTGTTTGAGGGAGTCTGGTGCGAGGACGGAGTCAGACGGTGTTATCCTTTCGGAGCGCTTGCAGCTCAGGTGGTCGGATTTACTGACTTTGAAAACAAGGGCGTCTACGGTGTGGAGGCGGCTCAGAACGCCGAAATGGCCGGCACCAACGGCAGGTACGCGGCCGAGGTTGACGTATCAGGCCGCGAAATACCAGGGACTCGACACGTGACGGTCAAGCCAGCCGAAGGCAGACACGTCTACCTTACCATTGACGCCAACATACAGAGCATCGCAGAACGATCTCTGACTTCCATGGCCAGGAAATACACTCCCAGCGACGCGTGTGTTATCGTGATGGACCCGCATACTGGCGAGATTCTGGCGCTGGCAAACTATCCAGCCTACGACGCAAATCAGGCAAGTGAAGTCAGCAACAAGCTGTGGAGAAACCGGGCTGTTTCGGACCTTTATGAACCTGGGAGCACAATGAAGGCTGTCACAGTAGCAGCGGGACTGAACGAAGGATTCTCCCCTACTGCAACAATCGTGCACTGCAGCGCTTGCGAGCAGATCAAAGGGGGCAGGTTGGTCTGCCCACGGCACGGCAAGTTTATGGACGGGCACGGTCGAGTGGATATGCACGCGATCATGCGTGACTCGTGCAACATTGGCGCGGCGCACGTGGCAATGCGCCTGGGCGCAAAACGCATGCGCCACTACGCAAAGGAGTTTGGCCTTTTGACCAGGTCTGACTCAGGGATTCCCGGAGAGTCCATCTATCCTCTGCCCCCCGCTGACAAGTGGGGCAGACTGGAGCTGGCAAACATCGGCTATGGTCAGGCCATAGCGGTCACGCCAATGCACATGGTCAGCGTATTCGCCACCATAGCCGCTGGGGGTGTTCGCCACAAGCCGCAGATCGTGCGGGAAGTTCGGGACCACAAGGGCCGCGTGGTCAAGACGTTTGCCGCGGGACCCGGAACCAGGGTGATATCACCGCAGGCGGCACGTGCGATAACTGAGATGATGACCGAGTGTGTGATCGAAGGCACCGGAAAGCCCGCCGCGGTAGACGGACGAAGCGTAGCCGGCAAGACGGGGTCCGCGCAGATTGCACTGTCCAACGGAAGGGGATTTGAGCAGGGAAAGCTCATCGTCTCGTTCATCGGATTTGCGCCGGCAAGCGATCCCAAACTTGCGATCGGAGTGATAGTCAGGCGGCCCAACGGGGCGAAATGGGGTAGCGTAGTTGCGGCTCCAGTGTTCAAGGAAATTGCGGAGCAGTCACTTTGGTATCTGAAGGTGCCGCCAGATATGCCGCAGTCCTTGGTCCACGCTGCTTCCGCCGAGTAATGGAGCACTTCGAAGTGCTCCCCTACCGTGAATCAGGTAATGGAACGCCTAGCGCTCCCCCCTCCGTTTCGGAGGAGGTTAGGGGGAGGTGTTCAAGGCAGCAGGGCAGATATGTAGTCTTAGTTGTCTCGGGGGTTTCGGACTCGGGCGGACTGCCCAGCATGGTGCGGTCCGAAATCCGGAGACGTCGGTACTTTGGCCCAGGAGCTTCCTCTGGCCCTTAATCAAGTTCAGGGGATTGCCGGATATCGGAGCTTCGGGCAGAAACAGGGTTTTGGGGCGGCTGCAGTATGGACGCTTAGGGGACTTGGGCGAAACCGTAGCGTCCTAGCCGCCCCAAATCACGGCACGGTCAGCCGATTGACCTGCCGAAACGCTTGGGGGACGGTGAGTCTTGCAGACTGGAATCATGGGCGAGTCTTGCGCTGCGGTTCATCTTCCCCTTTCTTTTTTGGTATCATTACCGTAGAAATCGCAAGCGATGGGCGGGGCAATGAAGTTCTCTGATATAGTCCGACGAGTTGAGGGAGTGCGACTGGTCTGCGGACCTGACCCGGAAGTCCGCGAGATAGTCTACGACAGCCGGCAAGTGACGGATGGCTGCGTCTTTGTCGCCTGGAAGGGTGCCTCACGCGACGGCCACGACTTTATCGGCCAGGCCGTCGAGGCCGGTGCGGCGGCTGTTGTCGGCGAGAGAGAATCCTGCTCACCGGACGTACTGGGCGAGGCCGCGTACGCCGTTGCCGCGGACGCCAGACGAGCAATGGGCCCGATGGCGGCGGAGATATTCGCTCATCCTTCCCGAAACCTTAAACTGGCAGGCGTCACTGGCACCAGCGGCAAGACCACCGTTACTTACCTCATCCAAGCCGTGTGTGAGGCCGAGCACAGTGGGTCTGCAGGTCTAATCGGCACCCTGGGAGCGCGGATAGGCGGTGAACTCCTCCCGACGGCCCACACCACGCCGGAGTCGGCTGACGTGCAGCGGCTGCTGGCACAGATGTCAGCACGCGGCGCCAAGGCTGTGGCAATGGAAGTGAGTTCTCACGGTCTCCACCAGGGCAGGACACTCGGATGCGAGTTCGATTGCGGTGTCTTTACGAATATCGCCCGTGACCACCTGGACTATCACAAAACGCTTGAGGCCTATCTGGACGCCAAGCTGATTCTATTCAGAGATCATCCCGCGGCGTCAGGCAAGAAGTTCACCGCGGTAGTGAACGCAGACGATGAGGCCGCGCCCGTGGTCAAGGCAGTGTGCGCAGGCGAACTGATCACATTCGGTGTAGACAAGCCCGCCGACGTGCGGGCTTCAAAGATCGTCGTCACGAACAAATCGGTCGAGTTTGTGTTGTCTTACGGCAGAGTGCGTCGCCCCGCGCGACTGGGCATAGGGGGGCATTTCAACGTCTACAACGCGCTCAGCGCGGCGGCAGTCGGTATAGCGTTCGGCATTGACCTTGATACAATCGTGGCCGGTCTGGCCTCGGCCAAATGCGTGCCCGGCAGGTTTGAGTACGTCGAGGGTGAGCAGGACTTTGGTGTAGTTGTGGACTACGCTCACACTCCGGACGAACTGGAAAACGTGCTTTCCACGGCACGCAAATTGACCCAGGGCCGTCTCATAGCGGTCTTCGGCTGCGGAGGCGACCGTGACAGAGGCAAGAGACCAGTCATGGGCAAGATCGCCTCTGATATTGCGGACTTGGTGGTCGTTACCTCGGATAATCCCCGGACTGAGAATCCGGACTCCATTATAGAGGAAATTCTGACCGGAATGTCGAAAGTTAACGAGGACGAGGCAACTCTGGTGCGACCGGACCGGCGTGACGCGATCGGGCTGGCGATTGGCATGGCCCGCGCCGGCGACCTCGTGGTGATAGCTGGCAAAGGACACGAGGACTACCAGATATTCGCGGACCGCACCATTCATTTCGACGACAGAGAGGTGGCGGCCCAGATACTGGCGGAGCCTCGGTGCTCTGCGACCCGGCAGGACATGTCATTTCGACCGCAGGGAGATCCTGAAGCAAGTTCAGGACCCCGAGATTCCTCCCGCTGGTCGGAATGACACCATTGGGGTGTAGATATGCAGGCAATCAAAGCAAAAGATGTCATTGAGGCGTGCGGCGGAGAACTGGTCAGCGGTGATCTTGACACTCGGATCACCGGTGTCAGCGTTGATACTCGCACACTTCAGCCCGGGGATCTGTTCGTTGCACTGACCGGCGAGAGCTCCGACGGACACAAGTTCCTCGCCGATGCACTCGCAAAAGGCGCTGCGGGCGTGCTGGTGTCTCGCAAGGTCGAGACCCGCAAACTCGCCATCCGTGTCGATAACGCACTGGAAGCTCTCGGAGACCTGGCGGCCTGGTACCGGCTCAAGTTCAAGCCCGTAATGATCGGAGTAACCGGATCAGTGGGCAAGACCACTACCAAAGAGATGGTTGCGGCGGTTGTTGCAGCGCGCGGACCGGTGCTCAAGAACCAGGGCAACTTCAATAATGAGATCGGGCTGCCGATAACGCTCTTCGGACTCGCACGCCGCCACAAGACCGCGGTCGTTGAAATGGCGATGCGAGGCCCAGGCCAGATCGACTACCTCGCGCGGATTGCCCGACCGTCGGTGGGAGTGATCACGAACATACATCTGTCTCATATTGAGTTGCTCGGATCCCTTACTGCCATTGCAGACGCCAAGGGAGAACTGCTGGACCACATTGGGCCCGATGGTGCGTCGATTCTGAACGCGGATGATCCCTATTTCGAGTATCTAAGCCGGAGGTCAAACGCACGTATCATCTCGTTCGGCGAGTCACCAGTCGCTGATGTGAGGGCGCTGTCTGTAGGGCTCGACTCCAAAGGCTGCTGCAACTTCGAAGTGACTACGGCAAGAGGCTCTTTTGCCGTCGGCATTCCGGTGCCAGGCGAGCACAATATCAAGGATGCGCTGGCGGCCATCGCGGTCGGCGAGTTCCTTG
>CAYSLA010000209.1:0-5341 GCA_964431685.1 uncultured bacterium | reverse complement strand
GAAAAGAGGATAACAAATGGCGATAACTGCCGATATGGTTAAGAAACTCCGGGAACAGACTGGAGCCGGAATGATGGACTGCAAGAAGGCGCTCACGGATTCCAACGGCGACTTCGACAAAGCGGTCACTATCCTGCGTGAGAAAGGTGTCGCTACTGCGGCGAAACGAGAGGCAAGAGCGGCGTGCGAAGGCCTAATTGGCTGCTACATATCAGAGGACTCGCAAATAGGCGTTCTTGTCGAGGTCAACTGCGAGACAACGTTTGTGGCCAAGACCGACGAGTTCGGTGCGCTCGCCAACAACATCGCCAGCCACATCGGGCACACGTCACCGGACATACTGCCCTGCGGCGACGTGCAGTGCCTTGTAGAGCAGCCTTACCACGAACAACCCAGCCGCACCGTGACGGACATCATCAACGATACAATTGCGAAGCTTGGCGAGAAGACAAGCGTTGCTCGTTTCCACAGGTTGGATGTCGGAGGTCACGATCATACCACCAACGGGGCCATAGGATCCTACATCCACATGGGCAGCCAGATCGGTGTTCTCGTGGAACTCACGTGCGAGACCGATGAAGTCGCCAGTACGGACGGAATTGCGAGCCTGGCCAAGGACGTTGCGATGCACATCTCGTGGAGCACGCCGGATTACATGACTCGCGAAGAGGTTCCTGCTGACGTTCTTGAGACAGAGAAGGAAGTCAACCGCCAGTGGGCCATCAAAGAGGGCAAGCCGGAGCAGATACTCGACAGAATAGTCGAAGGAAGACTCAAGGAGTTCTATTCCAGAGTGTGCCTGATGGATCAGCCGTTTATCAAAGACGAAGCCAAGAGCATTCGCTCTCTGCTTGAGGACTTCTCCAAGGACGCCGGAGAGGATGTCAAGATCGCCCGCTACGTTCGATTCCGCGTTGGGGAGACATCTTGTGACGCCTGAGCAGCCGATCAGCCGTAGATGGAGTCGGGTTCTACTCAAGCTCTCAGGACAGGCATTCTCTGGAAAAGAGAGGCTGGGTATATGCCACGACGCTGTAAGTGCTATTGCTGAAGACATAAAGGCCACAAAGGAATGCGGAGTGGATGTTGCCGTGGTGATCGGCGCCGGCAACATCCTGCGCGGTGAGGTTGCGTCGGAGCAGGGAATGGATCGCGCCACCGCCGACTACATGGGAATGCTCGGCACAGTCATCAATTCGATGGCTCTGCAGGACGCGCTTGAGAATATGGGTTGTGACAGTCGCGTCCAAACCGCCATCACGATGAGTGCCGTAGCGGAACCGTTCGTCAGGCGAAGGGCAATCAGACACATGGAAAAAGGACGGGTGGTAATCCTTGCCGGCGGGACAGGAAATCCCTACTTCACCACTGACACAGCCGCTGCGCTCAAGGCTTTGGAGATCAGGGCCGACGCAGTTCTGAAGGCGACAAACGTTGATGGTGTCTACACAAGCGATCCGAAACACAACGCCGATGCGGTGAAGTTCGACGAGATCACTTATATGGATGCAATCAACCGCAATCTGGGGGTCATGGACCTTACGGCGTTTACGCTCTGCATGGAAAACGACCTTCCGATCGTGGTCTTTGATATTACCAAGCGTGGAAACATACGGAAAGCCGCCTCCGGCGAGAGAATAGGAACACTAGTTAGGGGGGAAATCACGTGAGTTCTGAGATCGTAAGCGACGCTGAGCGTCGAATGCAGAAGGCTGTAGAAGCCGCACAACACGATTTTGCCACTATCAGGACAGGCAGAGCAAATCCATTGCTCCTTGAAGGCATCAAGGTCGACTACTACGGTAATCCTACTCCGCTCAATCAGCTTGCCGGTATCTCGGTTCCCGAGCCCAGGCAACTTATGGTAACACCGTGGGACCGGCAGACTCTGGATGCCATTATGAAGGCTATTCAAGCTTCAGATGTCGGTCTGACTCCCAACAGCGATGGGCACGTTCTTCGCCTGAATGTTCCTCACCTCACAGAGGAGCGCAGGAAGGAGCTCATCAAGCTTCTGCACCGAAAGAGTGAGGACCATAAAGTCGCAGTGCGCAACGTTCGGCGCGACGCCAACGAGCATCTCAAGGCCCAGGAGAAGAAGTCGGAGATATCTGAAGACGACATGAAGAGGCTTCAGGACGAAGTTCAGAAGCTGACCGACAAGTACTGTGTGCAGATGGACAAGCTCACGGCCGCGAAGGAAGCGGAACTCAAAGAAGTATAACCGGTGTAGAGAAGACCGGTGTTTTCGGCATTTGTGACATCAGCGGACGACTCCTTTTCACCACGTGGGGGAGCACTTCCACAGCCTGCCCTGAGCCTGATTCAGCGCGCTTCCGGATGGCTGCAAACCCGCGGGAGAGTGTGGAAACCCTGCGTTATCGGGGCTATCGCAGGAGCGCCGCTGATGTGTCATATACGGGACATCTAGCACTATGGCATCGCATACTAACCTCAGCGTTGAAGCAATTGACCCCAACCGCATACCGCGTCACGTTGCCGTCATCATGGATGGCAACGGAAGATGGGCGACTCGTCAGGGACTGATGCGCATTGAAGGCCATCGACAGGGCTATCTGACACTCAAGAGCATTGTCTCTGCGGCCGCGGACCTCAATATCGAAGTACTCTCCGCATACGGCTTCTCTTCTGAGAACTGGCGGCGCCCTAAGCTCGAAGTCACCGCGCTGATGAATCTCATACGCTATGCCGCGCGGGTAGAACTTGAGGAGATGAAACACAACGGTGTTCGCATCGTAGTGAGCGGACGGCTGCACGAGCTGCCTGCGGGTGTGAGAAAGCAGCTCATTCAGGACGTTGAGGAAACCCAAGATAACACCGGGATCACGCTCAACCTGGCCATAAACTACGGCGGCAGGAATGAGATTGCGGATGCGGCCAAAGCTGCGGCGCGTCTGGCGTGCGAGGGCTCCATCCAGCCGGATGATATAGATGAGCAAATGCTTTCAGGACTGATGTATCATCCCGAGATTCCTGACCCGGACATCATGATTCGCACAGCAGGTGAACTCCGCACCAGCAATTTCCTTATGTGGGAGACTGCTTACACAGAGATATACGTCACCGAGACGCTGTGGCCCGACTTCACCAAAGAGGAACTGATAGCGGCGGTTCTGGATTTTCAGAAGCGCACCCGCAAGTTTGGAAAAGTGGTCAATGAACAGCGCTGAGCCAGTCCGAATATCTCTGCTTGGAAGTACCGGATCGATAGGAACGCAAGTCTTGGATGTCGTTCGAAGACTAGGGCCTAATCTGGTGAAGGTTGTGTGTCTCGCGGCTCACAGGAACGCTGATCTACTCATCGAGCAGGCGCTGGAATTCAGACCCAGGGCGGTGTGCATCGGAGATGAATCGAAGCTCGAATATGTTCGCGCCGCGCTGACTTCCCACGAGATAACTGTGAGCTCGGGTCAAAGCGGGTTCGAGGAGCTCGCCGCGTGGCCGGAGACAGACAGAGTGGTTGTGAGTCTCGCGGGAACCCCAGGGCTGCGCCCTACTCTGTCGGCCATCGAAGCCGGCAAAGATATCGCGCTCGCCAGCAAGGAGGTTCTGGTTGCGGCCGGACATCTTGTAATGTCCCGGGCACGCTCTGCGGGGGTGAGCGTGCTTCCCATAGACAGCGAGCATTCCGCCATATTTCAGTGCCTTAACGGAGAGGATCGACGTGCGATCGAGAGAATCATACTGACCGCTTCAGGGGGCGCATTCGTGAACCTGACCCGAGAGCAGATGGCTGATGTTACCGCCGAACAGGCGCTGGCGCATCCAACGTGGAAGATGGGGCGGAAAGTCACTGTTGACTCGGCCACATTGATGAACAAAGGGCTTGAGATCATCGAAGCAAAATGGCTTTTCGGAGTTGACGCCGGGCAGATTGAAGTGGTTATCCATCGCCAGAGCATCGTGCATTCGATGGTTCGGTTCGCCGATGGGTCGATCATAGCCCAGATGGGCCTGCCGGACATGCGATTGCCTATTCAGTATTCGTTGGTATTCCCGCGGCGGCTTGACACGGGACTTCCACGGCTTGATGTAGCCGCCACTTCTTCGCTCACTTTTGGGCCAGTGGATATTGAGAAGTACCCCTGTCTTGCGCTTGCGATGCAGGCTGCGTGCGCTGGAGGCAGCTTGTGTGCGGCTATGAACGCGGCGGACGAGGTCGCTGTCGAAGCATTTCTGCAAGGTCGCATCGGGTTTATGGGTATCTCCGAGGTTGTGCAGTCAGTGATGGAAAGACACCACCAGAACCTCGAGCCTTCTCTGGAACAGGTTTTCGAAGTAGACGCCGATTCGCGCGCCACGGCGTGGGATCTGGTCGCAAGGAGTTAAGTTTTGGTCCTGGAGACAACCGTAGCGTTAGTTATAGTTTTTTCGGTGCTGGTGGTTTTTCACGAGTTCGGACATTTTGCCGCGGCTAGAGCCACCGGGATAGCTGTGGAAGTGTTCGCCCTTGGGTTTGGCCCAAAGCTAGTGAGGCTGTTCCGATCCGTTGGAACTGACTTTGAAATACACCTGGTGCCCTTCGGCGGATTTGTGAAACTCAAGGGGATGGAACCGGACGAGACGGAGATGTCTGACGGATTCCAGGCCGCTGCCAGATGGAAGCGGGCTCTGACCATATTTGCAGGGCCGCTGGGGAGTTTTCTCCTGGCCGTGCTTATTTCGGTGACTGTAGGCGTCTTCTGGGGCTTTCCGCACGATTGGAAGCAGCTCAACAGGATTGCACAGGTGTTTCCGCAAACGCCGGCATATTCTGCGGGCTTGCGGGCTGGAGACCGTATTCTCTCCATAGACGGCGAGGTAGTGGCGGACGGGGACGCGGTCAAGGATATTGTGAATAGGTCGGCAGGCAAACGCCTTACGATTCTGATAGACCGCCAGGGGTCGCGTATGCAGATAGAAGCTGCTCCCGAGGTGAGTCAGGTGGGATTCCTTGGAACAAGCTGGATGTTTGAGGCCGGAAAGCCTCCCGCTGTTGCGGCAATCGAGTCACCCAAGGGCAGTGTCGCGGCTTCAGCAGGCATTCGGAAGGGTGACAGAATACTGTCTGTCAACGGCGTGAAGATCGACTCCGGGAAGAGATTTGTCGATGAGCTCAACAGCATCGGAACCGGTCCGTGCAATTTGGTGATAGAGTCTGGCGACAGCACGCGAGAGACTCTGGTCACACCCCGTATTCAGTACGTCAGACTGGCCGGTGCAATGTTCTTCTTCCCTGGTAGAGTGTTGGAGGGCTTCCGCCATCCCGATTCCTCCACCGGAATTGACAAGATGCGCATGGGTGATGTTCTTACCAGCATCAACGGCGTTCGCATACGGT
>CAYSLA010000208.1:0-5355 GCA_964431685.1 uncultured bacterium | reverse complement strand
CGCACAAGGGAATGAAAGTAGACCTTGAGGGTCTTCTTTCTGAGTAGCATGACGTGTTTCTGTCGTTCGGAATGACAAGATGGCAGCGCGTGTCATTTCGACAGTAGGACATGTCATTTCAACCGCAGTGCGTGTCATTTCGACCGAAGGGAGAAATCTCCCGCAAGGAGGTGCAGTACTTTGCCCGTCGAAGTAATGAGGCGCTCGGCCTCTGACAACCAGTATCTTCACAAGGACTTCCACGGTGCGCTGAGTAACGGCATCGAATACCTTCACGACCGCTTCGGCGAGTCGGCAGTACGCGAGTACCTGCGGGAGTTCACGCGGACCTATTTTTCGCCGCTCATAGCGGAGATGCGCTCTCGCGGGCTTTCGGCTGTAGCAGATCATTTCAAGCAAGTATATGAGATCGAGGGCGCCCAAGTCGAGATTTCACTGAGCGACGAACAGATGGTCCTGCGCGTGCCGTACTGCCCCGCGGTGCGCCACATGCGCGAAAACGGATACCGCGTGGCCAGGTTGTTCCACGAAACTACCAAGACCGTAAACGAAGCCCTGGTCGAGGGCTCCGACTATGAGGCGGAGCTTTTGGAGTACGATGAGGAAACAGGCCGCAGTGTCCAGCGGTTCGCAAGGAGGCAGAGATGATTTCCTGCGTTGATTTCATACCGGCCTACTCGGAGCTGTTCAAGTATCTGGAAAAACGCGGAGGCAAAGAGGCCGTTCTCGACTTCTGGAACTATCTGTCGGACAACTTCCTGGGAAATCTCAAGGAGCTGGTAGAGGCCAACGGCCTGCGCGGATGCTGGATGTACTGGACACATACACTGAACGAGGAAGCAGCAGACTTCACAATGCAGATTGATGACGAGGCCAGAGAGTTCAGCATAGTGATGCACCACTGCCCGTCAAAAGGCAGGTTGCTGGAGATAGACCACGTGGAGCCCTACCACGACTACTGCGGCCACTGCGACGTACTTTATCGCAGAGTTCTGGAGCCGTTGGGCTACAGTTGCGAGATGGACATGAGCAACTGCGACAAAGCTCAGTGTTCCGTGCTCATCAAAGGCCCCGTGGCAGAATGAGCACGCGGTCGGCGACGGCATAGTGCTGTCACCGCCCGCGCCAGAGGAGGAGTGCGCGCTATTCGGTTGTGTTGCGTGGGTTAACCCAGACATGGCTGCAGGCGTTTCCGCAGACAGGTACTAGTCGCCCTCCGCGTTCAGGTTGAGAAGAAGAACACTGATATCACTGGTCGTCAGGCTATTGTCAGCATCAACGTCTCCATTGGTGAGGTTGATAGCGAGGCCGGTAACGTCCCCGCCAGTGGCATTCACCCTCACCGATTTGCTCAACCACGGGTGTTTGCTGATGACAAGATCGTACTCACGCGAATAGGCCCGGATACGGAACGAGCCGTCCTGGCCCAGCGGAACCTTTCTCCTGCAGAACGGGACACCGTTCGTCCTGCGGAATTCAAAGATGGTTTCGGTCGGCCTCGCCGATGACGAACTCAGGCCCCCGAAAGTAACAGTGCCGCTCAGTACCGGGCCATTCTCCTGCGGGGCCGCGCTCACCCTTGTGAAAGCGTCCACTTCCCCGTCGGCCTGCAGCGATGACGAAGAGGCCATCGAGGAGACTTTCACGTACTGTATCCACTTCAGCCCGGTTGCCGGGTCCGGCTGCAGAGAGAACTCGCTGATGTCGAACGCGGTGCCACCCGCGGAGCCTTTGTAGAGATCGATTCCATCCGCCACCGTCAGCCCCGCAAAACTGGTTTTCGTTAGAGAGGTCGGGACGGGTTTCGTATAATCCATCTCGGCGCCCCAGGTGTGGTTCTGTCTGTCCCACGCAAAAGCCTGGGTCGGCGCGAAGTCGTCCGCGAACGGCCCGGAAGAGTAGTCGAACCAAGTCTCCCCATCCTGACTCACGCTCACCTTCATCTGTTCCCAGAACCCACTGGCAGTGGCGGCAACGCGGTACGCTTCCATATCCGTATCGATGTCCACAAGACCGTCGGAGCTGTTGAATCGGGAATTTCCGAAGACAATGAAGTCCTTACCATACCAGTTGAGCGGATCATCGTATATCGGCTTGGCAAATCTCACCACAACACTGCCCGCAGGTTGAGTCGGTACGCTCGTCTTGGCTTTGTTGAGAGTAAGCACCAGTTTGGCGCCGTCGGGCGAGTTTGTTGACGCGGCGTAGGTGAGGCTAACGGCGTAGTTGCCGGGGGTAACGTCGCTCCAGACTGCGGATTCAACGTTCCACGTTGTCGGCCGTCCCAGCACAGAGCCTGGATCGTCGAACGGGCTCACCCCTACGTTTTGGTAGGAGACCACATGGTTGGCGCACCAGTCATCAGCCGCTGCCCAGGCGCATGCCGGCAACACGCTCATCATTGCTGCTGCCAGTATAGTAAGTGGAATCCTTATCCGTCCTCTCATCCTATTAATCCTCTCACTGCAAATCGTACGCGGAATCATCCTCGGATAGTGATCCGTAGTCGGGACTTGCCGGGTCCGCGTTGTAGATTCGGTTGGCCGATCTTACGTGCCCGTCAGCATAGAACACCGACGCGCACCGATTGTGCCTGAACGCAGCCTTTCCCCCGCTGAAGAGTCCGAAGTAGTCGTTCAACGGCGCGCGCAGCCAGTTCGCCGGGGCGCCGTCGAACCCGCAGTCGGCAAATACAGCCGTCCCGGCCGGGTCAACTATCTGACTGAGGGCCGCGGGCGGAACGACAAACCCGCCTGTTGGGGTGGAGTCGCCGCCGATATAGCTGGCGTTATAGCCGTAGCCCGTATAGGGCCTGCCCCAGGTAGCCGCGCCGGTGTACCCGGGACAGCTCTTGACTTCACCGCTTTTCGTATACTGCCCGATCAGGCCAAGCTTATAGTTGGAGCCCCTGGTGGCAAAATCCCAGTTGTACATCCAACCGTCACTGCCGTAGTAGTACGACGGGCAGGCCATATCGTCGTAGTCGGCGGCGTACATCTGCCAGGCAAGCCCTATCTGTTTGAGATTCGACAGGCATTTGGTTTGCCGCGCCTTGTCCCGTGCCGTGGCGAACACCGGAAACAGGATGGCGGCAAGAATCGCGATTATCGCTATCACCACCAGGAGCTCGATCAAAGCAAAGCCCGCATGGCGCCTCGTATTCAGTTTTTTGACTCTTCCGATTGTCATTTTGCCATCAAATACTTCGCGGGCGTTTGCCCCGAAGACTCTGAACTGTGCTTCGGGACTGTTCTTCGTCCCGAAGCTGCCAGATATATTACACGACGCTTCGCGGCACGCGCCCGCGAAGTATGACAGGTCTATCTTCTCCGCCGAACTGTCCCCACAAGGCCCAGCAGTCCGAGTCCAAGCGCGGTGATCGTGCCTGGCTCCGGCACGGCGGGCTGCGGGTCATTCACCGCCGCCACGGGCACGCTGGGCTCAGTCGGCCAACCGCCCCACGCCCATCCGTCCCAGCCGCCGTCAGCCAGGATGCGATCACCCGCGCCGTACATAGGCATTGTCCAGGTTGACCCATCACCCATCTGGTAGTTCCAGAATGACTGAACGGCCGGATCCCAGGTTGCATCGAAATTGTGATTGCCACGCGTGAGGTTGGCAACAAAACCCCACATATCGAACTCCACCGAAAGCTGCCAGTCGGCCGCATCGATGTCGTTGAGCATGTCCAGGCCGGTCTTGACGCCGTCCCACCGATATCCCCAGGCCAGGCTCTGGGGTTCGATGCCGTCATTCCAGTCGATGACCAGCATAGACTTGCTGGCCCCACTGCCCACCCAGAACTGCACGTCATCGAAAGTGAACGCACATACGGAGGAGCACGCAAAGGCGACTCCAACCAATACCATCAAGAACCCTTTTCCTACATTCAGTGACTTCATCTGTTTCCTCGCTCCCGTTTTTAGTCGCATGCGGACTGTGATTGACCCAACAAACAAAAAGCCCCGCTCAACACTTCGAGCGGGGCGCGGATCGTTCGGCACCTGCCATTTCTCCCCACAAACAAGCAAAGACCCAATCCACTAAGGAAAGGGCCTCACGAAGTCTGATAGTCGGAAAATGACCATAATCGCCAAAGCCCCTTTGCTCGAAGGGCCCGCCATCGTCGATTGCCGATGGCGGAATGGTCGCTGACAGGTACTCGGACTTACCCGGCGGGTCGATTCCCACCGTAGATCACCGTTGCGGCACAGCCCCGGATTCTCACCGGACTTCCCCTGTCGCCAGACCCGGAAGCTTCCGAGTCGCACGACCACCTGAAAGATTGCCAATGTGCTGGATACGAGTATAGTATACCGAACACGGAAAGGCTTGTCAAGCCGAAAAATGCGCCCTGGTGCTATTCTCTGACAATGGGCGCACTGCGGCTGGCCGCATCCCGCAGCGGGGAATGCTGACTGCCGATCAGAGCACTTTTATATCCGACTGCGTCCGGAGAAGTAGGACACTTTGCACCTCTCCGCTGATACTTTTGCAGGACGATATGCCCGTGACTCTTACCTTTGTCCAACCGGAGTTGATCGTCATGCCTGGTGTGGTGTAGCAGCGTATCTCGCGCCCGCTGCCGTCGCTTACGCCGAATGTCGACGCGTCGATGTACCGGAACCGACCCGCGAATCGGACGAGCAGACCGATGTTATTCAGCCCGCTGGACCCCGGAATGCCCCTCTGTCCGGCGCCCGTGACAGAGTCGTAGTTCCACGGCCCGCCGCCGATGGCCCTGGTGTTGAGAGCCAGAGGCTGAACGGTTCCACTTCCCGCTTCTGTAACAGTGGCCATGGCAATGCAGCGCTCTCCTGTGGCTGCAAGGGTCTGCATTACTCCTGTGACATTTGCCCTCTTGCCCACTGTCAGGGCGTGAGAGCCCAGCACGCGGATGCCCGAAGACCGGTCATCACCCTGGACATAGATGCAGTCGGTGAAGACCGCTGTCACGACAGCCGCAGCCACGAAACAGTTTGTGCCGATCGATTCGAGCTTCGCCCTCGGGATGGCGCCGTTATCGTAGGTCAGCTTGACGAGCTCGATACCGCTATCCAGCCCAAGGTTGCGACTATATTGCTTGTTTACGGGGTCATTCCAATGCTCGTGAACCCCAAGGCTCGTCATTCGGACACCGTCCTTATCCGGATCGTAGAACGTCCCGGAAGGCGGGTTGTTGGCCAGCGCCGCCTCGTGCAGGTAGTCCTCTGCGCCGCCCTGCAGGCTCCCTGCCCATTCAACGCCATTCTCCACAACATTCGGCCACTCGTTTTTCAGGAAATCGTAGGCGACAGAATCAATCGCCACGGGATCCTGTGATGCAAACACACTTGATGGCCAGTCGCCGTTGAA
>CAYSLA010000207.1:0-5359 GCA_964431685.1 uncultured bacterium | reverse complement strand
TACTTCCACTTCTATGAGCTGAAGAGCGACGCCTGGTACTGGGTCCGAGCCTGCAAGTCCCTGCGCCAAGCACATCTCCCTCAAGAGGCAGTCGCCCTATCAGAGGGCATATCTTCGGCAAACATCCAGAACAAGACAGCTCTAAGCGCACTTTGGACAACTCGCGGCGGTGCACTGCGAGACCTGCATGATCTTGAAGCCGCAAAGGCGTCAGCCATGAATGCCATGCGGGAGTCACCAGACAGCTATCACCCCCACAATCTCATGGGTGCAATTCTGTACCAAGAAGGCAACCCGGCCGAGGGCGACAAGCACTTCGAAGAAGCTATCAGGCTGGGCGCAACTCCCAGTGAGCGTGACTCGCAGATCAGACAGTCTCTGAGAATGTCCCACGATGAGGCCCGCAACAGAGTCATTGCGTACCTCTTGGACAAAGATCCAGCGAAATACGAGTGGGTAATAGAATTCGTGGAAAAGGGATTTCGGGGACACCACACTTGATTCACGTTCACGTTCGGAGATCCCTGCCCAGTAACCATAGAGACACGGGTGTAGCTTTGGTGCTGTAAGAACAAGTGTGGTGTCCCTATACGAACCAGCTATTGGAGAGGATTCCCAAGGCGGCAATGGTTTGATCGTTGGCCATCGGCGCCATGTAGTAGAGCACGCGACCCAACTCACACTCGGAGCAAGTCATCCTCAGCCAAGGGAAGGTCGTCGCTGGGCTTGGCGTCAATCCAGTGGAGCGCATTGAGATTGCGAACCGCCGCTGCAACGTCTGCGTCCGACAGCGGCGGTCTCCGCCGTTGCTTCCACAGCATGACGTCAGCGAGCAAGTCCTCTTCTGTGAGTCTGTGTCCCTGTACCTTGCGCTGCTCGGCGACGAAATGGACTGTGGCAGCCACTTCGGCCTGCGTGGTCTGCATTCGCATGAAGAGTTGGGAAACCCTATCGATAGCGGAGGACCATTGTTCAATCGAATCTGCATACGCCCGGCGCGCATCCTCGAACGTCGGTCCGGTGCGAATCGCCAGCATACGGCCAGTCGACTCCTCGCAAATCATGCCATTGTTCACGAGGGCGCTAACGCGCTTCTTCAGATCGGCTGCGAAAGGGCCATAGCTTCCGCGCTCGTACTTGAGCCCGGTTGGGATGCCCGACTTGGTAGCGAAGTAGGCAATCTTCTGAAAAGATGTGCGCCCGATGGGCCAATGGAAGCGCTCAGCCTCAACACGTCTAAGTATCTCAACCACAACGGCCCATCCAGGTCCGACACGGTCCTCCGGTGCGACAGCAGGCACCAAATCAATGCCTCGGTCAAGGTACTCCGGCTGCAACTCATCATGTGGCGTGCCAAAGGGCGCGTACAACTCGACCGGAATTGCCAGTGCCTTGAGATGCCGGTATAGGGTGGGGCCAACGACACGCCACTCCAGTTGGCCTTGGCCGCAGCCAAGAGGCGGCACTGCCAGAGAAGTAATACCCCATTCGCGAACATGCTGCGACAGATAGGCAAGTCCCCTGACGATGTCGTCCAACCGGGAAACGGAGCGCCAATCCTGTTTGGTCGGGAAATTCAGAACCCAAGGCGGCAACAACCGTCGGTACAGGTAGGGTTCGCCCAGACGCACCAGGTGCATCTGACACCGCCTCACATACTCCTCATACATGTCTGGAAAGCGCTTCCGAAACTCCAATGCGATGCCAGCTCCCATCACACCAACGCAGTTGACCGTGTTGACCAATGTCTGAGCATCGGACTCGAACATGTCACCAGTCTTGACAATCACCATGACAGTCCCCTACAGGAAGAACAGGTGTCGGTCAATGGAGACGCCCACGGAGGGACACGAGAGCTCCATCGCCCGAAGTGAAAGCGGGCACGAGACATAGACTCCGCACACGTACTCGGGTCCAACAGAGTCGGGCACGAGCACCTCGGCACACTTCGCGGACTTCTTCTGCCATTGTACAAGCTCATTCGCGTCAGTCCAATACTCAGCGAAAGTGAGCGCCGCATCAATGATGTCAAGGCCACCAGGAGCTGGTTTGAATAGCGCATAGTCACTCGCCGCATTGCGATCCGTGACTACCACATTTGGTAGATCGAGCACTTCCGTGTCAACCCGCAGGACACACAACTTCTCGTGTTCGAGGTGCCGCTTGAACATCATCGGATTGCGTGACGTTACGTACAGGTTCACATAGTCATGTAGTCGGCGACCTCCCGGAACTGCCTTCCTAGCTCGGCGTCCCTGAATCTCGGACATGGCCACCGTCCGATGGAACACTCCCGCCGCCCGATTGTGCGAGAGAATGCCTAGTGCCAGAATCGAAGGCACGTTGCTTATGGGAGTGATGTAGTGCAACTCTCTCAGTTCCCTGCGGTCCATTGACATAGGATACCCCGCTTTGCAGCCTCGGTACAGAGCGGAGACACAGTGCTGGTGGCATCCTACGACAACAGGTGCGCCTCGTACTCGAGCCCGGGCTGTCACCGAGACAACCTGGATCGAATGTACCCCGTCTCGGCACACCCGGACTACTGGACTCCACTCGATCCCGGGCTTGGAACCGGTACTTGCCGGACGCAGCCGTTCATCCGACCGCCAATCTAGTCCCCGGATTTGAACACGAACGCCTATCCCCTAGAGCACCCAGTTCAACGAGGTCGTCGCTGACGACGGTCATAGCGAGCCATACCAGTCGTCGAAGAAGAGGTTGGGATCCACGACTACTTGCAGCCGCGGCGCCAGACTCCTCAACCGGGCTGACGCATCCTGAGAACACACCACGGCATCAATGATGTGCTCAGGAGGTATCTTGTCTGGAACCAGCACCTCTGCACACACGGCCCTCTTGCGTGATGCGCATACCTCTGCGTCGTTGTCATACCAGCTGTGCGCGTAGGTCAGCGCATAATCCACTATCCGTAGTCCTTCCGCAGCGAGTTCGAAGACCGTCTCGCGACTGGCAGCATTTCCATTCGTAACGTATACGCCCGGGAGGTCGAGCACCGCAGAATCAACACGCAACACACAGCAGCTGCCACGCATGTCGCGCCTCTTGAGAAGCATGGGATTCCGGGCATTGAAGTAGAGATTCGCATAGCTGTGGAGACGGCGCTTTCCAGGGGTAGCTTTCCAAGTCCTCAACTCCTGAACCTCGGCCATGGCAATCGACTCGTGAGAAATCACACTGGCGCGGTTGTACGACAGAATGCCGCGCTCGAGGATAGACCGGACATTGGCCGCGTGAGTGATGTAGTGGAGCAGTGTCAGCTGTTCGCGCGTCACTGCCAGTAGAATACCTCGTAATCCTGCACTGCGTACAGCCTCAGATTACATTCGAGGGACAACGCATCCGATTCAATCCTGTGCTGAATTCCAGGGACGCCACACCCAACTTGCTCCCAGGTTCGAATTCCGGGGACACCGCGCGGCTCGCGGAGCGCGTTCTGGGTTCTGGGTTCTGAGTTCTGCGTTCTGAGTTCTGGGTTCTGCGTCGGCCGGACAGCGGACGATACCGGGGCAAACCAGCCGGCCGGAGGCCGGAGTTCTGGGTTCTGCGCTAGCCGCGGCGGAGCCGCAACGAGACTGGTTGGCTTGTCCATGTCGCTTTGTCCCAGGAGTCCGTTGAACCGATGGAAGGGATACGCTAAAGTCATGAACATGCCCAGCGTCGCCCCGCTCCGACAACCGGCCACTTCGCCCGTGCCGCTGGCCTGGTTTCACCGACAGACGCAGTCATTCGACGGGGTTGGCTTCCCGAACTCTCCCGACGCTCTCAGCAGAAGTAATGAGTAGGCCAGAGTGAAAGTCTCGATGACTAAGACTGAAGCGCACGACATCGCCAGCACGCTCACAATCGGGAATCTGGCATTCATCGATGGTGCACCTTGTGCTGCGGCCGATGGAGCCACGTTCCAGACAGTGAATCCTGCGACGGAAGAACCCATCACAGAAGTGGCGCATTGCGGCTGTGCGGATGTTGACCGTGCCGTCAGAGCAGCCAGGCGTGTATTCAAGGCGGGCAAGTGGTCAAGGATTGCACCCGAAGCACGTAAGGAGACGCTGTTGCGTCTGGCTGACCTGGTTCGTGCGAATGCCCGTGAACTGGCCGTTCTGGAGAGTATCGACAGTGGCAAGACCATCACCGACTGTCTGCATGAGATTGGTACCGAGGTGCCCGGTTTCTTTCAATGGTATGCAGAGCTCATTGACAAGAGATTCGATAAGGTTGCTCCCACAGGTGAAGATGCACTCGCATTGATTGTGAAGGAACCGATCGGTGTGGTTGGCCTGGTATTGCCGTGGAATTTTCCGCTGCTGATGGCCGCATGGAAGCTTGCTCCTGCGCTGGCAGCCGGGTGTTCGGTGCTGGTGAAGCCGGCTGAGCAGACTCCACTCACAACCCTGCGATTGGCTGAGCTTGCACAGGAAGCGGGACTCCCGGATGGCGTGCTGAATGTCGTTCCCGGCATGGGTGAAACCACCGGTCAGGCAGTTGGAAGGCACCCGGATATCGATGCCGTCTCCTTTACCGGCTCAACAGAGGTTGGAGCCTGTTTTCTGCGTTATGCAGCAGAAAGCAACCTGAAGACGATAGGCCTGGAAATGGGGGGCAAGAGCCCTTTCATTGTGCTTGACGACGCTGATCTCAACGACGCCCTGATTGAGCATGCTGCGAATTCGGCTTTCTGGAACGGCGGGCAGAATTGTTCAGCCAACATGCGCCAACTGGTCGATGCCAGACTGGTCGATGAATTCGTTGAACGGATCACGATCCGCGCGCAATCCTATCGCCTTGGTGACCCGTTGGACCCGGAGACAGATATGGGCCCAATGGTGACTGCAGAACATCAGTCTCGCGTGATGGGTTACATCGAACAAGGGAAGGCGGGAGGTGCTCGCTTAGTCACGGGAGGCACTACAAGAAAGCCAGGCTTCTTCGTTGAGCCGACTGTGTTCGCAGGCGTGACACCGGACATGACGATTGCGCGCGAGGAGATATTCGGGCCTGTGCTGGGAGTACTCGCAGTGAATGGCCTGGAGGAAGCCCTCCGGATTGCGTGTGACACAGACTATGGGCTTCACGCAACAGTGTTCACTCGCGACATCGATCGCGCCATACACATGGCTCGTCAACTACCCTGTGGGACAGTCTCGGTGAACGGTTTCTCAGAGGGCGATATCAAGACGCCGTTCGGAGGCTACAGGCGCTCAGGCTCACTGGCACGTGACAACGGAACAGAAGCAATGAACCAGTACATGCAAACGAAGACGATCTGGGTTTGTACTGCCCATGACCTTCCCCCCGGAATCAGTACCAGTGTGAATTGGAGTCCTCTGATAGACTG
>CAYSLA010000206.1:0-5488 GCA_964431685.1 uncultured bacterium | reverse complement strand
GGCACATATACTCTGACCGCGGTAGATTCTTTGCTAAAGATGTATTCGGGCACGGTCACCGTTCGTAAGAACAAGCTCACTCCATCAATTATCACATTAGTTTAGGAGGCCATTAAATGGCAAATGAGAGAAGTGCAGTATTCGTTCGGAGCCAGTATGGCGTGGAAACCAAACATGGCACGGAGGTAGACTGCACTGATATGTTTCGGGCGTTGAAACTCACGGCGACGCCGAAAGTCAGCACCCACGAAGTCGATCCGGGCGGGTTGTTCCCCACGGGCTATGCACTCGGCAAAGAGTGGACGGAGTGCAAAGCGGAGGGCATTCCGTCTTACGAAGAGATCGCCCTTGTGATGCAGTCCCTACTCTGTAAGCCGGCGTCGGACGTCTACAACCCCAGCAACGGCGCGGAGAATGACTACGAGAGCTACTCAATAGCTATCGGCACAAGTGGGGTCTGCGAGAAGTTCGCCGGGGCGACCTTCACGGGTGTGACGCTGAAATATACCCCGGATGAATTGACCATCGACGCAGACATCATTGGGGGCAGGATCACGGCCGGTACCTGGGTATCGGGTGCCACGGAGGGCGACATCACCCCGATCCTAGGCGGCCAGTGCCACGTGGAGCTTTCCGGGGCCACCCAGGACCGGGTTATCAGCGCCGATTGGGCATTGACAGGGCGCTGGAAACCGTTCTACGCGCTTGCGGGATCAAACACGATCACTAATATGGTGGAGGGCAAGCCGGACGGCTCCATCAAAGTTGTGTGTGAGGCCGATACGCAGGGGCTCGCGCACCTGACCCGACTGCGTGACACCAACGCGACGGTGGCGTTCGCGCTTAAGGCAAGCGACGGCGGCTCGAACACCTTTGACCTGGAGTGTGCTACGCAGGTGAAAGACCTGGACGCATTTGAGATCAGCGACACGACCTACAACATCGGCTACACGTTGGGGATCGTCTACAGCTCGACACTCGGCTATGCCGTGAAAGCGACGATAACCTAATGGCAAAACTCGCAGACATCCAGGGCGTCACAATCAAAGCGGAGACGGAATACGGCGGTGTGCCAATCGTGCTTCGGGTCCGGGCCAACTTCCTCACGCCGGAGATGGAGTTGCGCTTCTCCAAGCTGTCCGACACGAGCAATGAAGCCGACCGGACGCTTGATGACATCAAGGCACGCAACGCGGAGTTCGCGGAGATTCTTGAGGGGTTCATAGCCGACTGGGACATTGAGGATGCGCTGCCCAGCAAGGAGACGTTCGAGAGCATCGGCATACTCTTCATGGCGAAAATCGCTCAGATCGCTATGGAGGCGGTGTCGCCGGGAAAAGGACCCGCGACCGCCTAAGGGCGGCCCTAATCTCTGGCGGGGCTGGCGGTCGCACTCCGCCGGAGGAGTATATACGCATTCGGGCTGCACGGTATCTCAGATGCAGTCCCTGGGAGTTGGCCCAACGAACCGACTCCAGATATTGGATACAATGGGCGCTTCTATGCGAGAGCGTAGAGGCTGAAGTCGAGGAGGCAATGAGCCGCCGAGCGGCAATGAAGTGAGGGCGGTATGCGACCGCCCTTCTTCGCATGTGGCGATTATGTCGACAGTTGCACAGCTACAATATATCTTTCGAGCGGATAAAAGCCAAGTTGATGTGGCATTGGCTTCTCTGCATCTACAGTTGGCCGGTATCGGGAAACCTGTCCAATCGGCAATGCAAGGAATGGACAGGTCCGTTACGAGCACTCTCACTTCACTCACGAAGAAGTTCGCAGCGTTTGCCGCGACTTCCGCTGCAGTGTTAGGAGCTGTGACGGTAGGCGTAGGCATTCAAATTGCACGTACCGTCACTCAATTTGACAGCTTGGAGCGTGGACTGACTGCGGTTATGGGTAGCGCATCGGCTGCGAAGGCAGAATTGGCTAAACTTCGCGAAGTTGCGAAACTGCCAGGCCTGGGAATAGCAGAGGCGATTCAAGGCAGTATCAATCTGCAGGCAGCAGGAATGAGTGCAGATGAAGCGCGCAAGGCGCTTATGGCGTTCGGGAACGCTCTGGCGACTGTGGGCAAGGGCAAAGCCGACCTTGATGGAGTCAATCTCGCCCTTACTCAGATCATGTCGAAGGGCAAGGTGAGCGCGGAGGAAATCAACCAGCTAAATGAGCGCGTTCCTCAGATTCGGCAGGCCATGAAGTCGGCATTCGGGACAGCGGATACCGAAGTACTCCAGAAAATGGGGATTGACGCCAAGACGTTTGTTAATGGCATAGTGGCGGAACTGGGCAAACTCCCTCCCGTTACGGGAGGCTTGCAGAATGCTTGGGAAAACGCGATGGACAACATGACCATGGCGATGATCAGTCTCAAGGGGTTCGTTGGGCCGATAGTCGAGACGTTATCAAGCGACCTGGCGCAGTTCTTTGGCAACATTCAGACCTGGGCAGAGAATAACGGGAGCAAGTTAACTGAGTGGGCAACCAAACTCAGAAACGGATTCGACAAGGTCGTGGAA
Organism: uncultured bacterium; assembly: GCA_964431685.1. GTDB lineage: Bacteria > Armatimonadota > UBA5829 > UBA5829 > UBA5829 > CAYSLA01. The sequence continues at coordinate 2,972 of CAYSLA010000206.1, read as the reverse complement.
GGAACTTCCCTCTTCCTGTCCGGCCTCTTGAATCTACAAGGGCCTACCGACACACTCAACCAGGCCATGGACAAACTCATTGACTCGTTCAATAACATGGGGCAGTGGTGGGCAACGAACGGTTTTCGGATGGGGGAATCCATCAGAAATGCCTGGGCTGACATCGGGGCATATATCGTAATCGCGGCAGCGGCACTGATAGCGTTCAAGGCGGCTATTGTCGGTAACTGGATGGTTGCGCTGATAGCTACAGCGGCGGCACTGGGCACGTACCTTGGACTGAGGATCGCACGGCGTAACCGGGTTCCCGGAACCCCACCGCCATATACCCCGCTCACGCCAGGTGAGTCGGGGTCTACTCCGACAGTCTCGGTAACCGATGTAACACCGCCGAAATTCGGCAAAGACGGTCTGCCCATCCCAAAACCGGGCGAGACGGTAGCGGATGCAATCAAAGGGGCCGCCGAACAATCGCTGAAATATGCGGATATGCACAAAAAACTTGCACAGAAGCGGGCAGACGAAATCCGGGATCGCATTCGGTTGATACACGATGAAATCAAAGCAGAAAAAGACCGCATGCTTCAACAGGTCGGCTTCCGGTCAGTGCGGTCAATCTGGAGTCGCGGCATGGAGGCTGGACAGCGCGAGAGGTTCAGCACGTTCGGAACATCTCTGGATAGAGGTAGGGAGCTCACTGTTTTGGAAAAACAACAGGCAACACAGGAGCGGATCGTCAAGGGGATTGAATCCCTGGAAACCGTTCTAAAGGTACTATCAGGTCGGGCATACCAGCAAGGAAACGCCACATTCGCGCCATAGGATCACACAATGGCATTCTGCGTAGAAGAACTCGATAAAGCGACAAGCCGGTTCAACGACAGGGGACTTCTTGAGGCGACCCGGTCGTTCTACATGGATTCGGCGGGCTGTACGGACGGCGTCACGATCACTTCCGGTAGTCCCTATTCCACGATCCCGGACATCTGGACAGCCTACAGCGTGACCTATCCTCTACTAATTGTCACCAACCGCAGCATAACGCGTGACGAAGAGGGCCTGGGATGGTTCGTTGTCTGCGAATATAGCACGGAGCTCGCCAGCCAGACCGTAATGAACGTGCAGATGTCCTTCTCCGCGGAGGCGCTCGACACCACCCGCTACACCAAGTGGCTGAATGCGGGAACTATTGTCGAAATACCTATTGCGACGGTTTACCCACTGCTCGAAATGACTCTGTCCTACAAGCGGGAGTACGGCTCTGGCTGGACGCCGGATGCGGACAGGTTGGCGATATTCAACAACACGGGCAAGCTGAACGACCGGAAGTTCTACGGCTTCGAGAAGGAAACGCTGCTCTTTGAGGGCGCGGAAACTGACGCCGATTTGAATTTCCAGGGCGTTGCTATCCGGGCGGCCGCTACATACAAGTTCCTGTATCGGGCACGCTCACAGAATGAGGCATTCCGGGCGGCGCGGCAGCAACTCAACGCATCCGGCGACCCGCAGTGGTGGAGTGATGATCCCACGGCCCCTTATCCTGTCAGCGGCACTCACAAGGTCGGCGATCCCGTGCTTGTGTCAGATCCGATAGCAGGCAAGTCGGACTGGGATAGGCCATATTGGGAGACGGATACAGACCCGGCGTCAACCATGTATCGGTATGAGTTGGCCGACTTTGGAGCCGTCTTGAATATCCCCACCCTCCCAGGCGACGATGAACCGGGGAGTTAACCATGAAGCAACTCCACAAAGTGCGAGAAGGTCAACCAATCTCAGCACGGGCGTATAACGACCTCATTGACGCCATAAACGAGATGCGGATTATATCCTCCGATGACATCCTCGCCAGACAGCAGGCGGGTGGGCAGTCGCTATTTATCAGACCGCAGGTGGCGCGGGGCCGGGGTGGTGTGGCAACCACGCTAATGCCGGTGGGAATCTCGGGGTCTACGTTGTCATCGACAAGCGGGTGTTGGGAGTATACATGGTCTCAGGCGCGGTTCGGAGGTCTGGCCGGTGGATATGACAGCTACGTGGTTGACGACCCGGCCCCGCTGACGGGTATAGCCTATAACTACGCGGAGTATCACTTCCCGCCATCAGCGGCAGCACGGGACTTCCTGCCTGTCCCGGTGGAGAACGGGGCGCTCGTTTGGCTGAGTCGTGATGCGTTGGGCCAATACTGGTTTGACCGCGACGTCAGTAGCGAGCACGGTCTATCTCCATCGGGGGCCGTGGAACTTGGCACAAGCGGTACGGTTGTCAGTAGCATACTGGACGAAACGACGTACGACATCGAGGAAGACCTCGGATACGGCTGCACGAAGCTGGAGTTGACAGGCGTCTACTACGACAATGCTAAGCACAAGTTCTTTGTGAAGTACCGGGCATGCAAGTACGACGGTGGCGGGCGGTTCCATCACGGCAGCGCTGAGGCCGCGGCTGAGATTGTGGAACTCGTTGAGTGCGAGCCGGAGGAAGCGTAATGGCAGGGCCGACATACTGGGACGGGCCAGCATACGACCCCGATACCGGAGCACCAACGTATAATCCGAACAACGGATTGCCGACATACTGCTTGCACGGGTGCAAACCAAAGAATATTCAAGTAGAATTGAAAGGCCAAATAGTAACGATAAAGTTTACGCTCACAGGTTGCACGTCCCCGTGTACTGATGACACGGAAGAACAAACTATCGTGCTAACCGCTGTAGATGCTTTGTGGGGGCAACCACCGAACGAGGATAGGTTCGTTTATTCAGGGTCAAACCAAAAGTATGAGGCAACACTGGTCTTTGAGTCTGCCTTCTATTCGTGCGTGTGGGTGCTGAGTATTTTAAATCTGGGTACACTGGAATGGTGCTGGTATGGCATATTCAACTATGTTGAGGACGCACGGTTCTATAACGGGGACTATATACCGGCGTTCGGCGGCATATACGAGATATGCAATAGTCCCGCGTCCATCC
>CAYSLA010000205.1:3849-5572 GCA_964431685.1 uncultured bacterium | reverse complement strand
GCTGCCGGTGAAAGCAACTTTCTGTATTGGCTCAAGAACATCCTGAACAGGGACTACGGGTTCGACCTAATCAAGAGGAGAATGGCGCAGGATAGGCATCTGGTCGATGATATGCAGCAGTACTTGCGGACCCGTTCGCCTAGGTCTGAAGGTCCAAAGGTTGCCATCTATAACCACAGATGGGCAATCGAAGGGCTGGAGCAGCCCTGGAATGGATTGGGGGAAGTTACGTTGGCTGTTGAACGAGACATATTTGCGCAGGCGGAATAGAACTGCCTCACGGATTCGGCGGTCGGACATCTTCCTTTGAGGATTACTTTCCGGGTATACAATCATTAGAACATCTGCCGGGAGCACGACAATGAGCAGCAGTTTCGCAGTAATCGAAATACACAGCGGCACCATCCGGAGCGTGGATGTGTATGGCAACGAGATTGAATCGGGAGTTGCCCTGGTGCGCCCTGGGGGTTCGTGAACCTTTGATCGATTGGGTGGTTTCTGCATACTCGGTATACTCACTAATTGTGAGTACTGGCTCTGCGAAACGCTGTACCTGCTTAGAGAACAATGTACAACAGCGCCAAGGGATTATCTGCCAAAGCACCATATTACTTCGAGATGCGACCTACGCCAGATTGACTCACACGCTCAAAACGTGCTATATTATTATGTTGCAGTTGAGCATAGAGCAACTAACTCCCACCGGGAGAGAGTGCTCATGACAGCAACTGATTCGTTTGTCAAGACACAGATGTCTTGGCACCATATCTAGTGTCTGGCGAGAGTAGCAGGCACTATATATAGCGTTTTTTGTGCCCCCTTAGCTCAGGGGATAGAGCAACTGCCTTCTAAGCAGTGGGTCAGAGGTTCGATTCCTCTAGGGGGCGCCAGATTATGGCGGGAGTAGCTCAGGTGGTTAGAGCGCCAGGTTGTGGCCCTGGAGGCCGAGGGTTCGAGTCCCTTTTCTCGCCCCATACAATTTGCAGACAGCACCGGCCCAGCGGCCGGTGCTGTTTGTGCGTATGAGTGGTATAATCTTGGAAGAATCCGGACCACTGGAGAGTCTGCCGATGCGCAAAACAAAGATTGTGTGCACCATAGGACCGGCGACCAACTCGCCATCTATGATAGATCGACTGATTAGGGCGGGGATGAATGTCGCGAGGCTGAACTTCTCGCACGGAACCTGCGAGGACCACCTGAAGGTCATCGAGACGATCCGCCGAGTATCGACCAAACTCGGCAGGCCAGTCGCGATTCTTCAAGACTTGTCAGGGCCAAAGCTGCGCATCGGCAGAATAACCAACCAGCCCGCGAAACTCGTCGCAGGCCAGGAGTTCAGGTTCACCACCGCGGATATCGACGGCAGCTCCACCGAAGCCTCACTGCCTTTCCCCGAAATCGTAAGCCAGGTAAGAAAGGGCCAACTCATATACCTGGACGACGCAAAGATTGAGCTCAAGGTGCTCTCAGCCACTGAGACCGATGTGATCACCCGTGTGAATGTGGGTGGGGAGATATTCTCGTCCAAGGGATTCGCAGTACCCGGGCTGCCCCTCACGATGGCGGGAGTTACTGAAAAGGACCTGACGAACCTAAGGTTCGGACTGGAAAACGGAGTTGACTGGATAGCGAGCTCATTCGTGCGATCCGCGGAGGACATAAAGCCAATCCACCGCGTGATGGAAGAAGTGGGTAGGACTGCGCCCGTAATCGCCAAGAT
>CAYSLA010000205.1:0-3749 GCA_964431685.1 uncultured bacterium | reverse complement strand
CACGCACCCGCGGAGTGGCGCAGTCTCGCGCAGATGTGCGTAGCCCAATGCAACACGCGCATCGGAGACTACCGCGGAGCCAAGGCCGCTTATGAGCAGGTAAAGGCCATTGAGGGCGGTCCTGCGCACCACGCGAAGGAAGCAGATGAGCGTATTCGCGAGATTGAGCGTCTCCGTGCCGGTCTGCCTGCTCGTGACCCACAAGCCAGCCGCGTGCAGCGTCCCCAACGACCCGCGCCGAGCGTCACTCTGCACGTAGCGGTCGACGGCGATGACACGAACCGTGGCACAAAAGACAGTCCATTCACCACTATTGAGCGCGCACGCGACGAGATACGCGCTCTCAAGGCAAGAGGGCCGCTGAGCGACGGCGGTGTTACGGTCCTGATCGGCGATGGCGAGTACAAAGTTGCTGACACATTCCAACTCACCCAGCAGGATTCCGGCACAGAGGACGCTCCAATTGTCTACCGGGCGGAGGAGGGGGCTGCGCCGCGGTTCAATGCGGGTAGACGCATTAGTGGCTTCGAGCCGGTCAAGGACGACGCTATTCTTGCTCGGCTGCCCGAGGAAGCTCGTGGGGAGGTCCAGTGCGCCGATCTTAAGGGTCAGGGGATAACCGATCTCGGGACATTTGAGCCCGGCGGATTTTCCAGTGGACGCGGATTCAAGACTCATCCGCTGCTGGAGCTCTACTTTGACAACCAGCCTATGCCGATCTCACGCTGGCCAAACGAAGGGTATGTGGAGATTGACGATGTGCTGGAGTTAGACGGCAAGGAGATACACGGTCTGATTGGCAGCACCAAGGGCAATTTCAAGTACGGCGGAGACCGTCCGGCGCGATGGAAAGACGAGAAGGACGCCTGGCTATACGGTTACTGGTTCTGGGACTGGGCCGATTCGTACGAGAAGGTTGAATCAATCGACACCGACCGCAAGGAGATAAGGCTGGCGCCTCCGTTCCACACGTACGGATACCGGAAAGGCCAACGGTTCTGCGCCGTAAACCTGCTGTGCGAGATAGACAGTCCCGGCGAATGGTACCTCGACCGGACAAATGGCGTTCTGTACTTCTACCCGCCATCCGACCCGAGCGAGGCTGTCCTTGAAATCCCGATGCTCGAGAAACCTGTGTTGGAACTGAACACCGTGTCGCACGTGTCGTTTGAGGGGCTGCTGTGGGAGAACGGCCGCGGTGACGCGATCATTATCAGGAACGGCGAATCCTGCCTGTTGGCCGGCTGCACGGTGCGCAAGTTCGGCGGCAACGGAGTGGAGATCCTGGGTGGCGCGAACCATGGAATCCTGAGCTGCGACATCCACACTCTGGGGCGGGGAGGGACCGTCGTTGCAGGCGGCGACCGCAAGACGCTGACTCCGGGAGGCCATTTTGTCGAGAACTGCCACATCCACCATTTCTCACGAATCGACCATACGTACACACCGGCTGTGGCTCTTACCGGAGTAGGCAATCGCATCGCCCATTGCGACTTCCACGACTCAGGCAGCAGTGCAATGCGGGTCGACGGGAATGACCATATCATCGAGCTCAACGAGGTTCACAGCGTCTTGCGCGACTCCGATGACCAGGGCGGATCGGACAGCTTCGGCAACCCGACTTTCCGCGGAAACGTATTCCGTTACAACTATTGGCACGACATGGGCAACGGTCTTGGATGCGGTCAGGCGGGGATTCGACTGGACGATGCGATCAGCGGCGTGCTGATCTACGGCAACGTATTCGTTCGTTGCGCGGACGGCACATTCGGCGGAGTTCAGATACACGGCGGCAAGGACAACATAGTTGAGAACAACGTCTTTGTCGAGTGCAAGGCCGCGGTCAGTTTTTCGCCCTGGACAACGGAGTATTGGACGGACTTCCTCGACAAACACCAGAAAGACTATACCGAGACCATTGACATGGCTCAGCCGCCCCACTCAACGCGCTATCCTGAACTGGCTCATCTCTATGAGAACAACAACAGCAACAGCGTCTGGAGAAATGTAGTTCTCAACTGTGGCGAGTTCACTCTGCGCAACTCCGAATGCAATGATCTTATAGACAACTGGGTCACCACCGGAAACCCGGGGTTTGCCGACTTGATGGATGGCGACTTCTCGACTCTGCAGGATTCGCAGCTCTGGAATCGGCCGAGTTTCCAGCCTATTCCATTCGACGAGATCGGGCTGTATACTGATGGATACCGCAGGAAGTTGCCGGGGGTTTGATCGGCTGGACAGCGCTATAAAGGGAGCATACAATGAGCACCGGTGAAGATCACAGTCGCAAATCCAAAGTTCCGTGGTTTGAATTCTCGAATGACCTCAGTGTGCAGCAGGAGCAACTCGCAGCAAATCCGCTATTGCAGCGGTTTGCTGATTCGAGAACGGCGCTCGCCGCAGATCCATATCGCCCACTCTATCATTTCGTCAGCCCGGAGAGTTCGCTTAACGACCCCAATGGCCTCTGTTTCTGGCATGGACGATGGCATCTGTTCTATCAGGGGTTTCCGCCGGAGGATAAGCGCGTACACTGGGGGCACGCAGTCAGCGAAGACCTGATACACTGGCAAGATCTGCCATATGCCATCTATCCTGATCCTGAGCAATGCTGTTTCTCCGGAGCCACTCTTGTAGAAGACAGCCGAGTAATAGCCATGTACCACGGAACGCAGGTAGGCAATATGATAGCTGTCTCCGACGATCCGCTGCTATTGAACTGGAAGAAGCTGTCGGGTGGAGCGGTCATACCGGCCAAGAGCACTGACGGGTCACCGTTACCATACAGTGTATTCGATCCGTGCATCTGGAAAAAGGATGGAATCTACTACTCTCTCTCGGGCGGCAGTCTTCCGCACAAATCCAGTGGAAGAAAGACCAGGGCAGAATTTCTGTTCCGTTCTCCGGACCTTATCAACTGGGAGTATCTGCATCCCTTCTGCGAAGAGGACTTGTTTGGGTTGGTAGGTGATGATGGTGCATGCCCGTATTTCTGGCCGATAGGCGACCGGCATATCCTGTTGCACTTCAGCCATATGAGCGGTGGGAAGTATTTGATCGGTGATTACGACAAAGAGCGAGATAAGTTTGTTGTCAGCAACGGTGGACGGTTCAATTTCGGTTCGTGGTCGCCCGGAGGTGTGCACGCTCCTTCAGCGACTCCGGACGGCAGAGGCGGAGTGGTCGCCATCTTCAACATAAATGACGGCAAGCCGACAACAGGCTGGGACCAGATAATGAACCTGCCTCGCCGTCTTACAGTTTCAGGCAAAGACGATCTTCTGATGGAACCCGCCGGAGACACCGAGTCGCTGCGCTATGACCATCGCCAAACAGGTTCGATGATTCTTCAAGCCAACAAGGAAGTCGTGCTCGACGGTATCGGGGGTAATGCTCTGGAGATTGATGCGGAGATTGATCCGGGCAACTCGCCGTTGATCGAGCTGAATGTCCTGCGCTCCCCCGGCAAAGAGGAATACACCAGGATTGCGTTCTACAGACAGCGAGGTTTTCAGAACTGGGAGAGGTTTGTGGGTTGGGACAAGCTTTCTGACATGAGCAAATGGTACGACACCTGCGATAGCCTCATCACGATAGACTCTTCCTATTCATCCGAGCTGCCGGACGCATTATCCCGAGTCGAGACGGCACCGGTTTATCTGAGTCCGGATGAGCCTCTGAAGCTGAGAGTATTCATCGACAAGAGCGTTGTGGAAGTATTCGTCAACGGCAGGCAGTGTGTGGCA
>CAYSLA010000204.1:4303-5610 GCA_964431685.1 uncultured bacterium | reverse complement strand
TGGAGCCGACGATGGGACTCGAACCCGCAACCTGAGGTTTACAAAACCTCTGCTCTGCCAATTGAGCTACGTCGGCGCAGGCGAGCGCAAGCGCCAGCCTCATATATTATATTGGCCAACGGCAAAACTGTCAACAGCCGTTTTTCGGCGGCAGTAATCAAGCTCAAATTCCAGCAGATGGAGACGACTGGGGCGGTCCGCTGACACACCAATCGAAGCTTGCCGAACCACAAGAACTGTGCCCCCGGCTGCGTTGGCCGGCGGCACAGTTCGAGAAGAACGACGAACAACTGTTACTACCTTTTCCGCCGCGCAGAACCTACAAGCCCGCAAATGCCGGCTAACAGCCCCAGAATCCCCGTGGGTTCCGGAATTTCGGCCGGGGCGGCATCGTGAGCTTCGGAGTAGTCTTCGGTGAACACAGCCGCACTCTGGACGGTACTGTCAAGATGCAAGAGCTAAGCACTTGCTTTTCCAGCGAGCCAGTGGTATATTTCAGTTGCCGTAAGGTGTGAACGCCAACGTTTCAGACCAGACAGGTATCCGGGTGGAAAGAAGGTGGAATGTATGCAGGCTCGCGTTCTGAATCGCAGACGGACTGGGTTTTCATTTGTTCGACTCTCAATGCTTCTGTCGAGTGCATTAATACTGGCGTTGTGCGCAGGTTGCGGGGGTGGAGGCGGCACCTCTGCCAGCGGACCTATTCCCCCTCCCCCGCCTGGGACTTTGCCATACACACGCGTCTTAACAGGTCTCGTTCGAGATGCGGTAACCAAAGGACGACTGGCAGACGTCAAAGTAGCAGCCCTCGACTCCTCCGCAACGACCGTTGTGCGGACGGCCAGATCCGATGCTTCGGGCAGGTACTTTCTTGGCGATCTGCCGGACGGAAGCTACGTCATACGGATGGGCGAAGGGTCTGCGACCCACAAGTCCGTCGATGTGCCTTTCCGCGTTGGAAGCCGAGTGGAATTCCTGAGCGCCACCCTGATTCCCAATTCGGAGAAAGCTCCAACATCAATAACAGTAGTCTTCCCGCCTCCGACAATGCTGGTGGGCCAGACCGGAGAGTTTACGGCTGTCACGATGGGCGGCAGCCGACCAATGAGCGCTTTCTGGACAGTGGAGCCGGCTTCGCCGGGTGGAACCATAGTCGGGAGGATTACCGCGGAGGGGCTGTTCATCGCTGAGAGGTCCGGCACCGGGTATGTGCGTGCTCACCTCGGGTCCGCCTGGGCGTCGGCGATGGTGCAGGTGAATGCAAATCCTTCGGCCGGAGTCCTTTTCGGAGTGGTCGTTGCAGCCAC